>CACMAH010000010.1 GCA_902611605.1 uncultured Alphaproteobacteria bacterium
GATGCAACTGTAACTTTTAGTAATGAAAAAAATAGGAAAAATGAAAAAGGTGCTATCGTACGAATAATGTTTGAAAGAGAAAAAATTGAAGTAAATCCTGATGGTAAAAATTTAAAAGATAAGAATGGAAAAAATGAAGCTAATTAAGGAGGAATTATTAATAAACAGTCAAAGTTTCAAAGATATATCTTTAATTGCAAAAAGATTATCTAAAATTTTAGAAATAGGAGATATTTTATTCTTAAAAGGATCAATTGGAGCTGGTAAATCTTTTTTTGCACGTTGTATAATAAGAGAGTATTTAAACATTTCAAAAGTTTATGAGGATATTCCTTCACCGACATTTAGCCTAGTTCAAACCTATGACAATATTAAACCAAAAGTATGTCATGTTGATTTATATAGAATTTCATTTTCGAGTGAACTAGAAGAAATAGGTTTGAATAATATTTATGAAAATTTTCTTACAATAGTTGAGTGGCCTGAAAGACTTGGTGAAAAATTACCAGACACATTTATGCAAATTGAATTTAAAGATTGTCATAAAAATTATGACGAAAGAAACTTGAAAATAAGTTCAGTTGGTATCAATAGAAAAGATATTCGTTTTTTTCTAAAAGAATTAAAAAATGATTTTGGAGTGTTGAGTTGAGATTTATATTTTATGATTTTGAAACTACAGGACGGAATTATAATTGGGATCAAATTATTCAAGTAGGAGCAGTAATAACAAATGAAACATTAGAAGAAATAGATAACTTTGAATGTTCCTGCATATTAAAACCAGGTGTAGTCCCTGAGCCTGCAGCTTTATTAGTAAATAAAAGAATTCCAGGAGAGCACACAAATTTGTCACATTATAATTTGGTGAAGTTGATGTGGAAAAAATTTAATCAATGGATTGAAGAATACGGTCCATTAGCATTTTTTGGATATAATTCAATAAATTTTGATGAAGAATTTTTAAGAAGAACATTTTATAAAAATCTTTTTCCACCTTTTTTAACAAGTTCAACTAATTATGGTGTGTCAAATAAGAGAGGAGATATTATAAACTTGGCAAGATCTGCAAATCATTTCTACCCTGGTACTTTAAAAACTTCTTTTAATGAAAAAGGTAAGGAAATCTTTAAATTGGAACAACTTGCCAGTGATAATATTATATCTGATCAAGGAAATAATTTAACATTTCATGATGCACTAGATGATACTAGAGCAACTATAGGCATAGCCAAAATAATCAAAAATAAAGCGCCTATTTTATGGGAGTCAGGTTTAAAAACTATGAGTAAAATTGAAGCTCTTGATTTTATCAAAGAGGAAGAATTTGTAATTTCAGCAGAGTTTTATTTTGGATTGACGCGTTTCTATGTAGTTTCTTATATCTGCGAAGATACAAATGGTAATATAAAAGCTTTTGATTTAAGGAATGACCCTATACAATTTATGAGATTAGGAGATAATGAATTTAAAGAAATTATAAATAATACTACTCCTAAAATATTGAGAACTGTTATAAAGAATAAGCATCCAATCCTTATGAAAGGTGAATTTGCAAATGCAGTTATTGGATATGAGACTATTGGTTTTGACGAATTAAAAAGGAGAGCTAAATTTCTTAGTGAGAATAATGAAATATTATCTAAACTAAAGAGATTTATTATGGATGATCAAAAAGAATATAAAATAGATCAACTGGATAAAGAGCCTGAAGAATCTATATATGCATATGGATTCGCTAATAAATCTCAAAAATTGTTAATGCAAGAATTTCATGAAGAAAGTTGGGAAAAAAAGCTTGAAATTTCAAAAAAATTTATCGATCTCACAACTCAAGACTTTAATTCAATGCAGAGAGGAAAAATTTATAGTGAATTTTCAAAAATATTATTATTTGAAGAAAATCAAAACATTTTAGAAAAAGATGAAAAGGCGAGAATAAAAAAAAAATTAGCAGATAGAGTTTTTTATCCTGATACCGATACAGTTAAATCACCATGGAATAATATTAATAGAGCATTTATGGAAATAGAAAATCTTGGAGCCAAACTTGAAGATGAAGGAAAGGTAGAAGATTTAAAATTTTTATATAAAATAAAAGATCTTTTAGAAAATATTGAAAATGAATTTAAATAACCTTATTTAAGTACTATACTACAATTTAACCCAGGATAATATTATGGCAATTACACAAGTAACAGATGAAAATTTTGATGACAAAGTGATTGGATCAAAACTACCAGTTGTGGTTGATTTTTGGGCTGAGTGGTGTGGACCTTGCAAACAAATAGCTCCTGCCCTGGAAGAATTAGCATCCGAGTATGAAGGTGAAATTACAATAGCCAAGGTAAATGTCGATGAAAATCCAGTATCACCTAGTAAATTTGGCGTTCGTGGGATACCTGCATTATTTCTATTCAAAAATGGTGAAATGGTGTCTTCTAAAGTTGGCGCTTCTCCCAAAGCTTCTTTGCAAAGTTGGATTGAAGAAAATAAATAATAATTATTGATTTATTAATTTTTTTCCAGAAATGACCCTACTAAATAAAGTGATCCCGTAATCAGTATTATTTTTGGAATGTATGTTTTTTCATTGTATACAATTTGTAATGCCTTTTCCAGACTTTCAGTGACTTGAGAATTAATATCAAGAGACTTAGTTTTTTCAAAAATATCTTTGGCATCGTATGAGTTTTTTTGTTGAGGTATTTTAATTGCAATTAATTTGTAAATATATGGTTTTATTGGCTTAAGAAAACCTTCAACGTCCTTGTTGTTCATCATTCCTAGTATGATATAAAATTTAATCTTTTCGAAATTTTTCACCCATTTTGATAATGCTATTCCTGCTGATTTATTATGACCACCATCTAAAAATACTTCTCCATTAGGTTCTGAATTTTTAGGTATTAATTTACCTTTTTCTATTTTCTGTAATCTTCCTTGCCAAGAAACCTTGGTTAGCGCATCAACTAGGTTTTTTTTTCTACATTTTAATTCTATAAGTGCAGCAATTGAAACTGAGGCATTTTCTATTTGATGGATTCCATTAAGCAATGGGATTGGAAGTTTTATTTTTTTTCTTTTTGTTATAAATAAAAAAGAATTTTTACAGTATTTTGCCTTAAAATCATTTCCATATATATATGTTTTACAATCAACCTTATTTGCTTCATTTTTTATAACTTTTAGGGCAGCATTTTTTTGTTTTGAAATAATCACTTTTGAATTCTCTTTAATGATACCACTTTTTTCAAAGGCAATTTTTTTTATGTTATTACCTAAAAATTCCTGATGATCCATAGAAATTGGAGTTATAATGCTTAATAAAGGACTTTTAATAACATTGGTAGAATCCAATCTACCTCCCAAGCCAACTTCTAAAATTGTCCAATGAGCCTTTTCTCTTGAGAATGCTAAGAAAGCAACTGCTGTGATTAGTTCAAAAAAACTCAGGTCATTGTTACCATTGGCTTTTACACATTCCTCTAATAAGACATTAAAGTGTTTTAAGTCAATTTTTTTTCCAGCTATTAAAATTCTTTCTGTTATGTCTACTAAATGTGGTGAAGTAAAAACGTGTACTTTATCACCTCTGGATTCTAGTCCTGCTTTTATAAATGCTACTGTAGAACCTTTTCCGTTTGTCCCTGCAATATGAATTACAGGAGGTAAGGATTCATGAGGATTTCCAATTTTGTTTAAAAGCTTTGAAATTCTTAATTTATTTAAACCCAATCTTTTTGGGAAATTATTTAAGATTTTTTTACAATAGTTTTTTTCTTTTACATTAACTAAATTTGACAGTGCATAAAATTCCTTTTTTATTTAAAAAGTATATAAATCAAGAATTGATTTCGTCTATATCTTTTTTAATATCACCTCTGATAGCACGAGGTTTTTTCATAAGTATATGTAATAAAAGTATAAGTTCATCCCTTATTTTGTCCCTACTAGTAACCATATCAATCATACCATGATCAAGTAAATATTCGGATTTCTGAAAACCATCAGGTAATTTTTCGCCAATTGTTTGTTCTATTACTCTGGGACCAGCAAAACATATAAGTGCGTTTGGTTCTGCAATTGTTATATCTCCTAGCATTGCATAGGAGGCAGTAACACCTCCAGTAGTGGGATTTGTTAAGACTACAATATAGGGTAATTTTGCTTCTTTTAATGATTGAATAGCAACAGTGGACCTTGGCATTTGCATAAGTGAAAGAATACTTTCTTGCATTCTAGCTCCACCAGCTGCTGCAAACATTACAAAAGGTGTTTTAAATTTTATACAATTATTTACTCCTGCAATTATACTATTACCTACTGACATGCCCATTGATCCACCCATAAATAAAAAATTTTGAACGGCTACAGTTACTTTTAACCTACCTATATCTCCAACAGTCAGTAGCATGGCGTCTTTTTCACCAGTCTTTTTTCTTGTTTCTTTCATTCTATCCGTATATTTTTTTGTATCTTTAAAATTTAAAGGATCCTCGATAACATCCTCATAATCAATTCTTGAGTAAATACCACCATCAAAGAGGTTTAATAACCTTTCTTTAGGAGGAATAAGCATATGGTGTCCACATCCATTACATACACACAAAGCATCTTTTACTTCCCTATGGAAAAGCATCATTCCACAATTTGGACATTTTTGCCAAAGATTTTCTGGCGTATCTTTTTTAGAAAAAATAGCGTTAATTTTAGGTCGAACGTAGTTTGAGATCCAATTCATTTTTTTCCTTCAAAAATATTTTTTTATAAATTTATAGAATAATTCAAAAACATATATACATTTATAAAATGTACAAATAATAATTAATTAGACATATATTCAACATAAAGTTTATATACCAACTGAAAAATAAAAAAAAGGGTGTAAAAGTTTTTACAAAAATATCATGCTATTGAAAATTATAAAAAACTTTCTTCCTATCAGCCTTTTATTAATGTCTTGTGTTAATAATCAAGTAAGTGATATTCAAAAATCTGCTAATTATAGTTTAGATGATTATCAAATAACTATAAAATCAACTAAAGAATTTTGTCTTAATAGTGATTTAACCCAAGAAAAAAATAATAGCTTGGTTTTAATTCTCACGGAATGTATCACAAACCGAAATTCAAATCAATTAATCAGAAGACCCATATCATCTATAATTACTGTAAGATTTCAACAGGAATCTGTATTGAATTCGTATTCAAAAATTTCAGATCTTATAAAAAGTAATGATGTTAAATTAAATAAGATATTTAATATGAATGGTCAAAAAATTATCAAATCTTATCAAAAAGGAAATACTCTTTACATGTCAATGTCTACAAAAAAAATGAACGATACTCTTAATACGGGAAGTAAGTTTTGGAAAGCATTAAGTCTTTATGATAATATTTTAATTTCAGCAAGTGCATATGGTTTTTCTAAAAAAAATAGTAATTACTCTTCTTACAGAAAACTTGAGGAAAAATTAAAGTCTGTAGTTAATTCGATTGAAATAAATAAAAGTACTTAAAAAAGTTTTAGGTTTAAACACTAAATTAAGCAAATTATTATGAATAAATATCCAAATATTTTTAAAAAACTTGATCTGGGATTTATAGAATTAAAAAATAGAATTATAATGGGATCAATGCATACTGGTTTGGAAGAAATAGGTGATTGGAAGCGTATTTCAGAATTTTATGCATCAAGGGCAAGGGGCCAAGTTGCACTAATAATCACTGGCGGTATTGGTCCTAATAGAGAAGGATCAGTATTGCCTGGCGCTGCAATGATGATGACTGATGAAGATGTAAAAAATCATATGATCTCTACAAAAGCTGTTCATGATGAAGGTGGAAAAATTGTAATGCAAATTTTGCATGCTGGTCGATATGCTTATAATGACAAAGCTGTAGCTCCAAGTCCAATAAAAGCACCCATTTCACCTTTTACACCTAATGAATTAGATGAAGAAGGAATTGAAAAACAGATTTCAGATATTGCTCAATCTGCATTTTTGGCAAAATGTGCAGGATATGATGGTGTTGAGATTATGGGTTCGGAGGGGTATCTTATAAATCAATTTTTAGTTAGTCACACTAATAAAAGAAAAGATAATTGGGGGGGAGACTATGAAAATAGAATTCGATTTCCTTTAGAAATAGTAAAAAGAATCAGAGAAAAAGTTGGAAAAAATTTCCTAATTATTTATAGGCTATCTATAATTGATTTAATTCCAAATGGTTCCTCTTGGGAAGAAGTACTTATTCTTGCAAAAGAGATTGAAAAAGCTGGCGTAAATATTCTTAACTCTGGAATAGGATGGCATGAAGCTAGAATACCAACAATTGCTACTTCTGTACCAAAAAGGGCATTTTCATGGATTACAAAAAAATTATATGGAAATGTTAGCATCCCAATTATTGCATCTAACAGAATAAATTCACCTGAAGTTGCCGATGATGTTATATCTGATAAATGTGCGGATTTAGTTTCTCTGGCCCGACCATTTTTGGCTGATTCAGAATTTGTGAAAAAAGCTTTTGAAAATAAATCAAATGAAATTGTACCTTGTATAGCCTGTAATCAGGCATGTTTAGATCATACTTTCTCAATGAAGCTAACTAGTTGTTTAGTAAATCCTAGGGCATGCAGAGAAACTGAACTAAATTATAATAAGGTTCTTACATCAAAGAGAATTGCAGTAGTTGGTGCCGGTCCTGCTGGAATTTCTTTTTCAATAACAGCAGCTCAACGAGGACATGTGGTATCACTATTTGAAGAAAGCAATGAAATAGGTGGGCAACTAAATTTTGCTAAAATGATCCCTGGCAAAGAGGAATTTCATGGTCTTCTCAATTATTATAAAAATGAAATTAAAAGGCTCAAGATTGACTTAATAACAGATCATAAAGTAAAAACAACTGATCTTAAAAATTTTGATGAAATAATTATTTCAACAGGAGTAGTCCCAAGGAAAATAGATATTGAGGGGCAGGATAAAGTTAATTTTGTATATGACTATCAAGAAGTTTTCAATGATGGAGTTAAATTAGGAAATAGGATTGCCATTATTGGAGCGGGAGGTATTGGGTTTGATGTAGCAGAGTATATTTCTAGTTCAGGTATTAGTCCCACATTAGATATAAATAAGTGGATGGAAAAATGGGGTGTAACAGATCCTTCAATTGAAAGAGGAGGAGTTCTACAAAAAAATGAAATAAGAAGCGAGGATTCCTCTAAAGAAATCTTTTTACTTCAAAGAAAAAACGAAAAAGTAGGGAAAAGATTGGGTAAAACTACCGGATGGATACACAGAAAATCTTTAGAAAAAAAGAAAGTTAAAATGCTAGCAGGTGTAAATTATGAAAAGATTACTCCTGAAGGTTTGCTAATTTCATTTGGAGAAGAAAAAAGAGATATTCAAATGTTAAAAGTTGATTCAATAATAATTTGTGCAGGACAGACTTCTGAAATATCCTTGGCTGAAGCTATGTCTACTAGGAAGACAAATTTTCATATAATTGGTGGTGCAAAAAAAGCAAATGAATTAGATGCTAAAAGTGCAATAGATCAGGGATGTAGGTTAGCAGCTCAATTATAGTTTTTAAATTTTTCTGTTGCTTTAATTAGCTCTCTTGAAATTTCCGGTTCGGACATTGCGTGACCAGAAAAATCTATGATTTTTAATTCTGATCTTGGCCAAACATTTTTCAGTTTATTTGCAGAGTTTGGAGGACAAACCATATCATACCTTCCTTGGATTATTATTCCAGGAATTTTATCAATTTTTTTAGCATTACTTAATATATAATCATCACTTCCCAAAAAACCTTTATTGAAAAAATAATGATTTTCAATTCTTGAAAAAGCTAAAGCATAATTTACAGGTGGAGTATAATTATTTATAGACTTCTGCATTGAAGCGAGAGAGTTTTCCCACTTTAACCATAAAATTGAAAATTTTTCTCTTATTTCTTTTGATTTGTGAAATAGTCTTTTGTGATATGCTTTAATTATATTACTTTGTTCATTTTTGGGTATTGTTTCAACAAATTCTTTCCATTTTTCAGGCCAGAATAAGCTAGCTCCTCCATCTTTATAAAACCAATTCAACTCTTTCCTAGTCATTAAAAATATGCCTCGTAAAATCATTCCAATTACATTTTGAGGAAAATTTATAGAGTATATTAATCCTAGTGTTGATCCCCAACTCCCACCAAAAATCAGAAATTTATTAAGTCTAAGCTTTTTTCTAATTTTTTCGATATCATCAATTAAGTGCCAAGTAGTATTATTTATGATTGAATTATGTGGAAGGCTTCTACCACACCCTCTTTGGTCAAATAATATAATTCTATAGAACTTTGGATCAAAATATCTCCGCATGTTTGGATTACATCCTGCTCCAGGACCACCGTGTATAACTAAAACTGGTAATCCATCTGGGTTTCCACACTCCTCGAAATAAACTTTGTTACCGTCGTCCGTTTCAATGTAACTATTTGAGTAAGGTTGAATATTTGGAAATAAATAGTAAGTTTTTTCTATTTTTTTTTCATTTTTATATAAAGCCATGGTTGATGAATTGTTTTAAAATATTAAATATCAATAAAGTTGTAGGAATATACTATGAAAAAAAATGCTGAAGTAGACAAGGACGAAATTTCTAAGTTTGAATCTATGGCCACTGAATGGTGGAATCCTAATGGAAAATTTAAACCACTGCATATGCTCAACCCCTGTCGTCTAGAATATATTGTAGATCAAATTAAAATACATTTTAATTGTGACTATGATAGTCTAGAGCCTTTTAAAAAATTAAGGATTTTAGATATTGGTTGTGGTGGTGGTTTATTAACAGAACCTATGGCTCGGTTAGGTGCATCTGTAGTTGGTGTGGATCCAGTAGAAAAAAATATTAAAGTTGCAAAGTTACATTCAGAAAAGTCTGGTTTAAAAATAGATTATAGAATCTCTACAGCTGAAAAACTTTTAGCTAAAAAAGAGATTTTTGATGTAGTTTTAAATATGGAAGTGGTCGAACACGTTCCAGAACCAAAAAGTTATCTTCTAACCTGCTCTAGCCTTATAAAGAAAAATGGTTTAATGATTTGTTCTACAATAAACAGAAATTATAAAAGCTATTTGTGGGCAATTATTGGAGCTGAATATATAATGAAATGGCTTCCAAAAAAAACTCATGATTGGAATAAGTTTATTAAACCTGAAGAATTATTTAATTACATTGAACAATCCAATTTAAAAGTAATTGACAAAAGAGGTTTCGTTTTTAATTTTTTTAAGTGGAATTGGAATTTATCTCATCAAGATCTTTCTGTGAATTTCGTTATCTCTTCTATAAAAAATTAATCTAAATTTCTTTCTGAATAGAAGATAACCATAATTCATCAATTAATTTAATTTCTTTGTGGTCAAATTTATCCATTTGTTTCCAGTATTTTCCATCTGGTATAAAATAACCAGTTTTTTTTTCTTTTTGTAATGCTAAATTAATTTTTTCCTCTTTAAACTTGTTGGAGTGTATTTTAAATGCATTGTCTAAGTCATTAACATTTACTTTGGGAAAAGTAAGATTGCTTTCCAATATATTTGATAAGTTAAGGATCTTACATTTATTTAAAAATGCAATTGCTTCCAACCTTGCAGATTTTGCTAATAAATTATTTAATGTTTTATCTTTCCTAAGAGGGTCTGCTTTGCCTTTTCCATAAAAGTGAGTTTTTTCTCCTGTGTAAACCATATCACAGCCAGTATAACATATTATTTGAGGTTTAAACTTATATAGAACCCAATATCCGGCCGTAAAAGCCATAGTACCTCCAGCATATACAAAACCACCAAAGTGATTTTGTGCTTTAACATATTCTTCCGAAGAATGCAGAGTTTGTGTTTTGCTAGATTTTGGTCTTTTATGTTCTGGAAAATCTTCTGGATAAATACAATTAGTCCAATCTTTTCTTACTTTCCAAGCGTTATTTATAGCTACAATTTTATCAAATGAAATATTTTTCCATTTAGTTGCATTTACAGAATCTGGAGCACTTCCAATTATCAGTATTTTTTTTGTCTTCCCAATCATTTAATTTATTAAAATATTCCTAAGCTCTCTAATAATTGGTAAAGCTAAATCTGCTTTTTCTTTACCAAGTTTACTAATTACTTTATCCAAAATTGGTGTAATGGATTTTATAGCCTCGCGTTGAGCTTCTGCTCCAGCTTTACTAATTTTAACTTGTTTTTTTCTAGCATCATTCCAATCTGGTCTTATATTGATATACCCAGATGCTTCTAATTTCGAAAGTGTATTAGTCATAGCGCCCTTTGTCACATGAAAACTTTTAGCTAACTGCATGGGGGTCTTTTCATTTTGTATAGAAGATAAATGGTTTAATACTGATAAATGAGAAATAGCCATATTATCAGGCAAGATTTTTGAAATTTGAGCTCTTATTAATTGATCAATAGTTGAGATTTCAGAAAATAAGATCAGAGGAGCCAAATTATTTGATATTTTTTTCATTTATATAATTTGAAATCATTACTTATATCATAGGCTATAATATCTTTGAAAATTTGCAACATTTAATCATTTTTTAATCTTAGTACACGATAGCCTGGATTATTCCCTAAATCACAAAGTATTTTTCCATTAGGATTTATAATTAATGAGTGGCCCCAAGTTTTTCTTGTGGAAGTATTTTGCCCACATTGAGCTGGAGCAAGAATATAAATCTTATTTTCTATAGCACGTGCTTTTACTAAAGTCTCCCAGTGATCCTGTCCAGTTTTCGTAGTAAAAGCAGATGGAATACAAATTATATCAGCACCACTTTCTTTGAGTTTACTAAATAAGTATGGAAATCTTATATCATAACATATAGTAAGACCAATATTAGCAAATGGTGTTTTTGCCAGTACCGTATTTTTACCAGGCATAAATTTTTTTGATTCTCTATAAGTTTCTTTACTATCTATAATCGCATCAAACATATGAATTTTGTCGTATCTTGCTATAATTCTACCATTTGGATTTACTAGAATAGATCTATTAACAAATTTTTCTTGTCCAAATTTTTTTATTTTTAGTATGACTGATCCAATTAATGACCAAACTTTAAATTTACTACATGAATTTTTCACTGTATTGATAATAGGGTCTTCTTTCTCAAATTTTATAGATTTTTTTTTAAGTTCTCTATTTGTGGAGATGAAATTTGAAACTTCAGGACTTAAAATAAAATTAGCGCCATCTTTTAAGCATTGGTTGAAATAATAATCCATTTGATTACAGTTATCTTGTAAATTATCATTTGAAGTTAACTGTATTATTCCTATTTTTATATCTGGATCCATTTAAAAAAACTTCTTAGTATTACTCTTTATTTAGATAAATTTTTATAAATTATCATCTCATGATTAATCAACAAAATATTTTTGACGAAAACCTAATTAATATTAGAAAAAAAAGGATCATAAATAAATTTTCTTCTTTTTTACATAGCTTAGCTATTGATGATTTAAAAGAAAGATTAGTAGAAATTGGAGACGAATTTTTAGAAACATTAGTAGTTGGTCCTTTTGCAAAACACTGGGCTCATAACATTAGTCAAAAAAAAACAAGCACTATTGATGATAATGAATTTCTAAAAATTATTCCAAGTTCCAAAGATCTTATTATTAGTGCTTTGCACCTTCATAGTGTTAACGATCCAATTTCAAAATTAGTACAGATGAGGTTTGGATTAAAAAAAACTGGTATTTTTATGGGGTATGCGTTTGGAGAGGGAAGTCTATTCGAATTAAGGAAATCACTGGAATATGCAGAATTAAAAAATTTTGGAGGTATTTCTCCAAGAGTACATCCTATGATAGATACCCCTACCTATGGTTCATTACTCAGCAGGTCTGGTTTTAAATTTTGTGTTACTGATAAGCTCCACTTTGAAATTGAATATCAAGATCCTTGGGATCTAATCATAGATTTAAAAAGTATAGGAGAAACTAACTGTTTGATAAAAAGAAGTAAAAGGCCGTTAACAAAAATTTTTTTAAACGATGTTCTAAATTTTTACAAAAACAACTTTTCATCCAGTAAAATACATAACAAGTATATTGCAACATTTGACATAATTTGTCTAACAGGTTGGAATACAAAACCTAAGTCAGTTGTTTAAATACTTTAAAGTTTTCTTTAAGAGTTATTGAAAAAAAAATAGATAGACTTAACTATCCTATATGTCGCAATATTGTATAAAAATTTTATAGATCAGGATAGTCAGTTGAAATTAGAAAAACCGGGAGAAGGAAGGTTAAAATTTGCAGATAAAGATCATCCCCAATTACCTTCGGCAAAAGTTGGAATTCTTATTGCTAATTTAGGTACACCTGACAATACAGACTATTGGTCAATGCGTCGATATTTAAGTGAATTCTTGTCTGATCAAAGAGTTATAGATTATCCAAAATGGCTTTGGCAACCACTACTTCAACTCGTTATTTTATCAAAAAGACCTTTTTCTTCTGGAGAGGCATATAAAAGTATTTGGAATAAAAAGGAGAATGAAAGTCCTCTACTTACCACTACTAAGCTTCAGTTAAAAAAAATATCTAATTATTTTAAAAAAAAGTATGGGAATAAAGTAATTTTGGATTTTTGCATGAGATATGGAAATCCATCAACAGAAAAGGCTATAAAAAATTTACAATCTTTAGGTTGTGAAAAAATAATTTTTTTTCCTTTGTATCCGCAGTATGCAGGTCCAACAACTGCAACAGCTAACGATCAAGCATTTAGAGCTTTAATGAAAATGAAATGGCAACCAGCATTTAGAACTGTACCAGCATATTTTGATAATAATCTTTATTTGGATTCTTTAGCTAACTCAATTAATGAAGCATATACTAAATCTAAACGTAAGCCTCAGCATCTAGTTGTTTCTTATCATGGAGTCCCAGAGAGATATTTAATGGCAGGAGACCCTTATCACTGCCAATGCCAAAAAACAACAAGACTACTAGCAGAAAGACTTAAGTGGGATAAATCCCATTTTACAACAACTTTTCAATCAAAATTTGGGCCTGAAAAGTGGGTTGGCCCATCCACAGTAGATTTTGTAGCTGAATTAGCGAATAAAGGTAAAGTAAATATAGCTGTCGTAGCACCAGCATTTTCTTCTGATTGTGTTGAGACCTTAGAAGAAATAAATGAAGAAATAGCAGAGAGTTTTTCGGAAGCTGGAGGAAAAGACTTTTTATATATTCCATGTTTAAATGATAGAGATGATCATATAAAAGCTCTAACAAATATTTTGGAGAAAGAATTATCTGGGTGGCTTTAAATTCTACCTTAGGTTATATTTTATAATTAACATTATATCATTTAGTTAGGATTTTATCATATCTATCACGCACAGTTCTAAAGACGACATAAGAAATTCAAAAATTAAAATAAATATTTCTGGTAAATTATCGTATAGAGATGAAGCTAAGGTTTCAGTTTTCGATAGTGGTTTTCTTTTAGGTGATGGGATTTGGGAGGGTTTAAGACTCCATAAAAACAGATGGATATTTTTTGAAGATCATATGGAAAGATTTTTTGAGGCTTTAAAGCTTGTTGAGATTAATTTTAATTTTTCAGTAAACCAAATTTATGAACAACTAGAAAAAACAAGACTTTCTAATAATATGAATACTGATGTTTATGCAAGATTTATGGTTACTAGGGGAAAAAAAATCAAACCATTTCAGCACCCTGAATTTTCTGTTTATGGACCTACGTATGTTATAATTATGGAACATTCTAAGCCAGATTTGAAAGATAATAAAAAGGGCGTTAAGCTAATAACTGTTCCTCAAGTAAGATCACTTCCTATGATACAAGATCCTAAGTTAAACAGTCACTCAAAACTTAATTGTGTATTAGCTTGTATTCAAGCAAGCCGTGTAGGAGGCGATGAAGCATTAATGTTAGACCCTTACGGTTTTGTAAATACAACTAACTCCTGTAATCTATTCATAGTAAAAGGAAAAGAAGTTTGGACCTCTACGGGTGATTATTGTATGAACGGAGTTACAAGGAAAAAAGTAATTAATCTTTGTAAAGATTTAAATATACCTATCTTTGAAAAAAATTTTACTTTGTTAGATACTTACTCGGCAGATGAAATTTTTTTAACTGGTACTTTTGGAGGATTAACAAGAGTAGAATCCTTAGATGGCCATAAGATTCTATATAAAAGTAAAGATTCTATTTTGAAACTACTTAGAGATTCATATGAGGATTTAATTGAAAAATATTAAACGTATAGCCGTTTGGTCTGGACCTAGAAACTTATCTACAGCACTTATGAGAAGTTTTGGAACAAGAAATGATTTTGAAATTCTAGATGAGCCATTTTATGCTGCCTATTTAAAAAAGACTGGAATTCAGCATCCTATGTTTGATACAATCATAAGCAGTCAACTATCCAATTATAAAGAAGTTGCTGATTATTGTATTAATGGTCAAGTAGATAAACCATACCAATATCAAAAGCACATGACACATCATATGATAAAAAAAAATTATAAAGATTTCATTTTATCTCTTAACAATGTTATTTTGATTAGAAAACCAGAATTGGTTTTAAATTCTTATAAAAAAAAAAATAAAAACTACGAATTTAAAGATTTAGGGTTTCAGCAACTCTATGAGATATATGAATTTATTTATAATAGATTAGGTTATTTTCCGTTAATAATTGATGCAGATGATCTACAAAATAATCCTGAACTTACGTTAAGAAAACTTTGTAATTGTCTGGGAATTCCTTTTTTTGCATCAATGCTCAATTGGAGCTCTGGTTCAAAAAAATATGATGGAATTTGGGGAGTTCATTGGTACGAAGAAATAAACAAAACAACAGGTTTTAGCAAAAGTACTAACGATAATATTAATAAAATAAATAAAAAGATATCTCAAAAAGACAAAAACATAATAGAGAGAGCAAACAGAATATACCTTAAAATCTTAGAAAACAAAATATAATCAATTTTTTATAATGAATATTATGATTTATTTTGTGTTACTTCTTTACCAGTTTTTTGATCAACTGTTTTCATAGATAAACGAACTTTCCCCCTATCATCAAAACCAATCAATTTTACTTTAACTTCCTGACCTTCTTTAAGAAAATCTTTTGGATGTGCAACTCTTTCAGTTGAAATCTGACTAACATGTACTAATCCATCTTTTTTACCAAAGAAATTCACAAAAGCTCCAAACTCCATAAGTTTTACGATCTTACCATTATAGATTTTACCAACTTCTGGTTCATCAACTATAGATTTAATTAACTCTATAGCTTTATTAATCTTTTCAGAATCATTTGACGCAATTTTTATTATGCCTTCATCATTTATATCTACTTTTGCACCTGAAACTTCGACTATTTCACGAATCATCTTTCCGCCTGACCCGATTACTTCTCTTATTTTATCAGTTGCAATTTTTAGAGACTCAATTTTAGGAGCATATTTAGAAAATTCATTCGGTTTACTGATTGATTTTGACATTTCATTTAGAATATGAAGCCTTCCTTCTTTAGCCTGTTCTAATGCTTTTTCCATTATTTCAGGGGTAATTCCAGCAACTTTTATATCCATTTGTAAGGATGTTATTCCTTCGGATGTTCCAGCAACTTTAAAATCCATATCTCCCAAGTGGTCTTCATCACCCAAAATGTCCGTAAGAACTGCATATTCTTTTCCTTCTAAAATAAGACCCATTGCTACTCCTGCTACAGCAGATTTCAAAGGTACGCCTGCATCCATCATAGATAAAGATCCACCACATACAGAAGCCATTGAAGACGAGCCATTAGACTCTGTGATTTCAGATACGATGCGAATTGTATATGGAAAATCAGAACTTTTTGGTAGAACAGCTTGTAGAGCTCGCCACGCCAATTTTCCATGGCCTATTTCTCTTCTACCTGGCCCTGCAGCCCTTCCTGTTTCTCCTACCGAATAAGGAGGAAAGTTATAATGAAGTAAAAATTTTGATCTTCCTTCTTTGTGAAGAGAGTCTATTATCTGCTCATCCTCACCAGTACCAAGAGTAGTAACAACTATCGCTTGAGTTTCACCTCTTGTAAATAAAGCAGAACCATGTGTTCTTGGGAGAAATCTTGTTTCACTTTCAATTTGTCGAACTTTATCAAGTTTTCTTCCATCAATTCTCTTTCCTTTTTTAAGGATATTAGATCTTACAATTTCAGATTCAACTTTTTTAAAGCAATAATCTAGTTCTTCATTTTCTAAATCTTCGTCTGAAAGGTTATCTAAAACATTTTGTTTAGCATCGTTTAATGAGTTTTGTCTCTCTTGTTTATCAGCAATTGAAAATGCTTTACTGATATTTTTTTCACCAAGTGATTTTATTTTATTTATTAATTCTTTATTATCAGTAGGTATAAAGTTATAAGGTTCTTTTGCTGTTTTTTCTGCTAAACTTATGATGAGATCTATAACTTTTTGTATTTGATCATGACCAAATTTAACAGCACCTAGCATTTCTTTTTCACTAAGTTCATAAGCTTCGGATTCAACCATCATAACCGCATCTTGTGTCCCTGCTACTACAAGATCAAGTCTTTGTTTAGAATTTTCTCTTATATTATCCATATCTTCTATTGAAGGATTAAGAACGTAAGAGTCTTCAATAAAACCAACCCTAGCGGCTCCAATTGGACCTAAGAAAGGTGCACCAGAAAGTGTAAGAGCAGTAGATGCTGCTATCATTGAAAGTATATCTGGGTCATTTTCTCCATCATGACTCAAAACTGTACAAGTAACCTGTACTTCATTTTTGAAACCCTCAACAAATAAGGGTCTTATCGGTCGATCTATAAGACGGCTGGTTAGAGTTTCTTTTTCTGTAGGTCTTGCCTCTCTTTTAAAAAAACCACCTGGAATTTTACCTGCTGCGTAATATTTTTCTTGATAATTAACTGTTAATGGAAAAAAATCTTGACCCGCTTTGGCTTCCTTCGCAAAAACAACATTAGCCATTACTACAGTTTCACCATATGTGGCTATAACAGATGAATCAGCTTGTCGTGCTATTTTTCCTGTTTCAAGTGTAAGTTTCTCATGACCCCAAGTTATTGATTTTTTTATAGACTTTAACATATCCATCCTTTTATAATTTTAATAAAATACCCGTTTGATATTTTATGTACACGTATGATTTTTTTTGAAATTAATATTATTTAGTTTATCAGAATTATTAATGTTTATATTATCTTCTAATTCCAAGTTGCTCTATTAAAGTCTTGTAACGACTTTCGTCTTTAGACTTAACATAGTCTAGAATTTTCCTTCTTTGTGATACAAGTTTTAAGAGCCCTCGTCTTGAATGATTATCTTTTTTGTGAGTTTTAAAATGTTCAGACAGGTTTGTAATTCTAGTAGTTAAAATTGCTACTTGAACTTCTGGTGATCCAGTGTCGTTATCTTTTCTAGCAAACTTTTTAATTAAATCCTGTTTCGTTTTTGTATCAATCGACATCTTTGTCTCCTTTATATAAGTTAAAACTGCCAGGATGTCGTCCAGTCAGTATATTTGTAATGCCTATATCCTGTTTTTAAAAATTTGAAAAGTCTTTTTAAAACCATTTAGTTAGAATTTTATTATAACTTATATATAAAAGGTGTTTCGGTTGATTGTTTTTTGTTAAACCCAAATGAAAGGAAGGCGTTTTATATTTTTTTATTAATTGAATAACCTCTAAATTTCTTTCTTTTAAAATTCCAAATCTTCCCCATGAACATATTATTTTATCTGACCATTTTATACTTTTTTTTAAAATTTCATTATTGTATGGACCAATAGGGTCAGAAACTTTCTGAAGTTCTTTCGGTTTGGTTGCTCTGTAAGCAAATAAATTACAAACTCTAAATTGATTAACACAAGAGTAAATAGCTCTTTTTTTACAACGAAGTAGTGTAGGGTCATATACTTTCTCTGTTGCAGTAGATGGGTTCAAAAGTATAAATAGTAATCTTCCTCTCCCTGAGTTGAATTTATTGGTAATTGAGTATCTGAACTTTAAGCATTTTGAAAAAACTGCTTTAGAAGTAATCTCTTTATTTTTAAACTCTGTAGAAATAACATCCAGCATATATGATTTTATCAATTGTTGATATTTTTATATAAATTAAGAACTCTAAAAGGATAGAAAACAGAGTTTTTTATTTTTCCAATTGCTAGTGGAATATTTTTATAATGCGTCCAGGCCAAATTATAATCTCCATTTTTCAAATTAATAATTTTAATAGGATTTCCATTTGAAATAATATTTAAATCTTCAATCGAGCATTCAAAGTTAGGGTAATCTTTTAACAAAATATTTATTGTAAAAATGTTTGCTTCTAGATCTTCATCTTTAAAATATTCTAAAGCATCAAGATGTACACATTTTTTTAAATTAAAAGGACCGTATTCTGTTCGTCTTATATTTTTTGCATGAGCAAAACAACCTAGTTCATTCCCCAGATCTCTTGCCAACGATCTTACATAACATCCCTTTCCACATATAATTTTGAGATTAATATTCTCATTATCTATTCTTTCAATTATTTCAATTTCACTAATAAAAATTGTTCTTGGGGACAATTGAAATTCTAATCCTTCCCGGAATAGATCGTAAGCTCTCCTTCCATTAAATTTTATTGCAGATAATTTTGGTGGTAATTGTTGAATCTCTCCTTTAAATTTTTTTAATGCACGTCTTACACTCATCATACTAGGCCTTTTTTCAGACATTCCAATTATTTTTCCTGATGAATCGTCTGTATCTGTACAAGAGCCAAAAGTAACTGTGAATTCATACGTTTTTAATAAATTTTCAGTAAAACGTATTGTTTTTGTAGCTTCACCAATTGCAATGGGCAGTAAGCCAGTTGCATCTGGATCCAGAGTTCCCCCATGTCCTACTTTCGTTGATGGAATTTTTTTCTTAACTAAATTTACTATATTAGTAGAGCCTATTCCGCTTGGTTTATTAATAACTAGCCAGCCGTTTATATTAGGCAATTGAAAATTTTGATCCATAACAGTAAGATTTATATTTCTCTTTTGCTTTTTGATAATTTCTCAAGTATTTCAGAAGTTTTTTCAAAAGCATCAAAACTATTGTCTTCGATAAATCTTAGTTCTGGAGTATACTTCAATTGTATTTTTTTCCCAAGATATTTTCTAATTTCTTTTTTTCTACTATTAACCGCTTTTTCTATTGACTCAGAATTTTTCATTCCTGTTGGAATATAATAAATTTTTGCAATTCTTATATCTTTACTACACTCGACATCAGTTAAGGTCAAATTAAGATTTTTTATGCCTTGTTCCTCCCATTCCATACCTTGTAAAAGCGAGGAAAGTTCTCTTTTAATTAGTTCATTTACTCTTAACAGCCTATGAGAGTTATTGTTAAAACCTTTATTCATCTTATTTGAAATAAATTATCTTTATAATTATTGACTTATACTGTTTGTACATACATAACTCAAGAATGAGTACTTTGTCGATACGCTTTAATTCTTAAATGAGACCAACAGATTGAATAATAAGGTACATAAATTAAGTATTATTGGTGCAAGTGGTAGGATGGGGCAGATGTTAGTTCATGCTGCTCAAGAAAAAAAAGACTTTCAGTTAGTTGGATTACTTGAGGAAAAAGGTCATGACTTAATTGGAACTAATGCTAATGAGTTATTTCCAAGTTTAGCAAAAAATTTAGTCATTTCAGATTCTTTAGATAAAATTTTAAAAATTTCTGATGTAGTTATTGATTTTACTAATCCAGAAAATTCTGTAAAAGTTGCTGAGGAAGCAGCAAAATATAGAGTTGTTGATGTTATTGGAACAACAGGTTTTTCAAAATCACAGATTAAAAAAATTCAAAATTTTTCAAAAAATACTACAATCATTAGGGCTGGCAACATGAGTTTGGGAGTAAATATTCTAACCGGTATTTCTGCGAAAATTGCAGAAGCTCTAGATTCTGATTTTGACATTGAAATTGTTGAAATGCATCACAATAAAAAAGTAGACGCACCCTCTGGAACAGCACTAATGCTAGGAGATTCAATCGCAAAAACGAAAGGTAAAAAGTTAGATAATTTAAAAGATATTCAACGTGATGGTATAATTGGACCTAGAAAAAAAGGAAAAATTGGATTTTCTGTGATAAGGGGTGGTGATATTGTAGGTAATCATTCAGTAATTTTTGCGGGAGCAGGTGAACAAATTATTATAAAGCATAATGCTACTGATAGAATGATATTTGCACGTGGGGCTCTTAAAGCTGCAAGATGGGGTATGACTGCAGAAAAAGGAGAGTATTCAATGCAAGATGTTCTTAACTTAAATTAAATAATCAATTTCATGTTACAATTTTATTTTATTTTAAAAAATATTTTTTTTATTTTTGTATTTATTTTTATTCAAAGTAATTACATATTTGCTGATAAACTTTTAGTAAATTGTGGGGGAGATTTTAACACATTTTTGAGAAATATAGGTAAAGTCGCTATAAATCAAGGAATTGATAAAAATGATGTGTTTCTTGTTTTAAAAAACACTCAAAGGTTGAAAAAAGTGCTTTCTTTTGATAGAAAGCAAAGTACCTTTAGGTTAAGTTTTACAGACTTTTCAAAAAAAGCAATTAATTCTTATCGATTAAAAAATGGTAAAAAAAATATCGAAAAATATAGAGATCTATTTTTAGTTGCAAAATCAAAATATGGGATTCCCCCAGAAGTTATAACTGCTTTTTGGGCTATGGAAACAGATTTTGGTGCAGTTCAAGGTAATTTCCATACAATAAGCGCTCTAGCAACTCTAGCACATGATTGCAGAAGACCTGAAATGTTCCAACAAGAATATATTGCAGCCATTCATTTATTTTCGAACGGAGTTATTGATCTAAAAACAACTGGTGCATGGGCTGGAGAGGTTGGTCAAGTTCAAATGTTGCCTTCTGATATTTTAAGATTTGGGTCAGATGGTAATAAGGATGGAATTATAGACCTTAAGAAAAGTCCAGAAGATTCAATATTTACCGCTGCAGCTCTTATTTCAGAACTAGGTTGGAAACCTAATCAACCTTGGATTGAAGAAGTTATAATTAATGATATTAACTTTCCTTGGCAAGAAGCTGGTTTTGGACGTAACCGAACAGTATTTTCATGGAAAAAACTTGGTATAATTTCAAGGAATAAAAAATTCATGGCATCAGATGACACTATGGCAACACTTTTGTTACCACAAGGTCTAAAGGGTCCTAAGTTTTTAGCATATCCAAATTATGATATATATTTAAAATGGAACGATAGTTTTATATATACTGTCACAGCAGCTCACCTTGCTTCTAGATTAGGCGGACAAAAAAAATTTTTAAGTAGTAAACCAGAAAAAATACTATCTGTTGAAGAGATGTTAAAATTACAAAAAATATTACAATCAAAGGGTTATGATGTTGGAAAAGTTGATGGTATATTGGGTAGAAAAACTAGGCAAAGCGTTAGAAGTATCCAGATAAAGCTTGGGCTCCCTGCAGATAGTTGGCCAACAGCTGATCTTTTTAGCACCTTAAATTAGCCTTTAATCCAAAGTAATTTTTAACAAAAAAACGATCGCCAGGGCTTTCCAGTAAACACACTGCTTCTCTGGGCTTCATTAATACAGCTTTATGTCCTTTTTCCAAAGGAGATGTTAGATTATATAAACCTTTACATATATAAATATGGCAAACTTTTTGAGCCCACTTACTATATTCTGGCATGTAAACAAATCTATGAAAAAAACCTAATCTTTTAACTGGTTGTATTTTCCACCCAGTTTCTTCAAATGTTTCTCTTACTAGGGCTGTAATATAATGTTCTCCTTCATCTATACCACCTCCTGGAAGTTGAATTTCTTCTTCATTTTGTTCAGTTAGTAAGATATTGTTATTAACAATAATTATACCATAAATACCTGGTCTGTAGTGATACTTTATATCTTTTTTTACTGATTCACCTATTCTAAACATTCATTTCACTTGTTTAATATTTATATAATTAATAACAGATACAAGAATATAATTTTTAAAAACTGTCATGACTAATAACAAAAAAACAGAATACGATAAAGTTATGTCTTTTCAATTTGAAGATTTACCAATAAGGGGAAGAATCTGTCAAATGTCTAACTCTCTCAATAAGATTATATTCCAGCATAGCTATCCAGATGAAATATCAAAAGTATTAGGAGAAACTATGGTTTTAAATGTGTTAATGGCCAATTCCATTAAACTTAAACACAAGCTATCTCTTCAAGTTCATGGAAATAAAGATTTAAAATTAATAGCATCGGATTATATAATTCCAAAAAAACCTGAAACTATTTCATTAATAAGAGGTTACGCCAAATTTAACAGAGAACTAAACTTTTATTCAAAAAAATTTAAAGATCTTTTAGGCAATGGCTACTTTGCTACGATTCTTGATCAAGGTGATGGTAACTTACCCTATAAAGGAATTTCTAGCTTGAATGAAAATAGTCTTACAAATTCAGCTGAAGAATTTTTTAAAAACTCAGAACAATTAGATACGAAGTTTAATGTATTAATTAAAAAAACTTTGAACAAAAAAGAAAAGGTAATTTTCAAAGGTATTGGTATAATGTTGCAAATTTTACCACAGGATAAAAAATCAAATGATACAAATAATGATAAATATAAAATTAATGAATTATCAAATTTAGCGAAAGAAAAAATTTTTAATAACATAGATGAATGGAATAAGATATCGTCTATTTTTGAAAACTATTTATGTTCAGAAAATAATAATTTAAAAAATACATTTTCGGAATTGTTATTACAGTGTTTTAGAGAAAAAGATATTAGAGTTTTTGAAGAAAAAGAATTTGATTTTGGATGTGGGTGCAGCATAGAGAAAGTCAAGCAAACTATGTCAATATATTCAATGAAAGAAATTGAAGTAATGACTAATGATTTAGGTAAGGTAACAGCTGACTGTCAGTTTTGTGGGACTCAATACATATTAAGTCCATCTGAATTAGTAAGAAATATCTAATTAATATATTAAGGTTATCATTTGAAAAATATTTCAATTTTAAAGAAAATCAAACGTTGTCTTAGAAAAACAAACCATGATAAAAAATTTAATTTTAAAAAAATTAAATTTACTACAGATTTGAATTGTTTGTATATAGATCAACTCAGATACGAACATCAATACTATAAAAAGGCGTCAGTTTTTTTTCTCTTACAAGAATTTGAGCAAAAATTATATGTTGTTTTTACCAAAAGGTCAAAAAACCTATCTTCCCATCCAGGTCAGATATCTTTTCCTGGTGGAAGAGTAGACAAAAAAGATAACTCTATACTACATGCTGCATTTAGAGAGGTGGAAGAAGAGATAGGTGTTAAAAAAGATAGCATAAAAACTCTTGGCTTATTACCTCCTCATGAAACTATAAGTCAGTTTATAATCTATCCATTTGTTGGATTTATCAAAAAACCTATTAAATTTTTTATAAATAAAAATGAGGTCGAAGAATTATTTTTAGTTCCATTAGACTTTTTTCTAGACACTAAAAGTATGCGATATCATAAATTTATCTCAAGTTACGAAGATAGAGGTTATTTTGCTGTACCCTATGGACCCTATTATATCTGGGGAGCAACTGCTAGAATTATAAAAAGCTTTGTTGAAAATTATCAGAATTAAAAAGATGAAATCATATCTAAAGATTAACAAATTCAAAGCCCCTTTTGATATTTCTTGGTTGTTTAAAAAAGATATTTTAAAAATAACAAAAATCTTAACTTCAAAAGGTGCAGACGTATATGTAGTAGGAGGAAGTGTTAGAAACTCATATTGGCAAGAAGAATTTGATAATATAGATCTTTCAATAAGTATAAGTCCAAACGAAGTTAAAGAATTATTTAAGAACATTAAATGCACAATAATTGAGACTGGAATTGAGTACGGAACCTTATCAGTAGTATACAACAAAAAATTATTTGAGATTACAAGTTTTAGAAAAGATATTAAAACCTTTGGAAGAAAAGCTATCGTTAAATATACAAGTAGTATAGAGGATGATGCTAGGAGAAGAGATTTTACTTTTAATGCTATCTATTTAAATATGAAGGGTGAAATATTAGACCCTTTGGGTAATTTTTCTGATTTGGTAAATGGGAAAGTAAGATTTGTAGGTCAACCAAAAAAAAGAATTGAAGAAGATCATCTCAGAATTCTAAGGTTTTTTCGTTTTATAAGTAAATACCCTTCCCAAAATAGAAGTATAAATTTGAAAACCCTAGCAGCGATTAAGCAAAGTAAGTATTTATTAAAAAAACTAAGCAAAGACAGAATATGGAAGGAGTTTAAACTTATACTGTCTAGTGACGGAGTTTGCTTAGCACTAAGGTTTATGAAAGAAACAGGGGTATTAAATATTTTGTTTACAAACAAAGCCTTGAAAAATATTGAAAATCTTGTTGAGCTAGAAAAAAAAATTATTTCAGAATTTTTAGGTAAACACTACTTCAATACTTTTGAACTTAAAGATCCTATATTGAGGTTGAGCATATTATTAGATCCTAAAGAAAAATATTTAGAAAGAGTACTTAGTTTAAAAAAAAATGAAATTAAGAAGTTAAACTTTTATAACAAATTTGACGTATTTCCAAAAAATTTTAAATCACTTGGTTTTAATTATGGTTTAGAAAAAGGATTAAGTTTATTATTATTATATATAGCAAAGAAAAAAAACTTCGATATTTATATAAAATCAAAAAAATTTGAAATAGAATTTCAATTGAATTGCAAAGATATTATAGAAGGTGCAAAAGCTGTTAAAAAATTTCCTATTACTGGTATTGATTTACTGCAAAGAGGTTATTCAGGTAAAAAACTAGGAGAAATTCTAGAGAAATTAAAAAAAGTTTGGATAAACTCAGAATTCAAATTAAATAAAAAACAATTGCTTTCAAAATCTTAAGACTATGGCCATTTTGCTATAGGTGGCATACTCATTAACACTGCCTCAGGATTGTGACCTGTTTGCAGGCCAAATTGTGTTCCTCTATCATATACAAGATTAAATTCAGCATATCTTCCTCTTTTTATAAGTTGCCATTCGCGTTCTTCTGGAGACCAAGTTTTTTTCATATGACTTTTAGTAATTTTAGAAAATGCTTCAAGAAAAGCCTTCCCTACATTTTTAACAAAATTAAAATCATTTTCCCAATTTTCAGTATTTAAATCATCAAAAAAAATACCACCTACGCCTCTAGCTTCATTCCAATGCTTTATCATAAAGTATTCATCTGCCCATTTTTTAAATTTGGGATAATAATCTTTATCAGCTATATCGCACACTTTTTTTAGTTCATTATGAAAGTATCTAGTATCTTCTTCATTTTCCACCATCGGATTTAAGTCTGAGCCACCTCCAAACCAACTCAAACTTTTAGTCCAAAACATTCGTGTATTCATATGGACTGCAGGAGTTTTTGGTGATTGCATATGTGCAACTAGGCTTATTCCAGAAGCCCAAAACTGAGGATCCTCTTTAAGACCAGGAATGTTATGTCTGGATGATAAACTTTTCTGGGCTAAAGGTTCTAAAGTACCATACACTGTTGAGATATTAACACCAACCTTTTCAAATACTCGACCATCTCTCATCACAGACATAATACCACCTCCGCCATCTTCGCCATTTTTACTTTTTCTAAAAGTTTGCTTTCTTTTGAATTTTCCTGGAGGTTTTTTACAAAGCTCATTTGAATTTTGTAGCATTTCAATTTTTTCAAATTCTTCACATATAATATTTCTTAATTCCTCAAACCATTCTTTTACAACCTTCTTTTCGTCGTCCCCTACAGTTAAATTTTTTTCCATGCTGATGTCCTTTGAAAAATATTAACTTTTAATTTTATATTCATAATAGTACTTAACTTTTTATTCATTCAAAAGAAATAACTTAATTTTATGAACAAAATAAATTTAAAAAGTACTGACAAAAGTTCTAGGTTAGATTCAATGGTTTTTAATTTGGGTTTATCAGAAAGTAGAGCAAAAGCTAGCGATCTTATAAAAGAAGGAAAGGTATTAGTTAATTCTAAAACTATTTCAAAACCTTCTTATTTAGTAAAAGTTGGTGATGAAATTGTAATTGAAGAGAATTCAAAGCAATGGGTAAGTCGTGGTGCTATAAAATTATTATTTGCAATAAATAGTTTTAAATTAGATGTGGTAGAAAAGGTTGTATATGATATAGGAGCGTCTACTGGAGGATTTACTCAGGTTTGCTTAGAAAAAGGTGCTAAATTAGTTTGTTCAATTGATGTAGGAACTGATCAATTACATGAAAAATTAAAAAACGATAAAAGAGTTTTTGACATTTCTTCAACAGATATAAGAGCAATACGCAATCTAAATATACCCACTCCAGATTTGTTGGTAGTGGATTTATCTTTTATATCATTAACGGTAGCGTTACCAATAATAATGTTAACAGTGCCCTCTAAAACAAAAATGATTTGCTTAATTAAACCACAATTTGAATTATCTAAAAAAAGTTTAAATAAAAATGGTGTTGTAAAAAAAGATGAGTATATTGAAGAAGTGATTAATAAAATTAAGGATTTTATGAAAGCAATTAAATGGCAAGTGATTGGAATAAAGAATAGCCCAATACGGGGAAGATCAGGAAATAAGGAATTTTTACTATATGCTAGTAAGGGAAAATAATTTAACCTATTTGTCCTCTATTTATTAAATATTGATCTAATAAGACGCAAGCAAGCATTGCCTCACCCACTGGTACAGCTCTAATACCTACACAAGGATCGTGTCTTCCAGTAGTTTGAATTTGTACATTATTATATTTTTCATCAATAGTATTTTTTGGTTTAAGAATAGAAGAAGTTGGTTTTACTGCAAATCTAGTTATTATATCTTGCCCAGTAGAAATACCTCCTAAAATTCCTCCTGATTTATTTGATTTGTAAATAGTATTTTTTTTACTGTTAGATCTAATTTCATCAGCATTTTCATCTCCAGTAAGAGTTGCAGCGTTCATACCTTCTCCAATTTCAACTCCTTTTACCGCATTAATTGACATCATAGCCGAAGCAATCTGAGTATCTAATTTATTATAAATTGGAGCTCCAATACCAGCCGGAAGATTTTTTGCAATTACTTCTATTATTGCACCAATAGAGTTACCATCCTTACGTATTTTGTTTAAATATAATGACCATTCTTCAACTATTTCTTTGTCAGGGCACCAGAATGGATTTTTAGAAATTTGTCTTTTATCAAAATGATTCCAATTAATTTTTTTATTTCCTATCTGTACTAAATAACCTAGGATTTCTAATCTAGGTAAAATTTTTTTTAATGCAATCTTAGCCACAGCTCCAGCTGCTACTCTTGCAGCAGTTTCTCTTGCAGACGATCTTCCACCACCTCTATAATCTCTAATTCCATATTTTTGGAAATAAGTTATATCTGCATGGCCTGGTCTGAAAGAAGTAGAAATTTTTGAATAATCTTTTGACCTTTGATCTAAATTTTTTATCATTAACTGAATTGGAGTACCTGTAGTTTTCCCTTCAAAAACTCCTGATAAGATTTCTACGGTGTCGGGTTCTTTTCTTTGAGTAGTGAACCTACTTTGTCCGGGTTTTCTTTTATCTAAAAATTTTTGTATTTTTGTTTCAGTTAAATCAACTTTTGGAGGACAACCATCAATAGTAACACCAATTGCTTTTCCATGACTTTCTCCCCATGTGGTAAAACGATAAAGATGACCAAAGCTATTCATAGACACAGGATTTACTCTCTTCAATATAATAGAGGCATTAAATAATCATAATATTATAGTTACTATTACAGCAATAAAAAAAACTAAACTTGTTTTCTTTTTACATTTGCCCAAATTTTCTTATTTGTAAAATATAATAATAAAGCTAGTACAATTAAGTATGATGCTGCTGTAAATCCAAATTCTTTTCTAGCATTTAACTTTGGTTCAGCAGCCCACATTAAAAAGGCGGCAACATCTTTTGCTTGTTGTTCAATTGTAGCTTCAGTGCCGTCAATGTATTCTACATCATCACCCCACAAAGGCTGAGCCATTCCAATCCATTTGCCTGGATAATATTTATTTTCATATAAAGTTACACCAGCTTGCTCTTTTTCCTCACCAGTAAAACCTGCTAACAAATTTACAATGTACTCTGGTCCACCCATCCCTTTTATTAACTGATTAATACCAGTTCCATAAGGACCATGAAATCCAGCCCTTGCTTTAGCAATAAGACTTAAATCGGGCGCGTTTTCTACACCTGAAACTGGGAATTTGTCTGAAGGCTTTCCATCTCTATAATCATCCGTTTCAGAATCGTAAATTTCATACTGCGCTGCATAAGCTTTTACTTGTTTTGGTTCTAATTCAGGTCCACCAGGGTCTCCTAATGTTCTAAAAGCAACTTGTTTCATTCCGTGGCAACCGGCGCATACTTCAGTATAAACTTGAAGACCTCTTTGTAGTTGATTTCTATCATAAGTACCAAAGGGTCCTTCAAAAGAAAATTCAAAATCCTTTATTTTTTCTGCTTCACCAGCAGAGTAGGATGGGTTAGCAAAAATGAAAAAGCAACAGCATACTAAAAAAGTAGAAATAAATTTATTCATAATGTGTTTCTTCTTTAAAAAATAAATCATAAATTACTCCGCAGGAACTGAACTACCATCAATATTAGGAGATTGAGAAGGTTTCTTTTTTTTAGCTAATTCTACAGCTTCTTCAATAGTTTCTGGCTGTTTATCTGGTGTTTCTATAATCCCTAATATTGGTAATACAATTAAAAAATACGCAAACCAGTATGCAGAGCCTATCAAAGCGATAGTTGCGTAGGGTTCTTCGGCAGGCATTGCACCGCACCACATCAAAACTATAAAATCAATTACTAAAATAGCAAACCACCATTTGAATTGAGGTCTGTATCTTCCAGACCTTACTGAAGAAGTATCTAGCCATGGTGCAAGAGCCATCACAACAATTGCTCCAAACATTGCAATTACACCAAAAAGCTTAGCAGTAACTATTCCCCCAGTTATAAAAGTAGCAAATTGTACAACCCAAACGTCTGCTGTAAAAGCTCTTAAAATAGCATAAAAGGGTAACAAGTACCATTCGGGAACAATGTGGGCGGGTGTCACCAGTGCATTTGCTTCAATATAATTATCAGGATGACCAAGATAATTTGGCATAAAAGCTACAACTGAAACAAAAGCTATTAAGATTAGAACTAATGCAAACATGTCTTTTATTACATAGTATGGCCAAAAAGGAACAGTATCCTTTTCTGCATCTTCTTTTGAGGTTCTTCTTACTTCAACACCTGTTGGATTATTGTTACCAGTTGTGTGAAATGCCCATATGTGTAAGACAACTAATCCTAATATTACAAAAGGTAACAAGTAATGAAGACTAAAGAATCTATTTAATGTTGCGTTATCTACTGCTGGTCCACCTAATAGCCAAGTTTGAAATGGTTCTCCAATAACCGGAATTGCTCCAAAGAGACTAGTAATTACAGTTGCTCCCCAAAATGACATTTGGCCCCAAGGTAAGACATATCCTAAAAAAACTGTAGCCATCATTGCCACGTATATGAGCATCCCTAGAATCCAAGTAATTTCACGTGGTTCTTTGTATGACCCATAATACAACCCTCTAAAGATATGCATATATACTGCTATGAAAAATAAAGATGCACCATTGGCATGAATATATCTAATTGCCCATCCAGCATTTACATTTCTCATGATATGTTCAACACTGTTGAATGCATTATCAACATGTGGTGTGTAATGCATTACTAAAACTATTCCAGTAATAATTTGTAAAACAAGACAAAAAGTTAGAACAACACCCCAAATCCACATCCAATTCAGATTTTTTGGAGTAGGGATCATTAATGTGTCATACATCAACCCAAAAATTGGTAGTCTTTTGTGCATCCATGTCTGAAATCCTGGCTTTGGTTTATAATGATCGTGAGGAATACCACTCATAATTTTTTCCTTTTAACCGAGTTTAATTATCAAATCTTCAATAAATTTTGCTGTAGGTACGGGCAAGTTCTTTGGTGCCGGTCCCTTCCTAATTCTACCAGCAGTATCATAATGAGAACCATGGCAAGGACAAAACCAACCATTGTAATCTCCAGCCTCTGATAAAGGTACACATCCAAGATGTGTGCAAACACCAACCATTACAAGCCACTCGCCTGATTCATCTAAGGTTCTGTTTATATCATTAGCATCAGTGTCTGGTTTATTCTCATTAAAAGATGAAGGGTCAGGTAAAGTTGATATATCTACACTCCTTGCTTCATCAATTTCTTCTTGTGTCCTTCTTCTTATGAAAACAGGCTTACCAAGCCATTTCACAGTTATTTGAGATCCAGGTTCTACATCGGCTACATCAACTTCTATGGATGACAGAGCTTGGACATCTGCTGAGGGATTCATTTGATCAATTAATGGCCATATAGCTGCTGCCCCAGTAACAGCACCAGCTGCAGCTGTAGCTACATAAATGAAATCTCTTCTGGATGGTTCTTTTGTATTAGAATCAGACACTATCTTCTCCTTAAAAAATACATAATAATAAAAAATATATCTTCAACTGTTTTGAATTCATATATATCTTTAAATCTAATTAGTCTAGCAGACTTTCGGACGCAGGTTTATTGAATGTTTAAACAAGAAATAAGATTAGCAATATATGAACCAGATATACCTCAAAATCTTGGTGCTATGATAAGATTATGTGCTTGTTTTGGAATTGATATAGATTTAATTGAACCTTGTGGATTTCCTTTTTCCTTAAAGGCTTTAAAGAGAACAGCTATGGATTATATTGATTTAGCCAAAATTGATTGCCATGAAGATTTTGATTCTTTTTTAAAAAAATACCAACATAATAGAAGACTTATTCTTCTTACCGTAAAATCACCAGAAACTATTTGGGATTTTAAATTTAAATCAAATGACATATTAATTGTTGGAAGTGAAAGTAAGGGAGTTCCTAATTATGTTAGGGAATCAGTGCCATTTAATATTAGGATTCCGATATTATCTCATACAAGATGCTTAAATGTCACTACGGCAGCTTCTATTGCAGTGTCTGAGGCTATAAGACAAAACAATAAATAGATGTATAAAATTATCTCTTAAGAACTTGCCATTTTGACAACACTTTTATATCTTAACATGTAAGAGATTTCTTTTGAAATTGGGGTTTATATGGACAAAATTATAGAAAATAAAAAACTATCATCAATGCTTTCTGATCCATCATTATTAAAGGATAAGGCATATGTTGCAGGTGAATGGGTAAATTCCGCCAATGGTGATACTTTTGAGGTAAGAAACCCAGCCAACTTGGAAGTTATAAGTAAGGTACCTGATCTAGGATTAGATGAAACTAGGAAGGCAATTGATTTAGCCTATGATGCTCAAAAATTATGGTCTTTAAAAACAGGTAAAGAAAGATCATCAATTCTAAAAAAGTTTTATGAATTAATGATGGTTAATGCTGATGATCTAGCAATGATTATTACTGCAGAAATGGGTAAGCCATTAGCTGAGGCCAAAGGTGAAATTGCTTATGGTGCAAGTTTTATTGAATTTTTTGCTGAAGAAGCCAAAAGAATTTATGGTGAAACAATTCCTGGTTATCAAGCTGATAAGAAAATATTAGTAATCAAACAGCCAATTGGAGTAGTAACTTCGATTACACCTTGGAATTTTCCTAACGCTATGATTACTAGAAAATTAGGACCTGCTCTTGCAGCAGGTTGTTCTTTTGTTGCCAAACCAGCTGAAGACACACCTTTATCAGCCTTAGCTATTGCTGTAATTGCAGAAAGAGCTGGAATACCAAAAGGTGTTTTGTCCATTATTACTTCTAATAAGTCACAAATTATTGGCGAAGAATTCTGTACTAATTCTAAAGTTCGAAAGCTTACATTTACTGGATCAACAGAAGTTGGAAAAATTCTTCTTAAGCAAGGTTCTTCTCAAGTCTTAAAAATGTCAATGGAATTAGGTGGTAATGCTCCTTTCATTGTTTTTGATGATGCCGATTTGGACGCAGCTGTAGAAGGTGCAATTCTTTCTAAATACAGAAATAATGGCCAGACTTGTGTATGTGCAAATAGATTATACGTCCAGGAGAAGGTTTATGATGAATTTGCACAAAAGTTATCTAATGCAGTAAGTAAATTTGAAGTTGGTGATGGTTTTAATGAAAATGTAACTTTAGGTCCCTTAATAACTGCGGATGCAGTCTTAAAAGTAGAAAATCATATAAATGATGCTTTATCAAAAGGTGCAAAGTTAATTACTGGAGGCAGCCGTCATAAATTGGGTGGGAATTTTTTTGAACCTACACTCCTTACAGAAGTTACAAAGAATATGGTAGTTTCTACTAATGAAACATTTGGTCCTGTTGCTCCTCTATTTAGATTTAAGGACGAAGATGATGTAATAAATCAAGCTAATGATACTATTTTTGGTCTTGCAGCCTACTTCTATTCAAAAGACTTATCTAGAGTATGGAAAGTTTCAGAAGCACTCGAATATGGAATGGTTGGAGTAAATGCTGGAGTAATTTCAACTGAGTTAGCTCCATTTGGTGGTGTTAAACAATCAGGTTTAGGTAGAGAAGGTTCTAAACACGGAATAGAGGAATTCTTAGAAATGAAATATATTTGTATGTCTGTTTGAAAATAATTTAATTTATTGGAATGCCGAAAAGTTCATTGTTAGACTGCTTTTTTATTTTCATTTCAATTATCTTTCCTATTTCTGGACCATGAATAAATGATACTTTGCTGTAATCTTCTGTAAAGCCCTTTGCATTTCTTTCTACTAAAACCTTCTGGATACTTCCAATTTTTTTATTTAGATGTTTTTTTAACCTTTCAGTACTTTTTTTTCTAAGTATCTCAGCTCTTTTTTCAATTTCTTCTTTTGGGATTTGTGGCATCTTACTTGCTGGAGTTCCTATGCGTGATGAATAAGGAAAAACGTGTATCCAATCAATATTACACTCATCAATTATTGAAATTGTGTTTTTGAACATTTCTGCAGTCTCAGTTGGAAAACCAGCTATTATGTCAGCACTAAATGTAATTTCAGGCCTAATTTTTTTTAGTGTTGAGCAGAATTTAATTGAGTCTTCTCTAAGGTGTCTTCTCTTCATTCTTTTTAAAATCATATTATCACCCGATTGAAGGGAAAGATGTAAATGGGGCATTAATCTACTATCGTGGCATAACAAATCCATTAATTTGGGATCAATTTCGATACTATCGATTGAAGAAATTCTCAATCTTTGAAGTGAAGGAATAGACTCCAAAATAAATTCAATCAGGTCACCCAATCTTTCTTTATTTTTAAAATCTAATCCCCAAGATGTTATATCTACACCAGTCAAAACTATTTCCTTTACTCCACTAAGTACAAGTGATTTGATTTGATTTTTTATTTCTACTTTTGAAATAGATCTAGAATTTCCTCGAGCATACGGAATAATACAAAAAGTACACCTATGATCACAACCATTTTGTATACCAATAAAAGCACGAGTATTTGATTTTGATGGGGATAATTTATTAAATGGAAGAGTATTTTCTTCCATAATATTTGATACTAGTTTGGAATTATATTTATTCTTTTTATTTTCCAATAGAGAATTAATTTTTGACCAGTTTTTACTAATTAACTTTTCTTGATTTCCTAAAACTAAATCTACTTCATTCATCTGTTCAAATGTTTCTTGTTTTAATTGGGATGCACAGCCAGTAACTATAAGAAAAGAATTCTTATTTTTATTTTTTATTTTTTTTATTTCACGCTGTGATTTTTTTTCTGCTTCCTTTGTTACAGCACAAGTATTGAGAACAGAAACATTTTTCATTTTGTTCTTGGTTATAAAATTTTTAATAACTTCAGTTTCAAAAATATTTAATCGACATCCAAATGTTTTTATAATGTTATTCATTATTTATTCCGATTTATCAAAAAGAAAAGAAGATATTTTACCAGAAAAAACATATTCAATATTACCTGATATCCAAACTCCATCCTCTTGGCATTTTACATTTACTAACCCACCGTCCAAAATTATTTGTACTTCATCTTTTGTCAAATTTAATCTTTTTGCAGAAAATGCAACTGCGCAAGCTGATGATCCAGAGGCCATTGTTATCCCACTTCCCCTCTCCCAAACTTTCACTTTAATTGTGCTATCATCAATAACTTCCGCAATTTGAACATTTGTCTTTTGAGGGAAAAGAGAGTTTATTTCTGTTTCTTTACCAATTTCAGAGATTGAAAATTTATTCAAATCCTCTACAAAGAAAGTACAATGCGGGTTTCCAAAAGATGTAGCAATTGGATTACCTTCTATTGGTAATTTACTTGTATCACATTTAACTGATAAAGGGATCTCTCTCCATTTTATTCTAGGAATACCCAAATTGGTAGAAATTTGGCCATTTTTTAATTTTTTGCATTTGATTATTTCTGCACTTGTCGAAATACTGATTGTATCTAATCCTGTCTCAAGCATTATTATATCTGCAACGCAACGAGTTGCATTTCCACAAGTCGAAGATATAGAACCATCCGAATTCCAAAACTTTAAATTGGTTTGGACATCATCTTTATCTGATTTATACATTAAAACAAATTGATCAAAACCGATACCTAGGTTTCTATCTCCTAATAATTTTATTTGATTATTCGAAAACTCATAATCATTTTCTCTACAATCTATTATCACAAAATCATTTCCCAAACCATGCATTTTAATGAAGGGTATTTTAAATTTATGGTTAATTTTTTCCATGCAGATTTATAACGCAGTGTTATTTTTTCTTCTAGTATAAAATATTTAACCAATTTCACATAAAAATTTAAATTAAACTTGACCATCTTTAATTGAAATAATACACAAAAACTTGTGGGCCCGTAGCTCAGTTGGTAGAGCAACTGACTTTTAATCAGTGGGTCACAGGTTCGAATCCTGTCGGGCTCACCACTTTTTTATAGAATCAAAAAAGAGTATAATAATGCAATTGGGTTTTTCTATACCTATACATTTAACTGAATCCAATTTAGAAAATTCATTTCTTGAAGATCTAAAAAAAGATATTTATTTACTCAGAAAGAATGATAGTGGTGCCAATATTTCCAATAATCAAGGTTGGCATTCAACTCCAGATCTTTTTTTAAAAAAAGAAGAGACATTTAAAAAAGTCTGTTCCACTTGTGCTTCATCAATTGCATCCATTATGAAAAGTTACGATGGTGAATTTAATCCAGAGACACTTGATGCTAGGTTTTCAGGTTGGATAAATGTCAATCATAAGGGGGGATCAAATATTTTGCATTCTCATCCTAATTCTCATTGGTCGGGAGTTTTATATGTTCAACAGCCAACTGAGGTTGAAGGTTTTTCGGGAATGATTGAATTTGTTAACCCAAATCAGGAGGGTAGAGAACTAGCTAAGCTATTACCTAAGTCTGGTTTTGATAATATGATTAGAATAAGGCCAAAAACAGGTCAAATAGTTATATTTCCATCTTATGTTTTGCATAGTGTTTATCCAAACAGTTCGAACCAAGATCGAATAACTATAGCATTTAATTCCCTATTGTTAAAAAAGAAGAAGTCTTAAAGATTTATTTGCTATGAATTACATCAAGGCACATTTCTGGTAGATCATCCATGGTATAATCTCTAGCCCCTTTTTTCTTTTTTGTGGGAGGTTTCTTTTTTGTGGGATCTGCTGGCTCCAAAGCTTTTGTAACCCACCAATATAAAGTTTCATCACATCCAGTTAAGCTTTTTGAAATTTCAGAAACAGTTGGTCTTTGTGTAATACATTCTGTAGAATCTTGTGGACATTTTAGTCTTACATGAAAATGAGAATGATGACCCCATATGGGTCTTATTTTTTGAAGCCATTTTTTTGACCCCTGAATATTTTCACACATCCAAATTTTTGCAGGTGCGTTTATAAATATTCTGTCAACACGATTATCTAATGCGGCTTCTCTTAATATTTTCGCATGTACCAAAGTCCAATTCTTATTTACTTCTTTTAAGTTTTTTTTCCTTACAGATAGTGCTTTCATATTATCTCGTTCTTTTTTTGTAAGTGTAAGGCTTTTGGGTGGAGTAAGCCAAATATCAACATCTAAGCCAGTTTGGTGGGATTGATGTCCATATGGCATTGGACCACCCCTAGGTGCTGCTATATCACCTATATAAAGACCTTTCCATCCAACCTTTTTTGCTGACTCACTTAAATTTATTATATAGCTTATTACATCTGGGTGTCCCCAATTTCTATTTCTACTAGGTCTCATCACTTGCCAAGTAGGTCCAGTATCTTTTAATTTTACTCCCCCACTAAGGCATCCTTTTGCATAAAACCCTATTGGTTTACTTTCACCAAAGGTGGGAAGATTAAATTTTTCAAAAATTTTATTAGCTTGTAAGTTTTGATTTGGGTCATGCCCAAAGCTAGGATTTATTTTAAATAGAAAAATAAATATTATTGATATTAATTTAGTATAAAACACAAGATTTATTACCATTTTTTTCTATAGTACACCAAAAAAAATCGTTATCGTATTCTATAACAAGATGTTTATGGTCCTCTTCATTTATGGTCTCTTGAACTAAACCTGATTTAATGATTCGATCCGCTTCTTTTCCCTCGTAGAAATCTTCACCAGACAAAGCACTAAAAGTTGGTATAATGAAAAAAATTTTTATCAGTATAAAAATTTTTATTATAATAAAAATCCTATTAGCAATATTTAATATAAATCTTTTCATGTGTTTCCTTGATAAGCTTTTCCAAAACCTTCAACAAAAATTTTCTTTTTCTCTTTAAAAGCATAGAAATTAAAATCAGCAAACATACCCCACATTTTTGAACCGGGTTCAACTTTATTATAATTTTGTAGTAGCATTTGAAAGTTTGGATCATCCTTTTTTAATTCTACCTTTTTAAATTTGCCTTGGAGTGTAAGTCTAGGATTATTTGATTTTATCTTATGAGTTTCTTCTTGGGCAAAATACAGTGAGGCATTTGGGTTTGCATTCAAGTTTTTTGTATGCTCACTTAAATCACTAATCAGAAGGTATATGGTATCATTATAATTCATTGGAATTACTTTTGTAACCATAGGTATACCTGTGTCATCTATCGTGCCTAGGGCTGCCTGTTGATAATTACCACCTATAATTTTTTTAATTTTAAGTGCAACATCTTCAGTTATTTCATGAGTAAGCGGCTTTTTTTCTTTCATTTTTATATAATAAAAAAAAATTAGAGTTAAACAACTTTAAATTTTTCAATTTGCAAATAAATCGTTATGTGGTGATTTTTCTAATTTTTTACCTAATTTTTTTTCTTCTTCGTCTGAGTAACTAAAAAATCTTCCAAGTAAAGACTTCCTTTTTTTTAGTCCAATTAACCTTATTTCAAAGACAGCAGACTGTTGAATATTCTCTAAGTGTGCTTTGGCTGGTACTGCAACATGAGGCTCAATATACTCTCTCTTTAAAGCTGCTTTAATTCTTTGAATTGCATCACTTTTAATTCTAGCAATCCTTGATATTGCGGATCTTTCAATTCGTTTAGTCTCACCTGCAAATTCATTAAGTTGATTTTGGGTTGGCTCAGGTATTTTTATTAAAATGTGGGTTGAATCTTTAACCCTATTAACTTGTTTAAAACCATTTTGTTTAATAATAAATATTATATCTTCAATTAAATTTTCACGAAAAACATTTATTCTAAAGCTATCTGTTGATTTATCATTTTGATCAATGTTTTCATCATCATCTTCATTTATTATTTCAGAAAAATCAGATAACCTACGATTTTTTCCTTCTACTATTAATCTGACACCATAAAGAATATTTTTAAATGCATCTTTAGAACCAACAACATTGAGATCCTCAACTAAAAAACCTAATATATCTTCTGTTCTTGCCATAGCCGCTAAAGAATAGGAATCTAGAGGAGTGTCTATATCTAATTTCATAATTAACCACTAATTATCATTGGTTTTTTTGAAAAATTGTATTGAACAGAATTTTTATGGAATTAGAATACATAAAACTAAAAAAAAAAATTAAAACAACAAAAATTTGCTATTCTGCCAAAAAAAAAAGCAAACTTTATATAGTTAGTAAACAAAATTGAAAATTAATTAAATATATTTTAAATTATTCAGCTGTCTTCTGTCGGAGAAAATTCTTATTGAAACTTAGATCTCAAAATAGGACTGGTGCACAAATATTAGTTGGGAGCCTTTTAAAACATTCGGTGGACAAGGTTTTTTGTGTACCTGGGGAGAGCTATTTGGCTGTATTAGATGCACTTTATGACCACAGCCATGAAATAAGTTTAATTAATGCAAATCATGAATCAGGAGCTTCGAATATGGCTGAAGCTTACGGAAAATTAACTGGAAAGCCTGGTATAGCATTTGTTACAAGAGGTCCAGGCGCCTGTCATGCTTCTATTGGGGTTCATATATCAAAACAAGACAGCACACCAATGATATTATTTATAGGACAGGTTGAAAGTTCATCATATGGGAAAGAATCTTTTCAAGAAATCGATTATGTCAGTATGTTTTCTAAAGTTGCTAAATGGAGTTATCAGATTTCAAATGCTGATGAAATAGAGGAAATTATTCATAAAGCTTTTGAAGTTTCTAATACTGGTAGAAAAGGTCCTGTGGTTATTTCTTTACCAGAAGACATGTTATCAAAAAAAACTTCTTCAAAAAATTTGAAGGTTTATAAAATCAAAAAACCAAAAATAATAAAAAATAAAATATCAGAACTTAAGTCTTTACTTGATCTATCAATAAAACCAATCATGATTTTGGGAGGTGGAAATTGGACAATAGAATCAAGATTTAGTATTGAAAAATTTTCTTTGCAAAATCATTTGCCAGTTGTTACCAGTTTTCGCCGTCAAGATTTAATAGACAATAGGTGTGAAAATTTTATTGGTACTTTGGGTACTTCTGTTTCTCCAAAATTGTTAGAATCATTTAGAGAAGCTGATGTTATTTTAGCTGTTGGGTCTAGATTGAGTGACATGACAACTAATAGTTACAATCTTTTTGATTCATCCTCAAACAAAGTTAAATTAATTCATGTTTATCCGGATGAAAAAGAAATCAATAGAGTTTTTCCTTCTGAATTAGCCATAATATCTGATATAAACGAATTTGTAGGACAGATTTCAAATTTTTCTTGGTTTAACAATAAAAAATGGGATAAATGGCTTAGTAAACTTAGGAATGAATATAAACAAGATTTAGCTATTTCCAATAAAACCCTAAATTCAGATTTCACATCTATTTGTCGTAACTTGAGTGAAAATTATTTTGGTAGTGGTGAATATATTATCACATTAGATGCTGGAAATCATACAGGATGGCCACAAAGATTTCTCAAGTATCATCAAAATTGTCTACAGATTGGATCTACTTGTGGATCAATGGGTTACTCTATTCCTGCTTCTATAAGTTCAGCATTAGTTTATCCTCAAAAAAAAATTATTTCTTTTGTTGGTGATGGTGGGTTTCTTATGTCGGGTCTAGAAATATCTACTGCAGTAAATAATAATCTGAATATAATGATTATTTTAATAAATAACTCTTCATACGGAACGATAAGAATGCACCAAGAAAAGTACTATCCCAAAAGAGTAATAGGAACTGATATTAAAAATCCTGATTTTGTTTCACTTGCAAGGTCAATGGGATCAGAAGCAGTAAAAGTAAAAAATAAAAAAGAATTTTTAATAGCTTTCAATAAATTTATTAAGTTAAAAGGAGTTTCTTTGATAGAATTTATTACAGATCCCAAAGACCTTTCAACCAGATTAAAATTAGATTAGTTACTTAAACGTTAATTAATTAAATAATTTTATCTTGAAATCACTAAAGATTATAGACCCATTTGGTATATGAGAGCCGAGGTAAGAGGACTATTTAAGTTTCGTAATTCTCCAACCACATTAACGTGGTCATGGTTCTCTACTTCTAGATAGCTAACATCAAAACCATGTTCACGGCATTTATCAGTATAAATCCTTGATTGTCTTCTAAATTCATCAGTTTCACCTCCACCTACAGCTACTACTGTTGGTGGCATAAATTTTGGTAAGTTATGTACAGGACTAACATCAACACACTCTTCTTTTGTCATATGAAGATCAGCATTTAAATAAGAAATTCTTAAAGGTTCAAGGTCAAATAATCCGCTGATTGGTACCGCACCATTTATAACGTCAAAAGGAAGATCATATTGTTTCCAGTTAGTTGCCATTAACATTGCAGTTAGATGTCCTCCTGCAGAATGTCCAGTAACATGTATCCTACCAGGATCTCCCCCTATCTTTTTTGCATTCTGGTATATCCATTTCAATGCTGATCTATTTTGAGAAATAATCTCCCTCATAGTAACAGTTGGGCAAAGGTCATAGTTGTTTAAAACTACACATGCACCCTTTTCCACAAATCGTTCTGCTATAAATTGAAACATATTTTTGTCAAAAGCTTTCCAATAACCGCCATGAATAAATAAAAGGATTGGGGACCCTCCTTTTCCCTTCCATATATCAAGTTTTTGTAAATCAGTATTTCCAAACTCTACATCTAGCATGCATTCGTAATTATTTCTCATTCTCAGATTAAGAGGTTCTAAACTTTCAAAGGTTTCAGCAAAATGTGGGCATCTTCTTCTCATATCGTATTCAAGATCAAGCGCTTCTTGTGTATAGTTTGAATATACTACTTTTTTCATTTTTAAAATATCACCCTTTTTTTGAAATTCTATATGTGATAAAGCTTTCTTGCAAGCAAATATATTTATGATATATTTCAATTAAAACATAAGGAGAAATTATGTTTGTAAGAATGTCACATTGGAAATGTAAAAAAGAATTTTGGACAGAAGACTTTAAACTTTTTAATAAGGGTGCTGTTCCGATTATGAAAAATCATAATGGTTTTATAAAGGCAATGTTATTAGGAGGTAAAAATACTTCAGAAAGAATAGCTTTTACAATGTGGGAAAATGAAGAAGCATATAGTAACTTTTCAAGGCATAAAGATTTAGAAAAAATTATAAAAATGTTTGAGCATATGTATGAAAAAAATGGAAGTCCAAAACCATTTGAGTATGAAGTGAGGGCTGAGAGTTGAATTTATCAGGAGAATTAATATGTCAAGTTTGATGGATGTCAAAACTGCTGCTCAATACAATAAGTGGGCGAATAATCGAATTTATAACTGCTTAAAACAACTTAGTGATGACGAAAGAAAAAAAGACAGAAAAGCTTTTTTTAAGTCCATCCACAATACATTAAATCATATTTTATTGGCAGATTTGTTATATAGGCAGAGAATAGAAAAAAAACCAATTACTTTTACAGCATTAGACGAAATAATACATACTGAGTTTATAGAATTGGAAAATCATCATAGAGCAAATGATGAATGGTATGAAAGTTATTGTGCAAAATTAACTCTGAGTAATTTACAAGAGGAATTTCCATTTGAAGCTGTAGGTTTGAATGAAAGAGAATTTTTTTCATTGTCATTAGCAACTTGTTTAACCAATTTATTTCAACATCAAATCCATCATCGGGGACAAATCCATCACATGATTAGTCATGCAGGGAAAGAACCTCCTCCAGTTGATGTTGTAAAATTTGCAAGGGGTGATGTGGATAAATGGACAATTTAAAATATTTTATTAAATATGGAAAAATCTGAAAAAGTAATAATCATAGGTGCTGGTCAAGCAGGTTTAAGTGTCAGTTATTACTTAACTAATTTAAAAGTACCACATTTGATACTTGAAAAAGGTAGTATTGGAAACTCTTGGAAAAATGGGCGATGGGACTCTTTTTGTTTGGTCACACCCAACTGGACTATAAATTTGCCAGGAAAACCCTATGCGGGTAAAGATAAATTTGGATTTATGAAACGGGATGATTTTGTAAAATATCTAGAAGATTGGGCTGAAAGTTTTTGTGCCCCAATTAAAGAAAATGTTGAAGTTAAAAATATTTCTGGGAAACCAGGATTATTTAAAATTACTACAAATATTGGAACTTTCATATGTGAAAATGTAGTGATTGCAACAGCTACTTATCAAAAACCTAGGATGCCTAACTTTATCAATAATTTGCCTAAAAATATAAATTTTTTTCATGCCGAAACTTACAAGAATCCCCAACAGATAAAGTCTAAATCTGTTCTTGTTATAGGCTCAGGTCAAACGGGTTGTCAGATAGTAGACGATCTATTGAGAGCAAATTTCAATATCTATTTCTCAGTATCTTCCAATGGTAGATTACCAAGAACTTACAGAGGGAAAGACTGTATAGAATGGCAGAACGATATGTTAATGCTTGATAGAACCCCTGATATGCTAGAGAAATCTTCTGATCGTTTTAAAGGTGATCCTCACTTGAGTGGCAGGGATGGAGGGAAAACTTTAAGTTTACATGATTTTAGAAGAAAAGGAGTTAAACTAATTGGAAAAGTTTTGGAAATAAATGGTTTTGTGCTTAAAATTGGCAGAAATGTTGAGAGTAGTATAAAATTTTCAGACTCTTTTGCTTCAGATTTCTATAAAAAAATTGATGATTACATTGATAAAAAAAATATCAATGCTCCTTTACCATCAGAACAGGATTATTTTGGCTTTAAAGATGAGGGAGATGATCCAATTATTGAAATTGACAAACTTGACCTTCAAAAGAAAAATATTTCGACAATAATTTTAGCAACTGGTTTTTCATTTGATTTTAATTGGGTTAATTTTCCAATTTTAGATGATTTTGGATATCCAATTACCAAAAATGGGGAAACTGAAATTAAAGGTATTTATTTTTGTGGGTTAAACTGGATGAATAAAAGAAAGTCTGGAATTATTTGGGGTGTAGGGGAGGATGCTGAAATAGTTTCTAATTCATTATATAAAAACTTACAAAAAATGTATGCTTAATAGGTTAGAGAATAGGATTTAAAATGTATGTTGGTGTAGACGTAGGAGGTACCTTTACGGATATTGCAATTAATTTTGGAGATGGAGAGAATGTAAAATTTTATAAATTACCGTCATCACCAAAATCACCTGAAAATGCAATTGTTTTAGGTTTAACGGAAATTTTTAAATCTTATAATATTTTACCTGAAAGAATAGTCAGGATGTCTCATGGAACTACAGTTGGTACAAATGCACTTATAGAAAAAAAATCAGGTAAAGTAGCTTTAGTAACTACGAAAGGTTTTAGAGATTTGTTAGAACTTGGTCGTCAAACAAGACCAACTGTATACGATATGCATAAAGATCATCCAACCCCTATAGTCGACAGAGCTTTAAGATTTGAAATAAACCAAAGAACACTTTCAGATGGAAAAACTAAATCAAAACTTAAAGAAGAGGAAATAAAAAAATTAGCAAAAAAAATTGGAAAACTTCCAATTGATTGTGTTGTAATATGCTATTTACATTCTTATGCATTTCCAAGTGATGAAGAAAAAACAGCCAAAATATTAAAAACACTACTTCCAGAGAAAGTAAAAGTCCTCACATCATCTTCTGTCTATCCAGAATTTAGAGAATATGAAAGATTTTCAACTGCTGTCTTAAATGGTGCATTAATAACTATTCTATCATCCTATCTAGATAGATTATCAAGTAAGGTGTCAGAAATGGGAATTTTTTCGGATGTAAAAATATGCCAAAGTTCTGGTGGATTAATGTCATCATCGATGGCAAAACAATTTCCTGTTCGCGCTAGTCTCTCAGGTCCAGCTGCAGGAGTTCAAGGTGCAATAAATAGGTCTGTAACAGCAGGTTTTAAAAACATAATTACTTTAGATGTAGGAGGAACTAGTGCCGATGTAGCTCTTATCTTGGATGGTAAACCTATGGAAGTAAATGAGCGTTTGCTGGCAGGGTTTCCAATTAGAATACCCGCTCTTGATGTAAATGCTGTAGGTGCAGGAGGTGGATCGATAGCTTGGGTTGATAAAGACGGACTTTTAAAAGTTGGACCTCAATCTGCAGGAGCTGAGCCTGGACCAGCATGCTATGGCAAAGGTGGAAAGTCTGCAACTGTTACAGATGCTAATGTTTTCTTAGGTAGATTGAACAATAGGGCTCTTTTAGAAGGAAGAATGCCAATTAAAGAATCTTTGGCGAGGAAGGCTATAGATACTCTAGCTAAACAAATAAATTTATCTAAAGAAGAAACGGCAATTGGTATTATAAAAGTTGCCTGTTCTACAATGGTAAAAGCTATTAGGTCAATTTCTGTTGAAAGAGGATATGATCCTAGAGAATTTGTTTTGTTTGTATATGGTGGTGCTGGAGCTCTACATGCAATTGAAGTTGCAAAAGAATTGGGTATAAAACAAATTGTGATCCCCCCTTCCCCCGGTATTCTTTGCGCGGAAGGTGCAATGAATTCGTTTCTTACTAATGAGTTTGTTCAAACTGTTTTTACTAAACTAGATGAGGAAGGTATTGCTAAAATTCGTTCATTTAGAGAAATCCTAAAACTAAAAATTCTAAAATGGTTCAGTGAAGAGGAGATTCAAAAAAAATCCCAAGAAGAAAACTGGTTTATTGGGGTAAGATATTTTGGCCAGAATTATGAGTTGAATTTACCCATAAATTTTAGACAAAATGATAAAGAATTAATAATTAAATTAAAAAGTGCATTTCAAAAAGCTCATGAATCTAATTATGGTTTTGCTTCAGATTCAGAACCAATACAGATTGTAAATATTTTAGTAAAGGGAATAGGAAAATTAGATCGCCCAAAATTACCTTTAGAAAAAAATGGAAAAAAAAATAAACCCGAAAATTACAGAATAACTTTCTTTGAAAAAAATAAGAGTTTTAAAACACCAGTTTACAAAAGAAATCAATTAGTACGAGGGCAAACAATAAGAGGACCTGCAATAATTGAACAAATGGATTCTACAGCAATAATTTTTCCTAAAGATATTGGTAAGGTTGATAATTGGGGAAACCTAATTATTTCAACTAAAGGATAAAAGATAATGACAATTTCTCCTATTGATGCAGAACTACTCAGAAATGCAATGTCTAGTATTGTTGATGAAATGTTTATTTCTTTAATGAAAAGTTCTTACTCAACAAATATTAAGGAAAGAAAAGATCATTCAACAGCTTTATTTGATAAAAACGGTAGAGTAGTTGTCCAAGGAGAAAGTATGCCATTACACTTAGCATCGATGCTTGGTCTTGTTGAAATAGTTTTAGAAAAATATGGTGAAAAAAACATAAATCCTGGAGATGTTTTCTTATCTAATGACCCATATGTTGGAAAAGGATCCCATCTTCCAGATGTAGCAATGGCAGCTCCAATTTTTTATGATAATCAACTATTGTTATTTGTATGTAATATTGCACATCATGCTGATATAGGAGGTATGTCACCTGGCTCAATGGCAGGTGGTATGACAGAAATATATCAGGAAGGTCTTAGGATCCCTCCAATTCGTCTTTTTAAAAGTGGAAAATTAATGGAAGACGTTATGGATATGATATTACTTAACGTTAGAGTACCTGAAGAAAGAAGAGGAGATTACAATGCCCAAATTGCTTCTAACAAACTAGGTATAAAAAGGTGTTTGGATTTAATTAAAAAGTGGGGTTCCAAAAATATTGATGAAGGTTGCGATGTAATTATAAAATCCGTTGCCAAACGAACTAGAAAATCAGTATCAAGTTTGCCTGATGGTACTTATACTTTTGAAGACATAGTAGATGATGATGGGCTATCAAGAAAAAATATAGTTCTAAAAGTATCTATTACAGTAAAAAAAGATCAAATAATCTTTGATTTTTCTGGTACTGATCCTCAAGTAGAGGGTAACAACAATGTGACTATGGCAGGGCTTCAGGCCTGTTGTCTTTATTGTATTAAGGTTCTACTTGACCCTGATTGTCCACAAAATCATGGAATGCTTGATCCCATTTCAATCATTGCCCCTGAAGGTACTATTGTTAATGCAGCATTTCCTTCAGCTTCGGCAGCAAGAGCCCAAACAGGGCAAAGGATTGTAGACGTTATATTTGGAGCCTTGGCATCAGCTTGTCCAGAAAATATAATAGCAGCAGGTAACGGAGCCAACACATCTGCTGCTTTCTTTGGTAAAAGTAAACATGGGAAGTACTATGTATATCTTGAAACGCTAGGAGGAGGTGCTGGTGGTAGATCTTACAAAGATGGAAGTGATGGAATTCAAATTCATATGACAAATACATCCAATTTACCAATTGAAGCTCTTGAGAGTGAATATCCGCTTATGATTGAAAGATACGAATTTGTAAAAGATTCTGGTGGTGCTGGAAAATATAGAGGCGGTTTGGGAATTAGAAGAGATTATAGACCTATTAAGCACGACACTACATTTTCTGGACAGGGTGAGAGATTTGTCAATAAACCTTGGGGTATTTTTGGAGGAAATTATGGTGGGACAGGACATTTTTCAATAATACAAAAAAATGGAAAAAAAATAAGGATAGCTAATAAACCTTCTGCACTAAAAATAGGACCTAATTCTGTAATAAGTGTTGTGACAGCAGGTGCTGGTGGGTATGGAAATCCAAAAAATAGAACAAAAAAACAAATCAAAGATGATTTTAGAAGTGAAAAATTTTCTAAAGCTTTTCTTTTAAAAAACTATCCTCAGTCAAAAAAAATTAAGTTAGAGGAAAATTAAATGGAAGAAAAAAGTAAAATAATAAATATTGAAAAAAAAATCTCTGATCACAAAATCTATCAGGGTTTGTCACTTACTAAACAAGCAACATCAGATTTAAGAAATAGAATTCTTGACCTGTCATTATCCCCAGGTGAGCATTTAGACGAAAAAATGCTTTTAAAAAAATTCCCATTTGGTCGTACACCTATTCGTGAAGCTTTAAATAGGCTCATAGCTGAAGGTTTAGTTAAAACAAAAAATACCAGAGGTGCTTATGTTGCCTCAATGAATATAAGTGATACTCTTCAGTTATTAGATGCATATGTAATATCAGAAAGAGTTATCTCAACTTATGCTGATTTATCTCAAGAAAGTTTATTAAATGATTTAAAAATATTTCAAAATGAGTATGAAAAAGTTTGTTTGAAACCAAACTTATTATTAATTACTGAAATAAACAGTAAATTTCATAATAGGATTGCTGTATCTACTAATAATCAATTTTTAATATCTCATTCCGCTCATTTACATAATCTTTCAAGAAGATTATCTTATTTTGTTTATAAGTTTGAAAGTCATTCACAAGAAAAGCTTTTGAAACATTTGAAAAAAATAAACAAAGATCATCGAGCAATTATTAATCAGGTAGAGTTAAGAAATCAAAAAAAATTAGTCAAATTATGTACAGAACATGCAGAAATGTTTAGAAAAAGGTTACAAAAAGTAATTAATAGAAAGGGTATTAACAAATTAGATCTAACTGAAATAAAATTAAAATAATTATGTTTTTTTTATTAGATCTATAACATCCCCAGTAGTTCTAACATCAGCTACTAATTGCATAAGATTTATCAGCGCAGCATTATGTTCAATATCTGTTCTAGTTGCAGTTCCATCACTTAAGAATAGGATTTTATAACCTAGAGCAGCAGCATCTCTTGCAGAAGATTCACAACAGGCATTAGTAAGTGTGCCACTAATAATCAAAGTGTCACATCCTTTTTCTTTAAGGACCTTCTCAATATCACTAGATCCCTGTATAAATGCACTTGGACGATACTTTTTGCAAATTACATCTTGAGATTTATACTCCATCTTTTCATATATTTTAAATCCATCGTGCTCTTCACTAGTTTCTTCCATCATTTTATTGATTATATTTCTATCAGCATAGTTTTCATACATCTGAGGTGTCCATGCACAATTAAAAGTAGACTTAGTCCAAATGACGTGTCCACCTGCAGTTCTTAATGCTTCCGCTATTTCATTAATATTATTTATTATTCCCCTTGTTTTTGGAATCTCTAAGACAGACATATTAGGTTTTACCCAGCTATTTTGCATGTCTATTACAATCAAAGCAGTTTTTAAGGGATTAATTTTTTCAAATACATGTAACCTTCCCCTTCTTTTTATACAGGAATCAATTATTTCTTTTGGAATGGAAATAGGATGCATTTTAAACCCTTTGGTTAGTTTAATTTAAAGTAAAATTTTTCAAAACAATTTAAGTAATAATGTTAATTTAATTATGATAATTATTGACCGAGTTAATATCTCAGAATATATTAGAAATATATTTAGCAAATATTACGAACTGAATCAAAAGAAATATATATCTATTGAAGGAGGCTCTAGTGAAGAAAAATAAAAATAAATTATCTACAATCAGTCGTCGAGAAATTATTAAAGGTGCTGGTGCGGCTACCGCAACAGTTTTAGTAACACCTTATTTTTTTGTAAAAGCTCATGCGGCAAGTGATCCAAAACACATGAGAATGTACAACTTTGACGGTAATCTGGGCGATTTTTACACAAAGCACTGGTACGGCCCTTTTATGGAAAAATTTGATGTAAAAATGGATTTTATTAGACTGAAGGGTAGTAGGGCACCTCTTGAGAAAGTTCAAGCGCAGATAAATGCGGGGCAACCTGAAACAGATGTTTTACCATTACACCCTGATCAAGTTATATTCGCCAAAAGAAATGATTTGATGAGAAATGTTACAAGATCTGAAATTCCTGAATCAAAGAATTTCTATGATCAATTTTTTACAGAATATGGTCCAAACTTAGTTCTATGGTGCTATGGTTTAGCTTATAATACAGAAAAAGTAAAACCTGCTCCTACATCCTGGAAAATCTTATGGGATAAACAATACGCAGGTAAAGTAGCTTTAAATGAAGGTTTAAAAGATCAAACATTACAAATGGTTAATTTAGCATTCAAAGGTAGCCCTTATCCTGTTGATGCAGAAACCTTTAAACACCTTTCTGATATAAGGCCAGGTTTGGTTTCATTATGGGGAAGTGGTGCTGATGCAGAACAATTATTTAGAAATGATGAAATAGTGATGACCCCTTTCTGGAATGGTAGAGTAACTAAATTAAAGAAAGAAGGTCTTCCACTAGAATTTGCAACTCCTGATGAAGGTTTCTTTGTAAGATCCAGTGTTTATGGAATTCCAAAAAATGCTAGAAATCCAGAAATGGCTCTTGAATGGTTAAATTGGGTAATGGGTAAAGGCCCACAGAAGAAAATGGTGGAATTTGGTTATGGTACTCCAAATAAGTTGGTTGAACACACACCCGAAGAAGCCAAGGCAGTTATTGTTGCTGATCCTGAGGTTGTGAAAAAAGCTGTTAAAGAAGACTTTACCAGAATTCTAGATAATTCAGCTTCTTGGACAGATATGTGGACTAAGTGGAAGTCAACATAGTTATATCTGAATTTAGTGGATCATTTTTTTGATCCACTAAAATTCTCAATTTTCCATTTTTTTTTAATTTTTATTTAAAGTAATACCAATTGGTAGTATCCTATTAATACATGGAAAAGATAGACAATAATAAGATTTCATCTTGGTGGCTTTTAGTACCAACTAGCTTTCTTTATATAATTACTTTTTTTATCCCTCTTATAACTTTGTTGGTTATGAGTTTCTCTAGGTTTGAGTCAAGTGTAACAACTGTAGGTTTTTATTTAGACAACTATGAAAAAATTTTGACTGATGGAATTACACTAAAGATTTTTTTTCAAACCGTAGAATTATCATTAATGATTACACTTTTTTGCTTATTACTTGGATATCCTGTTGCAATGTTAATGCGAAGAGTAGGTCCAAAAGCTCGTCTATGGATATTGCTACTTGTCGTTTCACCACTTCTTACAAGTATTATTGTAAGAAATGTTGCCTGGGTTTTGATACTTGGAAGATCAGGTATGATTAACGATTTACTTATTTCATGGGGATTAATAAGTAAACCCTTACCTTTAATGTATAATACATTTGGTGTGGTATTAGCAGTGGTTCATGTTTACCTTTCTTTTATGGTTTTGCCTTTATTTGCAGCATTAAGTTCAATAAATAATTCATTAGAAGAAGCAGCCGCAAGCCTAGGTGCCAAACCTTTGAGTATTTTTTTAAATGTAACTCTCCCTTTAAGCCTACCTGGTATTATGGCAGGTTGTACACTTGTATTTATATTATCAATGGGCGTATATCTTACTCCTGTGATTATGGGAGGGAACTTTGTTGTTACACTTCCTATGTTAATCGAAGACGCAGTTAGAAACAGATACAACTGGCCTGAAGCTTCTGCTATGGCTTTACTATTACTTATAGCTATTGGAATAATGATAGTTATTTCGTCCAGTATACAAAAATGGGTAAAAAGTTAATGTCAAATTTAGAAGGATATCGTTCTTTATGGCCAAGAAGAATTCTAGTAATTTTTAGTAGTCTAGTACTATTTTTTCTAACCGCTCCTTTAGTAATTTTAATAATTCAGTCTTTTACTAATGAGTCTTATTTAAGTTTTCCTCCCCCTACATATGGGACTAGGTGGTATACAGAAGTGATTTATTCTGAGGATTGGCAAAATGCAACCTTTCTGAGTCTTACAATAGCAATTATAGTAACACCATTATCCCTTGTTCTTGGGACATTAGTTGCTTTTGGATTAGAGCGCGGACCTAAAAAGGGTAAACAAACTATTCAGGCAATTATGATTTCACCTATGGTATTACCACATATAGTGCTTGGATTAGGTCTATTCAAAATAGCACTTCAATTCAATATCTCTGATAGTTTGTGGGCTTTTGTACCTGCACACTTAACCATAACTATACCTTTTGTAATAGTTACTGTAGGAGCTAGTCTTCAAACATTTAATACTTCATTAGAGGAAGCAGCAAGAAGTCTTGGTGCTTCAAAATTTTGGGCTGTTTGGTATATAACTTTACCAATAATTAGTCCTGGCTTAATTGCGGGAGCAATTTTCAGCTTTATAATATCATTTGACGAATTTATCATTACATTTTTCTTAGCTACTTTTCAAAGAACATTGCCCTTAGAAATGTTTTCAACATTAATGTATCAGGTGAAGCCTTCAATTGCAGCTGTATCAGCTCTTACTTTAGCTATTACAGCTATTCTGACGGTTGTATTAATGTTTAGAGGTCAAGTGGTGGGAGGTGGTAAAATAATAAAATGAGTAATATTCAATTAAATAATTTAACAAAAAAGTATGGATCATTTAATGCTGTAGACTCAATTAATTTATCTATTAAAAATGGTGAATTTGTGACTTTATTAGGTCCTTCTGGTTGCGGTAAGACTACTACTCTAAGAATGGTGGCTGGTTTTATAAAGCCTACTTCAGGTGATTTAATTATTGGTGGTTCAAATATGGTTGGAGTACCGCCACATAATAGAAAAGTAGGTTTAGTTTTCCAAAATTACGCACTTTTCCCACATATGTCAGTTAGAAAGAATGTGGCATTTGGATTAAAAATGCAAAAAATGCAGCAATCACTTATTGCAGAAAAAGTAAATAAAATTTTGGAAACTGTTCAATTACAAGAATTATCTGAAAGAATGCCCAGTGAATTATCTGGAGGTCAGCAACAAAGAGTTGCATTGGCAAGAGCATTAGTAATTGAACCTGAAGTATTATTGTTAGATGAACCTTTTGGTGCTTTAGATAAGAATTTAAGAGATCATATGCGTATTGAATTACGTGATTTGCAAAGAAAACTAAACATTTCTACAATATTTGTAACTCATGACCAGGATGAAGCTTTATCAATGTCTGATAGAATTGTAGTTATGGAAAAAGGTAAAATTTGCCAAATTGGTTCACCAAATGAAATCTATGAAAATCCGGCCTCTGTTTTCGTAGCTGGATTTTTGGGGCTTTCAAATATTTTTTCAGCTGTATGTACAAAAATCACTAGGGCAAAAAAAACTATAGAATTTGAGGGTTTAACCATTGAAATAGAAAGTGAAAAGTTAAATAAAAGTGATGAAATATCTATCATGATAAGGCCTGAAAATATTCAAATTTATAAGAAAAAAAATGCCTCAAACAAAGAGGATTTTTTAGGATTTATAAAATCAAAGATTTATCTAGGATCTACAATTCAATACCAAGTAAAAATTAAAGATGGACCAATTATTTTAATAAATGCAAATAACTCAAAAATTTTAAATTTCCAAGATTTTGATACTAACGAAGAAGTACTGGTTCATCTTTCCAAAAATGCTATATATCCAATAATATAGGAATTTTGGTTGGGATTTTTAAACTTTATCAATTAAATGTATTTTTTCAGGTTTCAGAAATCTATTAATTACATTTTCAGTTATTTTTGATACATCGTTTTCACAATTATTCCATAAAAGAGATGTTGCCCATGCTATAGAACCTGTTGACCAAACAGCTCCTCCAGAAGATGTTGAGAAAATGACCATATCTGCTCGAACATGAGCATGTTGACTTCCATCTAGAGCACGAGTTGTTGTAATAAATTCTTCTCCTGTCAAGAGT
>CACMAH010000011.1 GCA_902611605.1 uncultured Alphaproteobacteria bacterium
ATTGCATTGACTGGTTTGCTTGTGAAAGCATGGAGGTCGCTGCTTGTTGTAGAATTCTACCTTTAGTTAGCTCAATAGATTCCGCTGCCATATCAGCGTCTTGCATTCTACTCCTAGATATTTTTGTATTCACAACAATGTTTGAAAGATTATCTATAGTATGCTCCATTCTATTCATGGTTGCACCTAGATCGCCTCTTTCTGCATCAACTCTTCTTAATGCACCATCCACTGCTGATAACAATCTCTGAGCACCCATCACTGTTTTAACATTGACATCTGAAATCTTTGTCAAAGAAGCAGCAGGGGCGGCGTCTCTATGTAATACCTTAGAAGATGAGGATAGAGTTGTAGGTGTTGTAATTGTAAATACATTTGGTGATTGATAGATTATTTGCCCACTCACTCTTGCAGAACTATGTGTGTTGGGGTCTTCTGAAGTTCCTGTAAGAGTATCATCATGAAGTGCAACAGGTCCACCTTTTGCAACCAAATCACGATCGAGTGTTTGTACATTAAGAGTTTTTTCCACCTTTTCAAAAGTAAGTTTGTCAGCACCTGATGCAGTTCCAACAGTAACAGCAGTACCAGCAGCATTTTTCAGAGTAAATACATCTTCTGATCCAGCAGTTCCACTAATACCTGCTATATAATATATTTGTCCAGGCTTTAGATCAGCTGTTGCAGCACCACCACCAAGTTGTACCACCCCATCAGATAAAATACATCTTACAGCATCACCTACTGCTAATCCGTGAGGTTGTGGAGCAGTAAAGTTTCCGCTTGTTGCTGCATCAATTGCTAGATTATTGGTAGCACCTGGTAAAATTGCTGAAGAAGATACAGTAGGCATATCAAAATTATCTATTAAGATATCATAGCCATCAGGTGATCTTAAATCCAATGTCTGCTTATCTGCTGATAATTTAGCTTGAATACCAGTATCGCCTGTAAATCCATTAATTTTATCTCTCAAATCGGATAGATCAGCCATTCCGGTCCCGTCAATGGTTCCAAAATTAACTGTAGAACTTACAACCTTTGGTGAAGAGTTCATACCTGTTAGATTGAAAGTAATGATTGTACTTGAATTTTCATTATCATCAGGTGTTACTGTTAGTCTAACATTAGTCTCTGCATAAGCAGTGACACCAGTTATGCCACTCTGGGCAGTAATTGCCTCTGCAATATCCTTTGATGTTGCTCCAGATGCATAACTTATAGTAGTGTCTCCTACATAACCATAGACTTTAAGAGTTTCGTCTTTAGTTGTAAGAGAACTTAAAGCAGTTGTTGTGTTAGATGCTGTAGTAGAAGGAGAACCTGCAATATTTGCTAAGTGAAATTTAGCACCTAAACCGGTGAATTTTGTAGCTTCACCAAATGCTATAATATTGGAATCAGTTGCATTATTATCTGGTGTATTTTCCACATTGGTCAAACCAAAAGTATTAGCAGTTACGGGGTTACATATTTTATACTGTCGTCCAGAGACTAAACCTGCAATTGGAGTTGCACCAGAAGGTAATTCATACGTAATTATATCACCCTTCTCAAAACCATGCGTATCATCAGTTGTAACCACACCAGCTGTAGTAACTGTGCCATTACCAGTTGCAGTTTTTTCTAATTGAGTAGATGAAGACCAAATACCTAGAGCTGTTGGTTTAATATTTTCTATTGAAAGAGTATGAGTATGTTGAGGACTTTCGTCATAACCTATTTCAAATTCTGTATCTTGAAATGTACCATTTAATAACTTAGAGGTATTAAACTGTGTGGCTTCAGATATACGAATTAATTCTTTCTTAAGGGCTCCAACTTCTTCATTAAGAGCTACTCTATCAGCTCCACTATAAGTTCCGTTAGCAGCCTGAACACCCAATTCCCTCATTCTTTGAAGAATTTCTGAAACTTCGTTTAAAGCTCCCTCTGCAGTTTGGGCCATTGAGATCGCGTCACCTGCATTTCGAATTGCTACTTCCATACCATTTATTTGGGATGTCATTCTATTTACGATAGCAGCCCCTGCAGCATCATCTCCAGCTTTATTAAGCCTTTTACCAGACGCCAATCTTTCTGTGGCTTCTGTTGCTCTACCTTCATTTCTTTGTAAGTGGTACAAAGATTTTAAAGCTGCACTATTCGTCAATATATTCGTCATATCATCACCTTTACATTCGCAAGGATATTATGGTCAAAATGACCGGTTTCTGTTAGGCATATACTTGCATTTTTCATGCCAAAATTTCTATTTTCCCTTAAAAACATATCTTTTACCTTATAAAATCAAATAAAGTTTGCTGCCCAATCTTAGAAAAAGTAGCTTGAGAAGCCTGTTTACTTAAAGTTAACGCTTGTAGTCTTGTAATAAGCTCAGCTAAATCTGCATCTCCCAAGTCGCCTATTTTTTCAGTGACGAGAATTTGACGCTCTGCTAAAATATCTTTTTGCTGACTAAGCTTGTTCATATTAGCTCCAACTACGGCAAGCTGGTCACCTAAATGTGTTGTGGCATTTTCTAAGAAATTCACAGATGATGAGATAAGTTGGTCAGTATCAGTTATATGTCTTGTAGCCCCAATTAGATTTCCCATACCATCGTAACTATCAAATCTTACATATGAAGTTACGTCATCAGTACCAAAATCAGTTCCTTTGATTTTGATATCTTTCATAACAATTTCACCTGCAAAGTTCTCTTTGAGTGTAATAGCCCCTGTTTCTGTATTTTCTGTAGCTGTGATTCCTGTAAATTCAGTATTTTGATTAATTTCAGTAACTAAATTTGTAACTTTTCCTTCGGCTATAGATGATGTAATGGATACTCCACCCTTGCTTCCTACTAATGAAAAAGTCCATTCTTGAGGATCTGGTGGAAGAACTAAATTTAGTTCTGCATGCCCAGTAGCTGAACCTTGTCTTTTAAATTGACTGGCGGTTTTAACGGCATTTCGTGCATTATCTATAATTTCAAAAACAGATTTCACACCTGATCCAGTTGGAACAGCCATAAAAGTTGTGCCTCCATCTATAGATGTTTTGACTTTCATACTTTCTGAGATTTGAACAGTATGCTGACCTCTATCACCTACATAATTAACACTACCGTCTAATTCTTTTAAAAATGGTACAAGATTAGTTTTAAAGCCAGAGAAAACTGCTTGACCTTGTGCATCCCTATTATTAGCTATTTCCACTACAACTTCTTTTAGAGCATCAATTTCTTTTAAAATTGCTGTTTCATTTACTGTTCCACTACCAGCTTGTATGGATAATTCTGTTATCCTTCTCAGTGTATTAACTGCTTCTTGAATGCTAACATCTGCCAATGACAATCTTGCATCGGCGGCATCAGCATTTTCAGTATATCTTTGTAGAAGTTCTTTTTGTTCATTGGCTACTGAAAGACTTACAGCGTTAACTGGATCATCAGATGCAGATAAGATATTTTTCCCAGTAGAGACTTGTTCCTGAATTTTCTGAATTTCTGCATCAAGCTTTGCAAAATTGTTAATTGCTTGTTGATTAAATAATTTCTGACTAATTTGCATTTTTATTAAACTGACTGTAGTAAAGTATCAAATAATTCTCTAGCAGTTTGCAAAATTCGTGCCGAAGCCTGGTAAGCTTGCTGCTGCTCAATTAAATTTGCAGCCTCAGTGTCTAAACTTACACCAGAAAATTGAGCTTCAGCTTCAGCGGTAGCATTTTTTTGAGCTTCCGCAGCATTTTTTGATAAATTTGCTGCATTTACATTTGACCCTACTTTTGAAACTATCTGTGCAAATATCTCCTGGAAAGTTCCGCTACCTGCTGCATATGCATCAGAGTTTTGTTTTGCGAGAATAGCATCCAAGTTTCTTGCATCTCCTGCAGAATTCATATTAGGAGATATAAAAAATTGATCATCTTTTGATGCTTTACCAGTTAATTGTAGTTTCTGTCCAATTGCTTCTGCAGCACGTGAACCATCTAATATTCTTGTGGCTATGGAATGACCAGAAGCTGTATCGAAAATTTCTATTTGTGTACTTTGATCATCCACAATTTTAACAGTAAAATCTTCTTCAGGTGAAAATGAATTCTGTGGTATTAAATCATAATTAGCAGCTAATTTTCTTGAACCTGTTCCCGTAAGAAGGACTATTAAATCTTCATTGGGAAGATTGGTCATTTTTATTCTATTTTCTGCAATACTTGATCCTGTGGCAGTAACTTGAACTACCTTATCGGTTTTTGATGTAACAACAACATCATCTCCAGATAATTCTAATTTATAATCTAAAACCTTAAAACCAAGGTTTTCGGCATTAGTGCTTGTCGGTATAACCAGATCACCAGAATTGGAAGCTGTTCTTAGCAATATTTTATTGGATGAATTAGTTGAAGTTGCTGATAATGTGTCTGAAAATACTGGAGTTAGTGAAGCATTAGATGTACTTAAAGAATAAGTAGTTCCATTAAACGAAATTGTAACATCTATAGCCACACCATTAAGAGAAGTTTCTAATGTCTTCGGATAATCACTTGTTGAATTTGATAGTGTTACGGATCCACCTGATAAAGTTCTTGTAGGAAAAGTAGTATTTGTTCTTAGTCCAAATCTTTTAGCTGCATCATCATTTCCTGCTACTTTATTAGTATTACTAATTTGGATTTGATCACCTGATATTGTTCCTTCTGATGCAGCAACTTGAAGTCTTCCATTCTGATCAAAAAAAGATGAAATCCTTCCTTCTTCACCACCGGTTACTGTTATTTCAGGGTTTTCTTTTGTGTCTGGGTTTTGATAAGAAACAGTCAATCGATAAATTTTATCTTCATAACTAATAGAAACACTATCACCATTCTCAGGAAGGGTCATTGCAACTGGAGAAGTAATAGTACTTAGATTATTTGGTGGGACATTTCCTGATAAATTTGATATCGCAAAAATACCATCTGCGGAAATTTCTGTAAACTTTAACCCTGTAGTCGTTCCGTCACTTTCAACTGTAAAAAGTGCTTTACCTGTTTTATCGCTTATCTTTATTTTCCCAGTATCAATTAACTCAATTATTTCACCATTAGATCCTTGAAATTCTCCGCCTCCAGGATTTGTTAGTAATCTATCTCTGGCCTGTGCAGCAGTTTCATTTCCATTCGCTGTGTAAGTAAAAGTACTCCCCTCAATTGTAAATTTTGCAGTTTGATCATTAGTAAAACTTCCAGACATTGAAAATTTTGCAGCACCTAGGATCCCTCCTATGGCTGATATACCTGAAAGTGATGCAACCGTTCCTTTGCTTCTAATATCTTTTAAAATTTCCTTTGCTACGTTTTCAGGAGTAGGTAGAGTGATATTTTTAGTATGAACTGTTGAACTAATAGAAGTTCCATTTCCAGTTGTTGGGAGTGATAAGGTAAATGAACCGGCTGCAGCAACAGCATCAAGTCCATTAGGATCAGAACTATTCGTATCTACTCCATCTATTGAATTAAATGTGACAGTGCTTCTTTCACCAGTTGTACTTGATTTAATGGTTACTAAGCCGCCGAATCTTGAGTCAGAAGTACTATTTTTATTAACTCCAGCAATTTCTGCTGTAAATGCTGAGCTTGATCTAAGAAGTAGTTCCCCGCAATATCTTGCAGCGTCTAAATTGGTACCAGTTACCGAAGCAGTTACTGTAGTTGCAGCATTTGGTGGAACGTTACCTGCCAATCCTGACAATGTAAATGTACCATCTGGATTAGTCTCTGTTACCCTTAACCCTGAGGCAGTTCCGTCAGACTCAATCTTAAAAAGCTGTTTTCCATCCTTATCTGATATTTGCAGAACTCCTGCTGAAATCTCTTTAATAGTTTCACCGTTTGATCCCTGAAATTCTCCAGATCCTGGATTAGTAAGTAATCTATCACGTGCTTGGGAGGCGGTTTCGCTTCCACCAGCTGTATAGGTGAAAGTACTGCCTTCAAGTGTGAATATTGCAGTTTGATTGTTTGTAAAACTTCCAGACATTGCAAAAGTTGAAACACCAGCAGTGCCTCCATTTGTTCCGCCTAAAAGAACAGTGTTGCCTAAAGGTTTTGAAAACCTATCTGTTAACCTACTTGAGATTGTTTTACCTGATTTATTATCAAAATCAAAATTATAAAGTTTAATATCTTCCCCAGAATTACTTTCCAAAATAATTCGACCATTATTACTCGATACTGTTGCTGTAACACCAGTTTTTGGAATATACTGATTTATTTTTTCTGCTAAAGAAGTCAAACTTGTTGCAGAAACTACTGCCTCTATTTCAGCATATTCATTACTTTTGGATCCAAGTTTAAATTTAACTGTCCCACCTGATCCTTCATGCCATAATTCTATTCGGGTACTAGCTGTTGCATTTATACCTGTTTGTGACAAATTACTAGTAATTAGTTCAGATGCATATTTTGCAGAGGATCCAGCAGGTATTTTTAATGCTTTTGAATTAGGTAATTTTATATTCCAATCATTGGTAGGACTAAATGGTAATAAAGTTGTTCCAGGTATAATTTGGGATGAAGAACCATCTCCTCCAACTGAAAGTGTATGGTCTGGATTAATACTATTCCTTTCTATCTGCATCCCCCGGTAACCAACTCCATCTAAAGAATTCAGATAGTCGCCTCTGTAAGTAGCTCCCTTATTGAAACCATTTTCTAGTGTTAAAAAATTAGCTATTTCATCATTTAATAAAGGTGATCCAGCAAGGTGACGGCCTTCTTTTGTGAATATCTGTAATTCAGAAGCTGTAGTGCGTGATTTGATCGAAGCTCTAGTATTTCCTATTGAACTTGAAAAAAGCTGCAAATTTTGATCACTATTAAAAGCTCCAGATGCTAATGAAATAGTTAAATTCCCACTTTTCCCACTAGCTTGCATTCCTAGACTTTGCAGGGTTTGATTAGAACTATTTTTTATCGTACCACTATTAAGGCGTTTTGAAATCTCTTCAATATCCGACCATGAGCCAGACTCCCCTGGCATATTAGTGGCGTAAGAAATGTTAAAAGTGTGTGTTGCTCCTCCATCAATGCTTATTTTTAATGTAGAAGCATTTTTTAGTTCCTTTTCAGGAACAGAAAAAGAAAGCTGTGCTTGCTGGGTAAGACTCACAATTTCGGCGGCTGTACTATTAGCAGGGATGTAAGCAATGGCTCCATTTCTTATAAAGTTTGAAGCTCCAACAGAACTCATTGAATTTGATAATACTTTTTCAATATTCTCTAAAGTATTATTAGCGGGGGCAGCTTTTTCTGTTATTAATTCGACATTAGAATTATTTTTTGTATCTGCAAATACTAAACTAGATGCAGCAGCTGCTATTTGGTCTCCTGTTTTCAATGTAAATTGTAGATTTTTTGCATATCCTTCTGAAGGTAATACAAAAAGTTGATCCCCATTCCTTGGAGACCCAGAAAAATTAATTCTCATACCAGGAAGATTGATATTGGTTGTTCCTGATCCTAAGTTATTTCCTATCTCATCAAAGGCATTCCAAACTTCATTTTGAGAATTATATCTAATGGTTACGTTTTTGGGGATAACCTTTTGAATATCTATTATTTCTAATTCAGCAGAAAAAGTACCTAAATTAGCCATCCCTTGGCTCAATTCAAAACCTTTTGAAATAAAAAGGTCATTACCTTTCAATCCCTTTAAATCTAATCCTTCTTTATGTTGGGCATTCAATGTATTAGAAAAAACAAAAGCCATCTCATCTAAATCGGTCAAAGTTGAATGACTCATGCTATATGCATCACTTAGGCCTCTTAAACTTCCATTAACTACTTGTGAAGTAGGCGTATTTTTCCCTCCACTAAATATTGAAAAAGATAATGACCCAAGGCTTTCAGTTACTGACATCCGATTACTAACAGTATTTGAAACTAAAATAGGTCCATTTTGGGACTTTCCCAATCTAACAGTTGCAGTTCCTCGTGTATCTAAATCAGTAGTAACTTCTATCAATTTACTTATTTCATTAATAACCACATCTCTGTTATCAAGTAATGAGTTGTTACTAGATCCACTTGCTGCTAGTAGTTTCTTATTTATATTTGATAATTCTGTACTTAAGGTATTTATTGCGGATATGTCGATATTTGATTGTTTGAAAATACCTGTTTTTACATCCTCAACAACTTGAGCAGTTGATTTGAATGTATTAGCCATCAAATCGCCCATTTCAATAGCAACAGTCCTTGGTGCTATATCTCCTGGAGATGCTGCTACCTCTTGCAATGAATTGAAAAATCTTCCCATAACTATACCCAAATTAGAGTCAGAGGGAAGCATCATATCTTCTAATTCCTTTAATTTGTTAAGAAATGAGCTTTCGGCTTCAAAATATGCATCTGCACTCCTATTTCTATCTACTAAGTAGGCATCAAAAGACCTTCTGATTGCTTCTATTCTCACACCCAATCCAGATTGATTGGCTATTCCAGTTATTCCTCCTTGACTTGCAGTGATTTCTTCTAGGCCAGCTTCACGCCTTTTATATCCGTCAGTATTTATATTAGCAATATTTTGACCAGTTACTGCCAAAGATTGACGGTAAGACTGTAAACCACTTTTACCAATATCAAAAAGACTAGACATCTAATTTCTTATCTTTCGAATTTAAATGATTTTGAAATTGTAATTTGATAGCTTCTGCTATACCAAAGCTAGCATTTGAGGATAATTTCCTACTCCACTCTTGATCTAATAGTGATTGATAAGTTTCTTGTGAAGAACTATCAAAAATTCCATCTGCTAATTTACTTTTATGAGCTTGTTTTAGCATTTGTGAAACAAAAAGAGATTCAAATTCTTCAGCGACTTGTGATAGTTCTAGATCAGCCTGGTTTCTTTCATACAAAGAAAATGCACTTTGGTTTTGTAATTTTATATCTGATATATTTGACAATTTTATACCCTAAATGATGATTAATTCTGCACGCAATGACCCAGCTTCTCTTAGTGCTTCTAGTATTGCTACTAAATCAGATGCACTAGCACCGACCGCATTGATAGATTCAACAATTTCAGATAATTCTACACCAGGATCAAAGATAAAGGCTTTTGCAACCTCCTCATCAACTCCAATTTCAGTATCTGGTGTAACAGTTGCATCCCCTGGTGTTACAACAACTTGATCAGAATTCATGGCAAGATTATTATTTTGATTGACTGTTTGATCTTCATTTACCCTTACAGTCATAGATCCATGAGTCACAACAGCTGGTGTAACTCTTACATCACCACCAATAACTATTGTTCCTGTTCTTGCATTAACGATTACTTTTGCTTTTGGTCTTGCAGGTTCAATTTCTATATTTTCTAGTAAACTTACAAATGCTACTTTTTGTGCAGGATCTTTAGGAGATCTTACTTTAATTGACGATGCATCTAGAGGTACTGACACATCGGGTCCAAAAATTTCATTAATAGCATTCGATACTTCTAATGAAGTGCTAAAATCACCTTGATGAAGATTTAAGATGATATTATCAGATTTTAAAAAAGGAGTTTCCACTAACTTTTCTATTGTTGCACCCCTTGGAACTCTACCTACAGTCGGAATATTTACGACTACTGATGAGCCGTCTTGTCCAGTAACCCCTAGACCTCCAACTACTAAATTACCTTGAGCTATTGCATAAGTTTCACCGTCTGCTCCAAGTAATGGGGTCATTAAAAGAGTTCCTCCTCGTAATGAACTCGCTTTTCCTAAGGTAGATACTGTTATATCTAGTGTTTGTCCTGGCTTTGCAAATGCAGACATATCTGCAGTTACCATAACAGCAGCAGTATTCGCTCCATTTAATCCGGCGGTATCTGTAACTAAACCAAATCTTGAAACCATTGACTGCATTGATTGTAGGGTAAGACCAATATTTCCGTCTCCGGTACCGTTTAGGCCAACTACTATTCCATATCCAACTAGTTGATTAGAACGAATGCCAGCAATAGATGTTAGATCCTTGAGCCTATCGCTGTATCCAAGAGTAGAAATCAAACTCAAGTGAAGCGCAATTAAAATTAACTTAAACCATTTAATCATTTTTATACCCCTTGAAATTACAATGGTGAGATACTTGCCAAAGCTCTGCTTAACCAACCTTTTTGTCCTGTATCTGCAATATCACCAACACCAAGGTAGGCTATTTTAGCATTAGCTATTCGACTTGACTGCACTACATTATTTGCAGAAATATCTTGAGGCCTTATCATGCCACTAAGTCTTACATATTCATTACCATTATTTAGGTGTAATTTTTTTTGACCCATTATTTCCATATTTCCATTAGAAAATACTCTCATTACAGTTACTGAAATTTCGCCACGTAAGGAATTTGTTTGTGCAGCTGAGCCTGATCCAGAAAATGAAGTTTCAGCTCCACTATCTAATAATGCTTGATCTCCAGCTGGATCTATTAAATTGGGTAGGTCAACTTTAAAAGAATCTGACTTTGCACTCGTTGCAGACTGTGATTTAGAAGCTGTAAAATCTTCACTTAAAGCAACAGTTAAAATGTCACCAACCTGACCAGCTCTTCTATCTGTTGCGAATAATCCACCGCTTGACTCATTATAAATACCTCCTGAATTTGAATTATTATTAGGCAAATTAATGTTTTCAGGAATAATAGGCTCAAAATCGATGGAAGCCCTATCTTCAACGTGACTTGCACAACTTGTTAAAAAAATAGTCGTAAAAAATATTAATAAATTTTTATTTTGAAATTTTATCATTTTAAATTTTTCTGTGATTACTTATTATAAATTCTGTGCAATAAATCTCATCATCTCATCTGAAGCAGATATTGATTTAGATGAAACTTCATAAGCTCTTTGTGTTTCAATCATGTCAACCAATTCTTGGACTACATTTACATTTGACCCTTCAAGAGAACCCTGTACTAATTTCCCAAAACCACCTTCTCGTGGGTTTCCAACTGCAGCAGCACCACTTGCATTTGTCTCTACTACAAAATTTTCTCCAATCGGCTGAAGTCCAGCCCGATTTGCAAAATCAGCTATTGTAATTTGTCCAACTTCTTCAGCAGCCACCTGACCGGCTACTTGAACACTCACAATACCATCTGATGATACATTAATTTGAGTTACACTCTCTGGTATTGCTATTTCGGGTTGTAAAACATAACCACTTGGGGTTGTAAGAACCCCATCTTGATTTCTTGTAAATGCACCATTTCTAGTAAAACCAATTCTACCATCTGGAAGCAGAACTTGAAAAAATCCAGCTCCATCAATTGCCATGTCTAATGCATTATCAGTATTAATCAAACTTCCTTGTGTATAAACTTTTTGAGTATTATTAACTCTTACACCTGTTCCTACGGCAAATGCTGAAGTTAGATTTGTATCTACAGAGGTTTGTTCTCCACTAGCTCTTTTGATTTGGTATAATAAGGATTCAAAATTTGCCCTATCTCTTTTAAAACCGCTGGTATTTACATTTGATAGATTGTTTGCGATTACCTGCATTTTGGTTTGATGAGCATTCAAACCTGTTTTTGCTACATGCATAGAACTACTAGACATTTTTACCTCTCTTAAAATTCATTCAAGAGAGGTGTGCAAGGCTCATGCCAATAATAGGGGTGTTATTGAGGTAACCTCATAATACTAGCGCCACCTTCGTCTATTTGTTCAGATAAAGAGATAAATTTCACATTTACTTCAAATAATCTTTGTTGACTTAGTGTATCTACAAGTTCTTCAATAGCATTAACATTACTATTTTCTATAAAACCTTGAGCTAAAACTACGTTTTGATCTGCGGCAGGAATTCCACCTTCAACTAATCTTATTTCGCCATCAGTATCTTTATGCAAAGGCTCTTCGGAGCCACTTGTTAAACCAATAGTTGCTGCTAAAACCCTAGTTCCTTCTGGCTCTCCTAAAGGCTCTATGAATAAATCTCCATTTTCAGAAACTATTATTCTTCTATGAGGAGGGATATTAATAGGATTAAGATTATTATCTAGAATTTTCGATCCAGCTCCATCAGTTAGTTCACCAAGATTTGACACTTCGAAATCACCGCGTCTAGATAATGCTGGTCCACCTGTGTCTGGTTTGATGATAAAAAAACCACCACCTCTTATAGCAACATCAGTCTCCAAACCTGTTTCAGAAAGATTTCCTGGATTTGCTGAAAAAACATTCGCACCTTCATGAAGTGCAAAAATCCTTGCATCAAATCTTTTATCTTCGGTTAGAAAACCTGAGGAAAAAGTTGTACCCATATCTCTCCTGAAACCTGGAACATTAAGATTAGATAAGTTTTGAGACTTAACAGCTCTATTCATATATAGATTATTTAAAGTATTTAGAGCTGTATGGATCATTCTATCCATTTGGTTTTCTCCTTAAATTTTACAATTTTACCTTATACTATTGTCTAATATTAATGATAGTTTGAGTTAGAGTAGTTGTAGTTTCAATTGCTTTTGCGGATGCCTGAAAATTTCGTTGTGCCGTAATGAGGTTAACAAGCTCTTCTGTAATATCAACATTTGATCTTTCTAAAGAACCAGAAAGAATATTCCCAAAACCTTCTGCACCGGCCTCTCCAACCTGAGGTGATCCAGAAACAGCTGTTTCAACATATGTAGCATTACCTATCTGTTTCAAACCATTTTGGTTATTGAAGTTTGCAAGAACAATTTTACCTAGTGGATTATTCTGTCCATTCGTGTAGTTCGCTCTTATTGTCCCAGCTGCGTCAATTTCTAAACCATCTAGCCTTCCAGAAGTAAAACCATCTTGATCAACCGATAATACTGAGAATGGCTGTGCAAACTGAGTAGAAGCTCCAAAATCAATATCTAGAGAAATTGAAAAACCTTCTTGTTGCTTTTCATAGTGAACATTCTTTTTAGGGCTTACTAATTTACCACTTTTGTCAAAAGTTAATTCTCCTTCATCGATGTATAATGGGAAATACCCTTCAACAAGATTTTCAGGAGGAGTTTCAACCACATTCCCACTAGCATCCACAAATAAGGCAATTCCATCGGAATTAGTAGCCTGTACAAGATTAAATATTTTTGGAACATTTCCAACACCTAATGGCACATCATCTAAACCTAGGCGAGTGGTCCCCTTAACTTTGATAGTTGAAGTATCTCCAGTTGTTCCTGTGGTAAATGTAAAATTATTTGCATTAGGATCGTATTTTACTACAACACCACCAACTGTTTCACCAGTGTTTGGATCAGCTATTTGATTTATTTTTTCTTGTAGGGCCTCAGCTAATGTAGAACCAACGTAAAAACCTGGAGGAACTTCTATAACACCGTTAATACCATTCACAGATACGTTAAAGGTATTTTCTCCACCTATACTTGATAGTCGAAATACTTCAGTAAGTTTTTCTTTTGCAGCTGCGCCAACAACTTGAGCTGGAGACGCTGCAATTCCTCTACCTGAAGTGAATACCGCATCAGATTTTGTAAGACCAACTCCCATTAAATCATTATTACCACTAAAATGGTCAGTAGTATCTACCACACTTCCATCTGATGTAGATAAAAGATATCTTCCAACCTCAATGTTGGAAGCTTTTTGCGTTTCAGTAACTCCTAAAGCACCATTTGCAGCAATGGCCTCTCCTGTAGTACCCGATGAAAAAGTAAAGTCCTTGGTATCACTATTATAATTTACATTAATTCCATATCTTTTATCATTGAGCTGAATTTCTTCTCCATCAGCTACAAATGTGTTGGTAAACAGAACTTCACCACCTCTTATAAGTACTTCTGATGCATCATTATTTGATGGAACACCTAGGTTATTGGTGCTAGTTGCTAGAGATGATCCAAATACTGTAAAAGAGTTAAAGTTACTATTAGTGCCAGTACCAAGTACTGTTCTATCTACAACAAAGCTTAGTCTTTGATTTACGGTATCGTAATTAACTTTAATAGGGGGATTTTTTTCATCAACCCAATCAGTTGAAGTTTTTACACCTGTTGACAGACCTAGTGTTTGTAATGATGTGGCTCCACCAAATGATCCATTTCCAAAGGCAAAAATTCCAGCAGTTGCACCTTTGCCAATTACATCTTTATTGGTATAGCTGTGTTTAGCAGTTCCAATTTCCCTAACAACAATTCTTTTACTGCTAAAATTTATTGGAGCGTCTTGATATACCTTTTCCGCTCCTTCAAAAAATGCTTCCACATTTGTTGATTTAGAATGAAGTACGTTTAATGCGGTACCAGCTGCGACACCAGAAGTTAATACAAAATCAGTATCAGGAAAGCCGAGTCCTGTTGTATTAATTTGAATAGTTTTATTATCTACTACATTTGAAACAGTAAACTCTCTTCCATTTAGATTACCATTTCCAATAGCGCTCTCTGATGTAGCAAAATTTCCTGCAATTCTAATTTTACTATTTGCTGTAAGTCCAGTTGTATTTGCTAAGGTCAGTGTAAGAGTATTTTCAGCAGCATTAAAAACTGCACTTTGTCCACTTCCATTATCACCTGCAGCAATTTGACTATCATAAACAGTAAGTTCGGGTTTGTTTCCAAAATAAGAATGAACCATAAATTTGTTAGTGTTTACTAAAGCATCGAGAGAATTTATAGTATTATGAGTAATTGGAATTATTTCAGTTTTATTTAAAATATTTCCAGCAGATCCAACTGTTCTTCCAAAAAGTTGTGTGCTCACTCCAAGTATTGTTGCCTTATCCAGAGTATCATCAGTTCTCTTTACAGCATAATTATTCATGGCTTCATTAATTCTAGCTTGAGAATGTGCTAAAAATTGTTCTTTTGTAAAATCTGGTGATGCACCTGTTAAAGAAATGCCTTCAATGTCAGTCACGTAACTCGACCCTAAAAGGTCAACTGTTATTGGTGTATCCAATGCATCAGAAGTCCCATCTGCAGTAAGCTTAAAAAGGTTAATATTTAGATCATCATCAACATTTTTAACAATTTGAATTTTTCTATCATCTCCATAAGCTTCATTTATTGCCCTTTCAACTTCAGCTGCTAGTTGGGCTGCATTATACTGTCCTGGTCTTATATCAATATTTACAGGCTGGTCTCCATTATCTACGTTAAGTGTTAGAAAATTTTTACCCCAGTAAACATTACTCCCAGTCACCAAACCAGCTTCTCTCGTAGCATTAAATTGCATTGGATCGGTTACAACCTCTACCAATTTATCTCCTTCTTCTCCGAAGTCAAATGTACTTTGTGCACCTTTTATATTTGCTGCTTGTGAAGGGACTTGCTGTTGTAGATCATCTAATTTATATAGTGCTGATCCTTTTCCTTCGATAAAGTAGTTATCGTCCGGTACTGAAGTAGTTTGTGCTCCAAATTTATCAATAAATATTTGTTGACCAGTATCATCAACAGCGCTAACTAAATCTGGATCAATAATTGTATCACCAATAACAAGCTTAGTCTCAAATTTATTTGTTGGATCACTTGTTGATGCTGCCTGTGTTTTACAGAAATACATAGTCGCAATTGTCGGATTACCCAAATCATCAAATATAGTAATAGATGTTGAATTAGTAAAAGTATTTGGGTCATTAGGATTAAAATTGTACCCACCACTTGTGAACTCTGGTCTTGAGGTAACTACTTCAGCTGTAGCTGGTAAGTTAACACCTAATGATATATTACTTGTAGCTTTTGGATCTCCAGATGTAATTGGTAGTTGCAACGGTACTGCACTTAAAAGATCTTTTGCAGTAACAGACCCGTCTTCGTTCACTGGATATACAACTAGGTATTGTCCTGCAGAGTCAACCACGTATCTGTCATTATCAACATTTAGTGATCCATTTCTTGTATAAACAGTTTGTGCTGATGTTAAAGATGGTTTCAATGTAAAAAAACCTTGACCTGAAATGGCTAAGTCTAGAGCGTTAAGTGAGGAAGCAATATTACCTTGTGTGAATTGTTGTTTTACTCCTTTAAGAATTGCGCCTGAACCAATTGATGATGATGAGTTCTGTAATGGTGAAGTAGCAAAAATATCACCAAATTCAGCACGGCTCCTTTTAAAACCAGTGGTTCCAACGTTGGCAATGTTATTTGATGTAGCAGAAATATCTGCTGATGATCCATTCAATCCTGTGAGGGCCGTATAAAATGACATTTATTTACTCCAATTATATCATTACAAATTATTAACTTTATAGATTATTTGATCTAAATTTTCGTACGTCTGAGGCGTTTATATTTCCATAATCTTTAACTTCAAGAACAACTCCCGTACTAGAATCTCCAGTAGATGCAGCTAATACTTCAGCAAATACAGAAGGGGTAACGCCAGACCTTCCATTTTCTCCATTCATAAAGGCTTCTACTTTCATTGGATTATCCTGATTGTGGAGTTCCTTAGGAATGTCTTTCCAACTAAAACCTACTAAACCAGAAGCTTGTGATCCTAAATCGATAGAATGTACAACTTCTCCAGCTGTATTAGAAAAAACTATATTTGTGGCACTTGAGGCTCTTGGAAGATCTAATACCCCGTGAATTTCACCTTCAGAATCAGGTCTTACTTTATTTCCTGGAACTAGAACAGAATGTCCCAATAGGTTAGTAGCAGTAGCTATTCGAAATTCTCCAAGCTGATTTGATAAACTTTTGAGACTTTCACCCATTTCAGCAATACCAGTTACTGTCGAAAACTGGGCCATTTGAGCTATAAAATCACCATTTTCCATAGGGGAAAAAGGATCCTGATTTTGTAATTGGGTGGTCATCAATTTTAGAAAATCGGATTGTCCTAAAGTATCCTTTTTCTTAGATGAAGCATCGTCATTTGATTTAACACCAATCTTCTCTAAAATTTTATTAAGTGTTGCTGTTGAGTTAGGATCTATAGTGGACATTTCATTCTCCAAGTTTCAATTATTTTCCCATATTTATTGTGCGCATCATTAAATTTCTTAATGTGGACACAACTTCTATATTATTTTGATATTGTCTTGATGCCTCTAACATTTCGACTAATTCTTCTTCAACGTTAACTGCAGCATTAAATATAAAACCTTCTTCATTTGCTTGTGGATGTTCTGGCATATACACCTTTTCAGGTACTCTATTAACCTCTCTTATTTGAACGGCATCAACACTTGCGAGCCCTGATTGTCTGAGGCTATCTGCAAATTTTGTTTCAAATACTGGTTTTATTGCCCTATATGCTTTGTCTATGGAACCAGAAACATTATTCGCATTGGCTAAGTTAGATGCAACAGTATTTAAACGGGTCAGTTGAGCTGACATCGCTCGTCCTGAAATATCAAAGATATTTTTTATATCACTCATTATTCACCTTTAATAGCGGATCGTAATCCTGCGATTTTGTTATTAAGAAAAGAAAGTGTAGTTTGATATCTCATTACATTTTCTGAAAATTGCATTTGCTCTACAGCCATTTCCACAGTATTTCCGTCTAAGCTTGGATGAATAGGAAGTCTATAAACACTATCTTTTCCAATTCTCTTTTGTATGCTTGAAAAATGAGAGCCATTAGTAGTTTCTATATTTCCAATTTTATTAATTCGTTTTAATTCAGTATCAAAATCTATATCGCGTGCTTTAAAATTTGGAGTAGCTGCGTTTGCTATATTAGAAGCCAGCATCTCATTTCTACGAGATCTAAGTTGAAGAGCACTTGCATGAAATCCTAAATGTTCAGTAAAACTTGGCATCTCGTATTTAATTTCCTTATAAATAAATATTTTAAAATTTGTTTTCTGGATCAAAATTTGCAAGTAGAATGCCAAAATCAATTGTGAAGAGAAAAATGATGGAAAATGATAGATTAGATGAAAATAATAATAAAAATAATCTTAAACTAGCTCCTGAGACTATGAGAATAAGGGATGCAATTATTGAGAAATATGCAGAAACTCCTTTAGATATTTTGAGTAGCAAGCTACAGGCCTTAATAACTGACGAAACAGATACCGGAACAAAGTTAGGTATTTTTTCTGCAAGGGTTGAAATATTAAGGATGAGATTTGCAGAAATAGCAGATAAAAAATATGTAAAAGATAATAAAGTAGAAGAAGCTGAAGTTTCAGATGGTGATAGTGAAATTTCAGAAGATAGTGATGATATAAAAGAAGGTTGGATGACCCTTAAAATATTAGAGGCAAGTGAAGTAAATGGTGTTCGATTTCCAGAAGGAGTCAAGATCGATGTTCATGCTGATGACGCAAAAAAACTCTTGGAGGCTAAAAAGGCAGAGTTGATATCTATGAAAATTGAAGAGGCTACTGATAACAATACAGAAGCTAATCAAAGTACTGATGAAAGTCTTGAAAAAATGGAAGTAACAGAAAATATCGATGATCTTTCATCAAGTTCTCCTAATGAAGAATCTGAAAAGTTGGATATAGATGTAGAAAAAGGAGTTAAAGAACTTAAAGCCGAAGACAACCCTTCATTAAACCCTGAAGAAATAGAGGCAATCGATAGTGGAGATGATTCAGTACCCACCCCTTCTGAAGAGGAAACTCAGGAGTTAGATAAAGAAGTAGGTAAGAAAAAAAATAAAAGTTAAGTTTACCAAGTGATCTTATCTTAGTGGACTCAGCTATATTTGCTTAATGATATTATTATATCCTGAGAAACTATTTATTTTTCAGTATGAAATTTAATTAGTGTTTCTATTTGTTCTTCACTTAACCCAGTTTTTGATGATATTTCTTTGATATCCACACCAAGTTTTGCCAGATCAACTGCCTTATTAATGTTTTGCTCTGATAAATTTTCATCACTTTTTTTTCCAATATCTTTTTGGATTGATCGTATGGTTTCATTTATATTTGTTAAGTCTTCTTTTGAAGAACTTAAGTTTTTGTCTATTATACCATATCCCGAATTCATTTCATTAATAAGAGTATTTATTTTACTCAGGTTTTGTTCAATCTTGTTAAGTTTTGACTTAATTCCTTTCTGATTACTAAAAAAGGCAATTAAAATTAATAAAAAACTAATTATCATAATCAGCATAGCTAATTCTGTGGTACTGATAGATATATTTTGAATTAATAAATTTTCCATAAATAAACTTTATCAAAAAAATACTATGTTAAATCAATATGTTTATTTTTCAATTGATTCCTTCATATATTTTTGGAAGTCATTAAAAAAACTTAATTTATATCCAACTTTTTTATTTAAATTTGCAATTTTTTTAATGAAATTAAGCAGGATATTTTTTTCTTTTTCGCTTAACGGGTAATCATTCAAGGAAGAAAAAATAACTGGCCATCTTTCATTTAAAAGAGATTCTAAGTCATTGAGGGTTTTTTTTAATTTTTCTGGTTCTGACAACAGCACATCAGCGCTTGAAAGTTTACTTTCAATCGCATCAAAAAAACTATTTCTTTCTTCAAACATCAGTTCAAAGTTATTAGTAATTAACTAAGTTTAGCTTTTCATTTCCTTATATGCATCTAATAGCATATCGGCTACTGCATCCAAATCTATTGGATATTCACCATTTGCTATTGCTTCTTTTATTTTCGAAACACTTTCAACATCGATTGGTGGTTTCTTAGTAAAATCGGCTAAAGTTGCAGTTGGTAATGAGCCACTAAGATCAACTGTATCAACAGCTGGTTTTTGTGAAACACTAGAAGTATTCAACTTATCAATTTTAGTTGAACTAGTTGAACTGTTCTTTGATACATCAATATTCTTACTTAGGTTTTTAATTGACTCTACCATTATTTTACCCTCCTTGGTACTCTAATACGACTTAGTTGCTATTTATTTTAGCTTTAATTGAAACTTTTTTTTCATTAATTACCCAAGCTACTAAATTTTTTTCACTTGATAAGTTCATAACTCTAATTTTTTCACCTTTTTGTCCATTCTCAAGGGCAACTCCTGAAGCAGAAATATTTATCCCACCTGCAGACTGTATAATATCAATTTTATCGCCTTTGTTTATAACCCATTCAAGATGCAAATGTCGAGATCTAATAGGAAAGCCTAAACTAACATTTTGTTTTAATTTTCTTCCTACTAAATCCTCAATGGTATTAAAAATTCCTGGACCAACATTTTTTTTAGCATTTGCTAACTCTAGATCACTTTTCTTTATAATATGTCCCTTAAGCAAACTTTTATTTGAAAAAACAATCTTGTTTTCATATGATTTTTCTTGATTTCCGGTATTATTGTTATCATAGTTTGCTCTAGTTCTCACAAAAATATTCCAGCTGTTATCGGGGTTGCTGCAGACTATTTCAACAGTTGTCCAAGATTTAAATACAGGAAAAAACTTCAAGTGCTGACCACAATTTTTGAACTTTTTATTTTTATCAATAGAAGGGTAGGACTCTATACCTTTATTTTTAAGATAATTTTGTAATAACTCAGATAACTCTTTTGCTGAAGTAAATTTTTTTTCATTTTGCAAACTTAAATTTGAAGATGAAAAACTAACTGTTGCAGATGCTAACAATATAAATAGTATAAAAAATTTTTCTGCAGTCTTAAACATTTTATCCACCAAAAAAGAAAATCCCTCTATCACTTTCTTGTAATTCAAATTGTGATGTTTTCTTATCAATAGGAATTCCAAGAACCATTGATTGAATTTGATTTAAACTTGGTAAGTGTAGGGTTGCACCAGCAAACATAAAATTTGGATTTTCCTGAGCAAAAGCTTTAGGATTTGCTGCAACTATTGCTAATCTAAGAAACCTCTTATCTAATCCACTTCCAGCGTAGAAGTCGTCAATTACTTCACTTAATGATTGTCCTTTTGGTACTTTATGTTTTTCCGTATGGTCTGGGTCCATTATAAATATATTATTAGATGGATCTGCATATTCATTTTGATAGTTTGTACCTCTATATTCCAAAACGACAATTGGCTCAGAATACGATATTGAACTCGTTAACAAGATATTAATAAAAAGTATTAATTTTATAATTCTTATCATAATACCTCCATAAATTCTACTATTTTACCTTCAAGTTCTTTAATATCTCTTCTTTGGTCAATTGGACTTAAAATTGCTGTATTATTACCTAATTCATCTACTTTAAAAATTACCCAAGGTGTATTTGTTCCTTGAGTAAATGCTATAGAATTTAAAGATAAACCATGTTTTTTACCTAGGCTGACATGTAATTTTTTTATCTGATTATCAAATTTCAAATTTGCTTTTAAGGATTTGCAATCCAGTTCTGAAAAAAGTTCATCTGTGTGTTTTTTTACTGACTTAAGAAGTGCCTCAGAAATAAGCTCCTTTGAGGGTTTTGAAAGTACATTAATTGTTCTCCAGGGAGATCTATTACTTAATTTAAGTGAAATTTTGTGAGATTTTGATGAAGATTTTGAATACGTAAAACCATCATATAAATTTGAAGTAATTTCCATTATTAGGAAAGTTTCATTGTTGATTGAGCTACTTTTAGTATCAATATACATTCTTATTTTTGGTACATAGGCAAACGATCCTACTTCTGTTCTTACTCTGCCTGAGGTAAGAGAAGTATAATCATAAATATCATCAGTATTCTTAAGAAGAACAGCATTTAATCCGGTATTCATAGCTTTTGTTAGTTCAATATTTTTTCTATTTTCAATATCAGTGATCATACTTAAGTATAATCCATTTAGAATAGGTGCCAACCAAGAGGGTGCTGCACTATCAAGCGATAAAATTGGTTTGTAAGCTGTTAAATTTAGAATATTATTATTTGAACAATTGTTTTCACTTAAATTTCCGACTGCTGCTTTAATTGTCACTTCATAATGAGTTTCTTTAATAACCTCTTTAGTAATGGCATAATCTAAAATTTTTGTTGTAGGACGGACAACAAAATTTTCAGTCAAATTTGTCCCTGAGTCAATTGCAGAATATCCATTAATTTTGGCACCACCTTCTAGCGATGCTAAATATAATGCGTCTTCTAAAGCCCTTCTTCTAGCTAAATCAGTTTCTTCTGGTGTATTTAACGCAGCTCTTCCAGTGGAAATTATGAAGCTAAGGTCATCATCTTCAGCATTACTTTTTGTTGGCAATACAACATCACTTAACGCAAAAGAAACCCAAATAAAAACAATAATTAAAGTAGAAATTAATTGAAAAAAAGTTTTAAATTTTCTAATTTGAATATCCATTAATTATGCAACCGATCTAGCTTTTTTAAGTAAATAGCTTAAAGTTTCTCTATCTATTTCTAAAACTACTTCATATGTATCAGCTCCTGTTGGATTTATTCTTACTGTTCTAGCTCCTCTTATTGTGCCAGAAACAACACCTCTGAAGGTATCATTTTGAACCATTAAGTCTATTACAGTAGTGTTTCCTTCAACATTTAAACCATGAATTTGTTCAGCTAAGTCTCTCATCGCAGCCATTCTTGCAGAGCGAATAGCCATTAGTCTTCTTTGATTTTCTGAACGGCCTGGTTGTGATGAGACAACTGCATACCCAACCGCGCTTATAGTAGGTATTTCTTCTACACTTGCATCTAATACTTCATTTATAGCTGCAACATGTGCTGCTTCTTCCCCACCACTTTGAGTCATGCTCATAGTAGTTACGACTGCATCTTGTGTTGCTTTGTCACTAGTTCCAGTTAAAGCATTCTGGAGTAAATTTGTCTGACATCCAGCAGATGTGAATATTATAAAACCTAAAATAGTAATTCTTAAATTCATTTTTGACTCCGTTTATCTGGATCTATTAAAATTTGAAACTTAGATGCATGCTTTATGCCAATTATTAAAATTTGTTATTATACCTATATATATATGAGGAAAATTTTAATAAAATCCTTGTGGCATAGTTTTTGCCTCTATTAATTTAGTTTAAAAATAATTTTACAAATTTAGGTAAATTTTCTTAATTATTACAAGGGTTTAATTGAATATATGGTTTGCTTAGAAAAAAAATTGTCAGGGTTTTGACGTCATGGAATTGACATCCAGAAGTTTAAGCTTAAGAAATCTTGGAAGCTTGTTGAAAGTAGGAGTATTACCTTTAGGTATACTAGCTGTTGTGGCTATGATGGTATTACCTCTACCTGCATATCTCCTGGATTTATTTTTTGTAACAAACATTTTAGTTTCTCTATTAGTCTTAATGGTAGCAATGCATACTTACAGACCATTAGACTTTTCTAGTTTTCCAAGCCTTCTATTAATTGCTACAGTTTTAAGGTTGGCATTAAATGTTGCTTCAACAAGAGTTGTTTTAGCAGACGGTCATACCGGTAGTGACGCTGCAGGCAAAGTAATAGAGGCTTTTGGTAAATTTATTATAGCGAGTAATTACGCTGTTGGCATTTTTGTATTTGTGATTCTGGTCATCATCAATTTAGTAGTTATTACTAGAGGTGCAGGAAGAGTTTCAGAGGTTTCTGCAAGATTTACATTGGATGCCATGCCTGGAAAGCAGATGGCAATTGACGCAGATTTGAATGCAGGCATATTAGATGCAGAGCAAGCAACACAAAAAAGAGATGAAATAGCAAAAGAAGCTGACTTTTATGGTGCGATGGATGGTGCATCAAAGTTTGTTAAGGGCGATGCTATAGCCGGTATTTTAATCTTAGCAATAAATATTATCGGTGGTTTGATAATTGGAATTACACAGCATGAATTAGCAGTTGGAGAAGCGGCTGAGACTTATATTTTACTATCCATCGGAGATGGGTTAGTTGCTCAAATTCCATCCTTATTATTAGCAATTGCAACAGCTATAATTGTTACTCGCGTTTCGTCTACACAAGATATGGCAGAACATATTGGAAAGCAAATAAATCTTTCAAGAGCCTGGCTTCCTGTATCTGGGGTGCTTTTTTTAATTGGATTAGTCCCAGGTATGCCGAATACTCTATTTTTAGTAGCAGGTTTAATTTCTGGTATTGTTGGCTATTTAGCAATGAATATAAATAATGATGAAAGTTCAAAAGATGAAATTTCTAATCGTTCTGGCAATGATTTTAATGAAGATGATGCAAGTGGGGGAGCTATTGATTTAGAGGATGTTACAGATTATTCACCAATATCTATTCAGTTAGGCTATGGATTAGTTGAAATGGTAGATGATGATACTGGTGGACCTTTAATTAGTCGGATTACTGGCATTAGAAGAGAAGTATCAAAATTGTTAGGTTTTGTAATACCTCCAGTCCGCATTAAAGATGATTTAGCATTATCTGCAAACCAGTATAGAATAAGAATTGGTCAAACAATAGTAGGTGAAGATATAATTTATCCCGATAGTTTCTTGTGTATAGCTGGAGAAGAAGTATCTGTAAAAATTTCGGGCCATGAAGTTAAAGATCCATCATTTGGAATGGACGCAGTTTGGATAAAGTCAAATCAAAAATCAGAAGCAGAATCTAAAGGATATGTTGTAATTGCTCCTGAGTCAGTTTTGGCAACACATCTTAGTCAAATATTAAACAAATTTGCTGGTCAACTGATTGGTCAAGATGATGTTCAAGTATTATTAGATAACCTTTCAAAAACAGCACCAAATCTAGTTGAATCTGTGGTTCCTAAATTAGTTCCTTTGCATAATTTAACAGGTATACTAAGAGAATTACTATCAGAAAGAGTTCCTATAAGTGACTTAAGAAGTATCTTAGAAAGTTTAGCAAGTATTTCGAGTAGAAATTTATCAATTGTTGATACTGCTGAAGCACTACGGCCTACACTTGCAGGTCTTCTAATTCAGCAAATTGCTCCACTAAACCAACCGCTTCCTGTTATTACACTTGAAGCAGATTTGGAGCAAATGCTGATTAAGATGTCTCGACAAAGCGGAGAAGAAGGACTTGTTTTAGATAATGAATTAGCACAAAACCTATTAACAAAAATATCTGAAACAAATCAAAAACTAAGTAATGAAGGTAAAAGTGCTGCACTTGTAGTTTCTCCAGCAATTAGGAGGCAGTTTTCATTAATAGTGAGACAGCATGTTGAAGATATGATTGTGCTAGCATTTACAGAATTACCAGATAATAGAAAAATTAATGTTGTAGCCTCAATTACAGGTTAGCAAAAGAAAATGGTTATAATTTAGGAGGGAAAGATGACAGTACTTACAGTAAAAGCTCAAGATACTGCAACTGCAATGGAAGAAATTGTAGAAAAATTGGGAAAAGATTCGTTTATTATTGGAACAAAAAAAATTGGTGATGAGATTCTAGTAAAGGCAACAAACTCTCCCAAAAAAACATTACATTCAAAACAGAATGTAAATAAAAAATTCAATAGAATGATTTCAAAAGAGTTGAATCAAAGTTCATTTTCATCTTTAGGAAATAATTCCCATAATGGAATTGATGATAAAGGAGAAAATTTTTCAATAAATAATTTTGGCGAAAAGGCGCTTAAAGAATTTAGAGCCGAATTTAAAGGTTTAAGAGATCAATTGAATGGAATGGTACTTACTGATATGGCAGGATTAAGTCCAAATTTAAAAAGTACTGTTAAGATAAATTTACAAAAAATTGGTTTTTCTGATTACACCTTAGTTAAATTCAAAGATAAATTAGAAAATAAAAATACAACAGAAGGTGTTGAAAATTTTATTAATGAATTAGCAGATACATTGACTTTTGACGATCCAATCAACAGTTTGATCGATAGTAAATATGTGTTTATAGTCGGATTGAGTGGAAGTGGTAAAACATCATTTTCTGCCAAAATAGCCGCAACTATTGCACATGATAATAAAAATAGTAATATTGCTTTAGGTAAGTTGGGTAAGCAAAATGAATTTTTGAATGATAATCTTAAATCTTACTCTAGGCTTATAAATGTACCCAATTTAAATATTTTACCTGAAAATGCACAAAAGAAACTCGAAAGTATAGAAAAAAAATTAATTATTGATGTATCAGCTGATATAGCGGATACTTTGAATATTGTTAAAAGCGTTAGAGAAAAGGTTGGATCAAACAGAGTCTTAACTATTGTAGTAATTCCATCTGGTTCAAGTAGACATTATTTAAAAAAATTATTAGAATTTTATGGATCTATAGATCCAATTGTTGCATTTACTAAACTTGACGAGAACAATATTTCTGCGGAAGAATTGTCAGTTATAGCTGAAAAAAAATGTTCTGTAGGCTATTTAACCGACACAAGGTCAATTTTAAAATCAATAAATTTTACAAATAAAGAGATTTTGGCTCAATATTTGAAAGACAATATTATAAATTTTTGTAAGTGAGAAATTAAATGACTATCTCAATAGCAGTAGCGAGTGGAAAAGGTGGAGTTGGTAAAACCAGTATTGCGGTTAATTTATCACTAACTCTTTCTAGATTAGGTTCTAGAGTTGTTTTATTTGACGCTGACTTTGGTCTTGCAAACTCTCATATTCTTCTTGGAGTAAACCCAACAAAAACGGCCCAAGATATTCTTGTTTCAAAAACACCAGTTCAGGAAGTACTTGCCCCTGGTCCACTTGGCCTCAAATTTCTTTCGGGAGGTAGTGGATTAACAGAATTATTGAATTTAGAAGTTAAGGCAAGATATGAATTAATTAGAACTCTAGACGTTATACAGGAAAGTACTGATGTTTTAGTTGTTGATGTACCTGCTGGAGCTTCGGATAGTTCTATTACATTTTCATCCGCAGTAGATAAACTTGTATTGATTTTGGTTGGAGAACCAACCAGCTTTATGGATGCTTATACATTTATTAAAGCTGCAAATTTAGAAGCTGGTGTAGAAAATTTTTCAATTATTGTAAACATGGTTGAAAGTGATGCTCAAGGACTGCAACATTTTACAAAATTTCAAAATATAGTTAGTCGTTTTTTAAACGTTAAATTATCCTACTGTGGTCACATACCATTTTCCCAACGTATTAGAAATTCCGTAGTAGAAAGAAAACCTATAATGCTTACAAAACAGGATACAGCAGAGACTAGAGCATTTATGGCTGTAGCTAAATCTATTCAAAGTACACCAAAAAATGAACCTAAGGGAGTAACTTTTTTTAAATAAAAGTTAGAAATCATATGAACTCAATGAAACAAAACTATACAGAAGCTAACCCAGGAGTTGAAAGCTTGGTAAAAGACCATATGGAGCTTGTAAGAAAGATAGCTTGGCATATGCATGGTAGAGTGAGGAATGCTGTTGAAATTGATGATTTGTTACAGGTGGGATATTTTGGCTTAGTAAATGCAGCACAAAAATATAGCAAAAAAGAGGGCGCTGTTTTTTCTAGTTATGCTGTAATTAGAATAAGAGGTGCAATAGTAGATTATCTGAGAAAAAGTTCTAATCTCTGTAGGACAACTATACAGATGCAACAAAAGGCAAAAAAAGCCGAAGAATTATTGCGCTCAGAATTGCAAAGAGATCCAACAAATAAAGAAATAGCTGTAAAGTTAGGAATGGGTTTAGAAGAATATGAGGAGTGGGAAGTAGCTTTTAATGCAAATGTTCATCAATCTTTAGACTCAGTTTATGACGAATATTCAATATGGTTTGCTTCTAAAGAAAGTAGTCCGGAAGAAGCTTTATCAAATTCTCAAGTAAAAAATACTTTGAAAGAAGCTTTGTCTTGTTTGCCTCAAAAAGAAGCACTAGTAATACAACTATATTATGTTGAAGAATTAAATGTTTACGAAATTGCTGAAGTTTTAGATATTACAACTGGGCGTGTGTCACAAATAAAGAAATCTGCAATTTCAAAACTAAGAGATAAAATAAAAGAGTCTTCTATTTAAAAGGGATAAAGTGAGTAAAAAAGACTTTTATCAAACAAAATCAGTTCATATGGCAGTTCAGACAGCTGAACTTAATTTGTTGGGTTATGGCCTTGATCAAGAATTATCCTTATCATGTAGTTTAATGAATATTTCACGAGGTAATTGCGTAGTAAAGATAAGACCTTTGGGCTTGAAAGAAGTCCATGACATAGGTGTTTTAGATATATCCATAGATCGACCAGTTATGAAAGCTGATATTAGTCTAAATTCTTCAAAATTTGATGAACTATGTAGATTAATGATGAAGGATGCAAATAGACCAGTAACAGTCATAATGCTTTTAGATATACCATTATCTATAAATCTTGCTGGAGATTTATTAATTGATACTGCTGCTAATTTAAAAATCTTAGATTTATCTTGGATAATTCCTTTAAAATAATTGAAGATTATTATCTCATTAATAATTCAGTAGCTTTTCTTTCTGTTTCAAGCATTTTAGCGTTACCGTTGAAGGCTTGTTGTGCTCTGATTAATTTGACAAGTTCATCTGAAATTTCTGTGTTTGAATTTTCTAAACTTCCATTTTGTATTGATCCAAATCCTAAATCTTTTGGATTACCTAATGTTGGAAGGCCTGATTCAGTAGTTTGCAAGAAATTACCTTTGCCAATAGAGCGTAGTCCAGATTCATTGGAAAATCTTGCCAACCCTACTTGACCTATAGTTAAAAATTCAGAAGTGCCATAAGAAGCTTTTATTCTGCCATCTGGTTCAACTTTAACGTTTGTTAATTTCTGAGGTGTTTTACCATCTACGGAAACATTAAAAGGTAATTTTATTGTATTCTGATTTTTGTCAAGTATTGGAGTATTATCCAAATTCACAATGAAACCCTGATTATTTACGGTGAACGATCCAGCTCTTGAGTATGTTACTACGCCACTATCTTCTCTTGTATCCAAGATAAACATTCCATTTCCAACAATACCCATGTCAAGGGCCTGACCAGTTTCTTTTAAACTACCTTGTGTATGAATTCTGTTTGGTTTTTTTAGTGATATTCCAAATCCTGTTAAAGAACCTGATCTTTTCTCGCTTTGTTCAGAAAAGACATCATCAAAAGAAGCAGTACTTTTTTTGAAACCTATGGAATTAGCATTAGCTATATTATTTGAAATAACTGAAATTTCTTGTGTTATTCCTGATAAACCTGACCTAATTACTGAAATCATAACTTAACCTTTCAACTCATTTTATTCAATTATTGTGCCAATAATTGTCAGGCATTATTAATAAATTAATAGATAATTAAAATAAGTCGTTGGACATCTATAGTTTTTCTTTGTAAATTATTATTAAAAATTAGAGGTTTTTATGTCTGCAAATTCTCAAAGAGCGTTAGTTCCAGTAAAAAAATTGTCACCTCCAGCTGTTATTGAAAAAAACAGAGATCTCGCTCCTTTAGATTTAGTTAATGGGAATCTTTCTTTACACTCCCGCGAGGAAGTCAAAAAACTTTTACCTGATATTATGGGTAAGGCTCTTGCTAGAATCTGGATAGACCCAAAATTCCACAAAGATTTTTCAGCTAACCCCCATACCACTTTAGAAAAGAATGGGGTACATCTTCCTGAAACAATGGTTGTTGAATTTCAAAAACCTAATACGGATAGACCAAGAATAGTGGTTTATGAAAGAAGACCAGGATCAAAATTTAAGGTTAGGGTATTTTACCTTCAACTAGTAATGATGGCTGGAAGGTAATGAGTTTAATAAAACTTAATTCAAAAGCATTAATTATTTACTTTTTTTTACCTTTTTTTTCTTTGGCTAATGATTCTGTACTTACAAATAGTGATATTTTATTTAAACAAGCTACTGATTTTGTAAAATCAAAGAATTACGAAGAGGCGATTTTAATTTTTGAAAAATTAGCAAAAAATTCTGAACATGATGCACAATATAATCTTGCGGTTATATTGAAAGCAGGAAAAGGTAAAACAAAAAAATATACCGATTCACTTTATTGGGCTTATTTATCAAAATTAGGTAATATTTCGGAAGCGGATGATTTAGTTTCTGAATTAATTGATCTGATACCAGAAAAAACAGTTGAAACAATACGTGAAGAAGTAAAAATTTATCTTGAGAAAAGTATTGAAAGTGGATCTGAAACCTCAATTATGCAATTGGGGAAATTCTTTTTAGATATAGTAGAAGAAAAAGAATACCCCTCTGCTTATAAATGGTTTACAGTAGGAGCTGCACTAGGATTGGAAAGTGCTGTTGAAATGAGAGATGAAGTTGAAGAGGAATTAACTCCTGAGGAGATTATTGAGGAACAAGATAATGCTGATAAATTTTTTAATAATTTTGTCAGTAAAAGGAGTCAGAACTCAAAAGGGGAGAACAATTCATGAAAATTAAAGTACATTGGATTGTTGATGGTATCGCTGAATTAGATGCAAACAATCAGGAAGAAGCTGAAAAATGGGTTAATGAAGTACTTACGCAAATTCTGAATGATAATCCTATTTTTTCAGAAAAATTGGGTGCAAAAGCAATACAAGGAAAAGCTTACTTACCTGGGAATTCTGAAAATTAAAAAATTTTCTAATTTTTATAAGTTAGAAATTCTCCAAGTTTGCAACCAACTAATAGTACTTGTATTCGAAAACTTTCTTTTTTGGTATCCCGTTTTTAGTACTTGGGCAAGATCAAAAGTTTGTTTATCTTGATCTTCTAAATTATTTTGCTCATCATCACCATAATAATTTTTATGATTATTTTGGTTATTTGAGCTTATGTTTTTTATACCATCCATAAATCAATATACGACTTAATTATAAAGTTGTTTAATTTATGTTATTACAAAGCTACTAAATACGACTTTTTTTAAAATTGGTTGTGCTCCTAAATCTCGAAGTTTTTTGTTAAATGCTTCAAGTAAGTACTTACGAAATTGAAAAATCGTTGGTTCATCTTCAGCCATTTCTAAGGTGAAATCTCCTATACCTTTAATCACTATTGATCTGAGAACAGGTACAAAAAATTCAAAGGTTTCATAAAAATCTTCAGCTTTCATTGGTGTTTCATAAACGGCAACAGATATATTAATTGTAAGAATTTTCCTACTATTTACTAGATTTGTAGCCAGTGGACCACTGAATTCGTAATACTTATATCTTGGAGAAAGAAAAGCTATTGTTCCATCTGCTAAGACTTCTGTTTCAGCTTCAGAAAGTTTTTTTTCTTCTGCATTTTTTTTTGCAATAACCTCTGCCATTTTTAGTGGCGGATCTACCGATAAATGAGCAAATGGATCTTTATCTTTAATTTTAGTGAGGTCACGTATTTCTTGTTCTGTTGGTGGAGCAAACAAAAAATTCTTTACTAAAATGAATGTTAGAAAAAATAAGATAGCTGGACCACCGTAAAGTGCAATTTGAAAATAATCTAATTTAATTGATATTTTCTTTTTAGGTGGTTGAGTATTTTTCTCTACTTTTTTATCTTTTTCTGTATTTTCGTCACTCATTGAAATATAATCTTATTATAAAAATTTATTTTCAAGTTATTAATAACGCCTTCATTTTAAATTTGTAAAATTATCTTTTAAATATTTTTTTTTTTAAGACGTATTAGAATTGTGATTAATATAAAGGTTACTCAGTATGACACAAAAGAAAAAAAAACAACTATTATCAAAAGTTGGAGACACAATTTTGAAAGAAGGTCTATCTAAAAAAATTGAAGATGAAAAAAGAGACCTCAAAGATTTTCAATCTTCCGTAGCTTTATCACTACTTAAATATACTGCGGATTTGGAAGATGCCTATGTAGAAAGAAGGTTAGCTTCTGCTTTACTATTTTTAACTCATTTATCAAGCGAAATAACTAAAGGTTTTGCTAATGGAGATGAAAAAATTGCATCTAATCTTTTAGCTGATGCTATTATTGAAAGTCGAAGAGCCTATCCCGACGGAAAAACAAAATTAAGTTCAGTTTTACACTAGAAGTTAATGCTTTAATTTGATTAAAAAAGTAATATACTCTGGAATATTTAATAATAAGCTTTTTTTAATGTTATCTTTTTCAATAAGAATAATAGTTACATTATTTTTAATATCTTTTCTGGATATTTTTAATGAAACTGCTCTAGCTGAAGGACGAATGTATGAGGGAACTGCAGAAGGTCCATGTATTGAATGGTCTAATAAAAGATTAAAATGGCCCCAAACAATACTTGGTAGAGAAAAAGCAAAGTGCCGTAGAAGAGGTACTAAGCCAAGCAAGGGTACTACGACTTGTAGGCTAAAACGTTCTTATATGAATGTGGGGACAGGGCAAAGAATGTGTATTTATGAAAGAGCTGGAACTGGGTTAGAAGATGTTACAATGTCCGTAGATCCTAGTGCTGGTGGTGCCTGTCAGAGAAGTTATGCATGTGATCCTTTCAAAAATTAAGTTCTAATTTTTATATTTTCTAGTTCTTGTACTTTGTTTTTTGTGTGTTACGCTGAGTAAACTAAATGAATCAATCTGTAATTTAGATTTGTAAATTGGGGGGATGTTTAAATGGCGAGTGATGCATTTTTAAATTCAATTGAGGTAAATTTTAGAAAAGCTGTAAAATGTTTGCAGGACGCCGATGGATTAGAATTTTTAAGTTCTGATTTGGCTAACCAAATAATGTTAGCTAATTCAACTTACACAGTAAGATTTGGAGTTAGACTTAGGGGTACAATGCATACTTTTGTTGGTTTTCGTTCAGTACACTCAGATCATTTTGAACCGGTAAAAGGTGGAATTAGATATGATCTAGCGGTAAATCAAGGGGAAGTAGAAGCTCTCGCCGCACTAATGACATATAAATGTGCATTAGTTGAAGTACCTTTTGGAGGATCTAAAGGAGGATTAATTATTAATCCTAGGGATTGGAAACCAGAAGAGTTGGAAAGAATAACTAGGCGATTTGCACAAGAGCTAGCAAAAAGAGATTTAATGCATCCTTCTCAAAATGTTCCAGCTCCTGATGTTGGTACTGGTGAAAGAGAGATGGCATGGATGGCTGATGAATATAGACGCCTAAACCCAACAGATTTAAATGCATGGGCCTGTGTCACTGGAAAACCAGTAAGTAAAGGTGGAATTGCGGGGAGAACAGAGGCTACGGGAAGGGGTGTTCAATATGCCCTTAGAGCTTTTTTTGATAATGAAAATGATTTAAAAAAGACAGGTTTAAGTTCTGGGTTAAAAGGCAAGAGAATAATTGTCCAAGGTCTTGGCAATGTAGGTTTTCATGCAGCATTGTTTTTATCTTTAGAAGATAAGGCTCTAATTACGCATGTATTAGAAAGAGATGGTTCAATTGTAGATGAAAATGGAATTAATATAGAGCTGTTAAAGCAACATATAGTTGCAAAAGGTTCCATAAAAGGATTCCCTGGCTATCAAGAATCTGGAAATGAAATGTTAGAAGCTGATGCTGATATTTTGATACCCGCAGCCATGGAACTGGTCATTACTGAGAAAAATGCTGAACGTATAAAAACACCCTTAATAATAGAAGCAGCTAATGGACCTGTTTCAGCTGAGGCTGACCCAATTCTTGATGCCAAAGGAATAATTATTATACCAGATTTGTATGCAAATGCTGGAGGAGTAACAGTAAGCTATTTTGAGTGGATTAAAAATTTAAGTAGAATTAGGCTAGGACGCTTGCAAAAAAGGGCTCAGGAAAACCAAATTTCACAATTAGTTGATGGAATTGAACATCTTACAGGAAAATCATTCAATGACGATTTTAGGACAAATTTGGTTCAAGGAGCCTCTGAAGTTGATTTAGTTCGATCTGGCTTAGAAGATACAATGCGAGGGTCCTATAATATTATAAGTAAAGTTTGGAACGAAACAAAAGGGGTACCCAACTTGAGGACTGCAGCGATGATGGTTGCAGTTAAGAGAATAGTTCAAAGTTACTCTTCATTAGGAATTTAATTTCTGATTCCTGCTTCCAAATCTCTTATTTGTCTGTTTAGATCTAAATAAGCTTTAAATAAATCTGATTCAGTGATAATACCAATTAATTCATTTTTTTCTTGATTAATAACTGGAATAGATTCACCAACAAAGTCTTTACAAGCTTCAATACCTTGTAAAACGGAATCCTCATCAGTCAATAAAACTTCATTGTTTTCTCTTACTATGTGACATTGTTTTTGTGCCGTATTTGTCATAAGGTCTACTAATCTTATTTTTCCTCTGTATATACCTTTCTCATCTACTAAATATGCCTCAGTATACTCCTTTTCTATCATAAGTTTCACTGCATGCTTGGGGGGAGTATTTGGTAAAAAGGCTAGAAAATTATTAGATGCCAAAGGTCCAATTGCCTCATCCATCAATTTCAAATGGCTTCTTCCAAGTGCTATGTCTATACCACGATTAAGTAGTTGCCTATCAAATAAAGACTGCCCAAAAAATAAATAAGTGATTAAAGTAGCACTGGCTATGGATAATATAGACATTACACCTAAATCGTAGCTATTTGACAGTTCTATTACTAAAATAACACCTGCTATCGGTGTTCCTATCACCGAGGCACCTACAGATGCCATCCCACATAATGCTAAAGCTTTAAAATCTGTTGCTATACCAAAAAAACTAATAAAACTTGCAAAGACTATACCTGACGCTGCTCCTACAAATAATGCTGGAGAAAAAACACCCCCAAAAAAACCAGTAGATAAACAAACTGCAGTTAGGATAATTTTTAGAAAAAGAAAAATTAAAACTGTTTGAGTATCTATTTGTACATTGAGCATATTATTAATTGTTGAGGTTCCAATACCTAAAACTTCTGGATAAATAGTACCAATAGAACCACAGAAAAGTGCCCCCAGATAAATCAATAAAAAAGGTTTCAATTTTGTTTTTGCAAAAATCTGTGGTCCCTTATTAAGTGATTGCATGTATGTAAGTGCTATAAACCCAAAAAAAATCCCTCCTAAAATAGCAATTGGAATGAAATTAATTAGATCTATTTCCATAACTTCTGTTACAAAAACTTGTTCTCCGCCAAAAAATTTATCAGCAACTGCTGCTGCAGTGAAACTAGAAATTGCTATTGGAGTGACTGCTTTAATTGAAAAGTGCCTCAGTAAAGCTTCATGGGCAAAAATTAAACCAGCTATTGGTGCGTTAAAACCTGCAGAAATCGCAGCTGCAGTTCCACATCCTATAAAAACGTCAGTACTCAAAATATTTTTTGTTAAAAGTCTAATATTTGTTCCTAATGTTGCTCCAAAATGCACAAGTGGTCCATACTGACCAACAGAGGCACCACCACCAGCACTAATCAAGGCAGCAAAAGTAGAAAAATATCCTATTTTTATATTTATTTCATTATCTGTTCTATGTGCCCCATAAATACTATCAGCAGGCCCGTGAAATCTATTTATATTTGTAAATTTTTTTATAAAATTTATAATAAGTGCAGCAATTAAAATTGTGACAATGGGTGCGTAATTAATTTGATAACCCAAAATTGATGTTAGAAAAAAGGTGGTATTTTCCCTTATATCTGTAAGATAGAGTATTGAATTCACAAATACTTTAGTTGCAATTGCTACACACGTTCCGATAAAAAGGCCAATGAAAATTGTAATGACTACTAATTTCAAAGACTTAAATATGTTTAAAATGTATTTTTCCATACCATTAATCATCCAGATAATAATATTTTAATAATTTTAGTAATATGTTGTAATGTTTATAAACTCTTGTGTGATATTTATGTATCATTAAGAACAGAAGGATTCAAAATAAAGGAGTTTTTTTTTCTATTTTATTAAACTTAATGTTTATTCGGTCGTAATTGCACTTGATGAATTAAAAACGTGAGGTGCTTTAATGAGAGTTTTGCTTATATTATTACTAGGAGTGTTAGGGGCCTGTCAAAGTGCACCAATTGCAATGGACTTAGGTTCCCCAGTAGTATCTAATGCTCAAGGTGCGGCTCGAGAGGGAGTGGTTCCGTTGAGAGGAGTGAGTAGAGTAAGTCTACATGCAGATAGGGTTTTAAGGATGGAACCTTCGTGTGCTCAAATTTTAAAATTGGCTTATTCTTCAAATATAAATTATTCTGAAGCCATAATTGGTTTACGAAATAGAGCTAGAGTAATGGGTGGAAATGCAATAGCTGTAGTGGGTTGGGCTGAAACTGCTTCGGCTTCTGGATTAGTTGGTAAAATATATATGTGTAAAAAGAAACCGTTTCATAAACATCCACACTAAATTCAAATAATTATTTTAATGAATGAGAGGGACTTTTTGTCCCTCTTTTTTTTGTTGAAATGTGTCAAATTTTATATTAAATATTCAAATTTTATGGGGATTTTATGCTCGAGTGTTTCTTTCCAAAACCAAAAGAGTTTTTTGGTAGCCTTCTTGTTTGGTGTATCCTTGTAGTTTTTTTCTGGTATTTTGGAGGAAAAGAGTTCGGTACGGTATTTGGTTTTGAATTTCTTGCACCAGATGCTCCACCCGTTATTGGATTAGGTCATTTCACAACACCTGATTTTTTGTGGTTTTATATTTATTTTGTTATCATTACGGCTATTTTTTATGGCTTCTGGAGTATTTATTCTCCACATAAGTGGCAAGTTTGGTCAATTTTAGGGTCAGCTTTCATTTTATTTATTACTTATTATCAAGTCCAAGTTGCTGTTGCAGTAAATAATTGGTATCGACCTTTTTATGACGCTATTCAAAATGCTTTATCAAATGAATCTACTACTACCGCTGCTGATCTTTACGGTTATATGTTTAGCTTTTTAATTTTGGCCCTTACATATGTTTTGATTGCAGTATTTACAAGTTTTTTTGTGAGTCATTATGTTTTTCGTTGGCGAACTGCAATGAATGATTATTACACAAGTAAATGGAAGCAAGTAAGGCATATAGAAGGTGCTTCGCAACGAATTCAAGAAGATACAATGAGATTTGCATCTATAATGAAATCTCTAGGCGTTTCAATTGTAGATTCTGTCATGACATTGATTGCATTTCTTCCTGTCTTATTAGAGCTTTCAAAAAATGTTAAAGAAATTCCATTAGTTGGAGAAATAGCATATCCACTATTCTATGCTGCCATCTTCTGGTCCATTTTTGGAACTATTTTAATGATTGTGGCTGGCATTAAATTACCTGGACTAGAATTTAGAAACCAAAGAGTTGAAGCTGCTTTTAGAAAAGAACTAGTATTAGGAGAAGATGACCAAGCAAGAGCTGAACCTCAAACTTTGAAGGAATTATTTGCGAACGTAAGAAGAAACTACTTTAGAATATATATTCACTATACGTACTTCAATTTGTTTAGAAATTTTTATTTTCAACTTAATAATCTGTTTGCTTACATATTACTTATACCAACTATTGCTGCTGGAGCTATCACCTTGGGTATTATGAACCAAATAATCAGAGCCTTTAGTGAAGTAACAAGTTCCTTTCAGTATTTAGTGAGATCCTGGTCAACAATAATTGATTTAATTTCAGTATTCAAACGTTTGCAAGCATTTGAAGCAGCATTTAAAGGTGAAGAATTATCGAATTTAGATAAGGAATATATAGAAACAGAAGGTAAAATAGATTATTGAAGTATTTTATTTATTTTCCTATTTTATGGAAGCATTGAAAATCTGTAATGCTAACTGAAGTAATCTTGTTTCACTATTTTTAGGACCTATTACCTGAGTTGCTAAAGCAGTTTTAATATTACCTGTGTTCTGTGGAATTGAAATTACAGGAAGTCCAATTAGACTAGGTAATATAGTTATTTCGAGCCATTGATGGTAAGTTTTTGTTTCATGACCGTTAATCATTTTTGGAAAAGCATTCCTTTTGCTAAAAGGAAAAATCTGTGCAGACGGAAGTATCAAAAAATTATAAACATTTAATATTTTGTTTATTTTCTTTGCTAAAAATAAACGTTTTTTTTTGGCAACTTTAATATCTTCATCGGTTAGATTTTTTCCTCTTTCAATCTCCCAAATAATGGTATCTTTTAATAAACCTGCATTATTGTCATATTCTTTTTTTAGATTTAATGATATAATTTTACTTCTTAAATCAATCCAGGAATCCCAGATTAAATTGAGCTCAAAATTAAAATTTATTTTTTTTATTGACATGCCTAATTTTAATAGAAATTCAATATACTGGTAAAATTGTTTTTTTACTTTTTTATCAACTAAAATACTATCTAAGTAGTTAATTGGGACACATGCTTTAACGTTTTTAAGTAAATACCTATGACCAATTATTTCCTGTAAATTTGATTTTTTTCCAATACATGCATCCAGAAGTAATGCTAAATCTTTAGGATGCCTAGCTATAACACCATTTGTAGAGATTTTTGGTAATTTGTCGGATATAATGGAATTAGAAGTTATAAGGCCTGGAGTTGGTCTAATACTGTATGTTTCGCAAAATGAGGCAGGTGTTCTCAAAGAGCCCATCATATCTGAGCCATCTGCAAATGGAATGAGTTTTGATTTTACTGCAGCAGCTGCACCTCCACTTGAGCCACCTGCAGTTTTTGTTGAGTCTAAAGGGTTAGAAGTTGTACCAAAAACCTTATTAAATGTTTGCCCCCCTACACCAAACTCTGGCGTGTTTGTTTTGCCAATAATTATCAAGCCACTTCTTCTTAGATTAGAAACCATTGGGCTATCATTTTCTGGTTGAAAATTAGAATACATTTGTGAGCCATAAGAAGTGGGTATGTCTTTTGTTTCTTCTAAATCTTTAATTGCTATAGGTAATCCAGCAAGGGGTGGTAATTTTTTCCCTTTTTTTCTAAGTGAATCTATTTTTTTACAATTCTCCAATAACAGCATTTTATCTTTTAAAGATACAATAGCATTTATTTTAGGATTAATTTTTTCTATTTTATCATAATAATTTTCAAGAATTTCTTCTGAAGTAAGTTCCAATATTTCAATTTTTTTTGATAATTTAAATGCATAATATTCTGTTATTTCCATTTTTTTTCCTAATATTCTTTATATTCAAACTTAGCTCTTATATTTGAAGAAAAAAACTGTTAATATCACATAAAAAAATATAGGAGCTTTAAAAATTGTCTAATACTAAATTATCCCCAGGTATTGTGTCTTCAAGGTTATCAAAAGAAGAATATTCAAATAATTTTTCAGATGCTTATCCAGGTTTTACAGATTATGAAGCAAAAGTAGAAGCTGATAGGTGTTATTTTTGTTATGATGCTCCTTGCATTTCAGCATGTCCTACAGAAATAAATATACCTTTATTTATCCGTCAAATTTCTACAGAAATGGAAGAAGAAGCTGCTAAGACAATTTTTGATCAAAATATTTTAGGAGGGATGTGTGCTAGGGTGTGTCCTACAGAAACACTGTGTGAAGAAGCTTGTGTAAGAGAAGCTGCAGAAGGAAAACCAGTTAAAATTGGTAGATTACAGAGGTATGCAACAGATTCTATAATGTCACAAAACATTCATCCTTATATTCGAAATGACAACAATGGAAAGAAGATTGCGGTTATTGGTTCTGGGCCAGCAGGTTTAGCATGTTCTCATAGATTATCAATGCTTGGATATGATGTAGAAATATTTGAGTCCAAGAGTAAGGCGGGTGGCTTAAATGAATATGGTATCGCTACTTATAAAAGTGTAGACAATTTTGCAGCAAAAGAAGTTGATTGGTTATTAAAAATTGGTGGAATTAAAATCAATCATAATAAAACTTTAGGTGTAGATTTTAGTATTGATGAATTGAGAAAGTCTTATGATGCTATTTTTATTGGTTGTGGTCTTCAAGATACTAATAAAATTTCAATTGACAGTGATACTGATCAATCTATTGAGGATGCAGTTGATTTTATTGCTGATTTACGACAAATTAACGATTTTTCATCACTACCAATTGGAAGAAATGTAGTTGTTATTGGTGGAGGAATGACTGCTATCGACGCGGCAGTTCAATCTCAGTTACTTGGAGCGGAAAAAGTAACAATAATCTACAGAAGAAATCTCGAAAATATGAGTGCATCAAAAAAGGAACAGAATAATGCTACTTCAAAAGGGGTCAAGATTATTACAAATGCAATTCCTACTTCCATCAATAAACAAAATGGTGTCCATAAACTCAGTTTATCTTATACTGAAGTCGAAAAACAAAGTGGAAAATTAAAAGAACTTGATCAAAAATTTTCAATTGAAGCGGATCAAATTTTCTGTGCTATTGGTCAAAAATTTAATAATTTACTTGATGTCTTTAAGTCTAATAAAGGGAAAATAATGATTGATGAAAGTTGTAAAACGTCAGTTGAAAATGTTTGGGCTGGAGGAGACTGTGTTGATCAAGGAGAAGATCTAACAGTTACTGCTGTTGCTCAGGGTAGAGATGCCGCTGAGGCAATTCATAAATCAATTATTTCAAAATAAGGAGTTAGTTATGAACCTTCAATCTGAATTTCTTGGAATTAAATCACCTAACCCATTTTGGTTGGCGTCTGCTCCACCCACAGATAAAGAATATAATGTGAGGAGAGCATTTGAAGCAGGATGGGGTGGGGTTGTTTGGAAAACACTGGGGCTTGATCCAAATATTGTCAATGTTAACGGTCCACGTTATGGAGCAGTTTGGGGCCCAGATCGACGTCTTCTAGGAATGAATAATATTGAGTTAATAACAGATCGACCTCTACAAATAAATCTAGATGAAATAAAGGTTGTAAAAAAAGACTATCCAGATCGTGCTGTTGTTGTTTCTTTAATGGTCCCTTGTGAAGAAGAATGTTGGAAGTCTATATTACCTAAGGTTGAAGAGACTGAGGCTGATGGTTTAGAGTTAAATTTTGGATGCCCTCATGGTATGAGTGAAAGAGGAATGGGATCTGCAGTGGGTCAAGTTCCAGATTATATTGAGATGGTTACTAGGTGGGTTAAATCTAACACTCGAATGCCTGTAATCGTAAAACTTACCCCTAACATTACTGATATCAGATACCCAGCAAGAGCTGCTTTCAAGGGTGGAGCTGATGCAGTTAGCTTAATTAATACAGTTGCATCAATTGTTTCAGTTAATTTAGATACTTTTAGCCCTGAGCCAAGTATAAATGGGAAAGGAACCCACGGAGGATATTGTGGACCTGCAGTTAAGCCAATTGCTTTAAATTTAGTTTCTCAAATTGCAAGAGATCCAGAAACACAAAATAAAGATATATCTGGAATTGGTGGTGTTACTACTTGGAGAGACGCTGCAGAATTCCTTGCTTTGGGAGCTGGTAATGTACAGGTTTGTACTGCTGCCATGACATATGGATTTGGTATTATTTCTGAATTGACATCTGGGTTATCTAATTGGATGAAGAAAAAAGAAATTAATTCAATAAGTGAAATAGTAGGTAAGGCTATCCCAAATGTTACTGAATGGCAGTATCTAAACCTTAATCATGTCACAAAAGCTCAAATTGATCAGGATTTATGCATAAAGTGCGGTAGGTGTTATGCTGTTTGTGAGGATACATCTCATCAAGCAATTACTAAAACAATTAATGGTGAAAGGGGATTTGAAGTTATTGATGAAGAATGCGTTGCATGTAATATGTGTATTAATGTCTGTCCTGTTGAAAATTGTATCACTATGAGAGATCTTGAACCAGGAGAGATTGATAAAAGAACTGGCCAAACAGTTTCTGATAAATATGCAAATTGGACTACACATCCTAACAACCCCTCATCAATTAAGGCTGCTGAGTAATTTAATTTTTTATTTAAGGGAGTAAATTTTGGCAAATATAGCATCAAATTTTAAAATAAATGGTGACCGACTTTGGAAAACCATTATGGAAATGGCTAAAATAGGTCCTGGTATAGCAGGTGGGAACAATAGACAAACTCTTACTGACGAGGATGCAAAAGGGCGAGCACTTTTTCAGAAATGGTGTGATGAAGCAAATTTATCGATGGGAATTGATAAAATGGGTACGATGTTTGCTCGTAGAGAAGGAACTGATCCTGATGCACTACCGGTATATGTAGGAAGCCATTTAGATACCCAACCCACCGGTGGCAAATATGATGGAATTCTAGGTGTTCTTGGCGGTTTAGAACTTATAAGATCATTAGATGATATGAATATAAAAACTAAACATCCTATTGTTCTTGTCAATTGGACAAATGAAGAAGGGACAAGATTCGCTCCACCTATGATGGCATCTGGAGTTTTTGCAGGAGTTCATACTCTTGATTGGGCTTATGCAAAAGAGGATTCAGATGGAAAAAAATTTGGTGATGAACTTAAAAGAATAGGATGGATTGGTGACGAAGAGGTCGGTAGTAGAAAGATGAAGGCATTTTTTGAATTACATATTGAGCAAGGACCTATTTTGGAATCAGAAGGTAAGGACATTGGAGTAGTTTCTAGAGGTCAGGGTCTTAATTGGTTGCAGGTAACCTTAACTGGGAGGGAAAGTCACACAGGATCGACACCTATGCCTATGCGACGAAACGCTGGGCTAGGGATGGCAAAAATAACTAGCCTAGTTCATGAAATAGCAATGAGTCACCAACCCGATGCAGTCGGAGCAGTTGGTCATTGTGATGTTTATCCTAATAGTAGGAATATAATTCCAGGAAAGGTTGTATTTACTATCGATTTTAGATCTCCATCATTTGATACTCAGGATGATATGGAAAGAAGATTACATGAAGGAGCAAAAGAAATTTGTAATAATCTTGATCTAGAATTAGAAATTGAGAAAGTTGGACATTTTGATCCTGTAACTTTTGATGAAGGTTGTGTATCTACAATCAGAAGAGCTGCAGAAAGATTGGGATACTCTCATAGGGATATTATTTCTGGTGCTGGACATGATGCTTGCTGGATAAACAAGGTTGCTCCAACTGCAATGGTTATGTGCCCTTGTGTTGACGGGTTAAGCCATAATGAGGCAGAAGATATATCTCAGGACTGGGCAGTTGCAGGAAGCAACGTATTATTTCATGCTGTTCTAGAAACTGCTGAAATTGTTGATTGAAAACTTATTTGGAGGGAAGAAATATGTCTAAAGTTATTAAAGGCGGAACTATTGTAACAGCTGATCGTGAATGGAAATCAGACATATTAATTGAAGGTGAAGTAATAAAACAAATTGGAAATAATCTGACTGGTGATGAAGTTGTGGATGCAGAAGGTGCATATGTAATTCCTGGGGGAATAGATCCACATACTCATTTGGAAATGCCCTTTATGGGAACAACGGCTGCTGAGACCTTTGAATCAGGAACTTGGGCTGCTGCGGTAGGGGGGACAACCATGTTAGTGGATTTTTGTCTTCCTGGTGAAGATGGTAGTTTAGTTAATGCAGTTAATGAGTGGCATAGAAAATCTAAACCACAAATTTGTTCCGATATTGGTTTTCATATGGCAATAACAGGTTGGAATGAGCAAATATTTAATGAAATGCCAAAAGTTTTAGAAATGGGTGTAAATTCATTTAAACATTTTATGGCTTATAAAGGGGCCTTAATGGTAGAAGATGATGAAATGTATGCATCTTTTCAAAGATGTGCTGCCATAGGTGCTTTGCCAATGGTTCACGCTGAAAATGGAGATATTGTTGCTGAATTGCAAAAAAAATATCTAGAACAGGGTATAACTGGTCCAGAAGGACACTCATTTTCTCGCCCGCCTGAGGTAGAAGGAGAAGCTACTAATAGAGCTATTATGATAGCTGATGCTGCAGGTGTCCCACTGTATGTAGTTCATGTATCTTGTGAACAAAGTCATGAGGCAATTAGAAGAGCTCGACAAAAAGGAATGAGAGTTTATGGCGAACCATTAATACAATTTCTAACTCTTGATGACAGTGAATATCTAAATAAAGACTGGGAATACGCCGCTAGAAGAGTAATGTCCCCACCTTTTAGAAACAAGATCCATCAAGATGGACTTTGGGCCGGGTTACAAGCTGGTTCGCTTCAAGTAGTAGCAACGGATCATGCTGCATTCACAACTGATCAGAAAAAAATGGGCGTTGATAATTTTACTCTTATACCTAATGGAACAGGTGGATTGGAAGAAAGAATGTCTGTTTTATGGACCAAAGGAGTTGAAACGGGAAGATTAACTAGAAATGAATTTGTTGCGGCTACATCAACTAATATTGCAAAAATACTCAATGTTTATCCTAGAAAAGGGAGCTTGGTAGAAGGAGCTGATGCAGATATAGTTGTTTGGGATCCAAAAATTTCAAAAACAATTTCAGTCTCAAGTCATAAATCTGTTCTTGATTACAATGTTTTTGAAGGTTTTGAGGTAAGCGCTCAACCAAGATATACAATGTCAAGAGGTGAGGTCATTTGGGCTTGGGGCAAAAACTCTATGCCTAGTCCTGGAAGAGGAAAATTTATTCCTCGTCCAGGATTTCCTCCCGTGCATGAAGCCTTAAAAAAATGGAAAGACCTCAACTCTCCAAGAAAAGTTGAAAGAGATCCTATGAATATACCTTCTGGTATTTAGTTTTTAGGCAAGTTCTTATATGATTTCTGTAAAAGATTTAGATCTTATCTTTGAAACTAATGATGGTCCTGTTCAAGCTTTGAGTAATGTTTCATTGGAAATTGAAAAAGGAGATTTTGTTTCATTTATAGGCCCTTCAGGGTGTGGGAAAACTACATTGCTTCGCACTATTGCAGCATTAGAAAAACCAACGAGTGGAAATCTATTGGTTAATGGTTTGTCGCCAGAAGATGCCCGAAAAAATAGAGCCTACGGATATGTTTTTCAAGCTGCTGGTTTATACCCTTGGAGGAATATTTATAGGAATGTCAGTTTACCATTAGAAATAATGGGGTATAAAAAAAATGAAATAACTCGGATTGTTGAAAAAGTTTTAAAGCTTGTTGATTTAACTGGTTTTGAAAAAAAATTTCCGTGGCAATTGTCTGGAGGTATGCAGCAGAGAGCTTCAATAGCAAGAGCCCTATCATTTAATGCAAATATACTTTTAATGGATGAACCATTTGGTGCTTTAGATGAAATAGTTAGAGATCATCTTAACGAACAACTTTTGAAATTATGGGAAACTACAAATAAAACAATTTGTTTTGTTACCCATTCAATTTCTGAAGCGGTGTATTTATCAACTAAAATAGTTGTTATGTCTCCTAGACCAGGACGAATTACTGATATTATTGAAAATACCTTGCCTTCAAATAGACCATTGGAAATTAGAGATAGTAAAGAATTTTTATCTGTATCCCAAAGAGTTAGAGAAGGACTTCGATCAGGACATAGTTATGAGTGAAATATTTTGATAAATTATTTTAAAAATAGTTTTCTTCCTATTTTATCAATAGTTATTATAATCTTTGCTATTTGGTATATTTTTACAGTTTATTTAAATTCGTCTATTCAAATAGATACTTATGAAAGACAGAAAATTGATTGGGAGTTTAGTGATTTAGTTAAAGATACTATGTCTCAAAAAAAACCACTTTTGCCGGCTCCTCATCAAATTATATCAGAGATGTATAAAACTATTTTTATGATTAAAATCACTTCTAAAAAGTCTTTAATTTTTCATAGCTATATAACACTTTCATCTACTTTATTAGGTTTTGCCTTTGGAACTATATTAGGAATAATTCTAGCAATATGTATAGTAGAAAATAAAGCAATGGATGCATCATTAATGCCTTGGATTATTGCTAGTCAAACTATACCTATACTAGCAATTGCCCCCATGATAATAATTATTTTAAATGCATTTGGTTTATCAGGATTACTTCCAAAAGCTCTAATTTCAACTTATTTAAGTTTTTTCCCAATCGCTGTTGGTATGGTTAAAGGGTTAAGAAGTCCAGAAATAAGCTATTTGGATTTAATGTACACCTACAATAGTTCAAGATTAAATGTTTTTTGGAAACTAAGGTTACCATCATCTGTCCCTTATCTCTTTGCTTCCATGAAGGTTGCTATTGCAATTTCATTAGTTGGGGCCATAGTTGGAGAACTTCCTACAGGTGCTGTTGCTGGATTAGGTGCCAGGCTATTAACAGGATCTTATTTTGGTCTTACAATTCAAATTTGGTCAGCGCTTGTGATGGCTGCAATACTTGCAGGTACATTAATATTTATATTAAATTTCATTTCAAGAATAACCCTGAAGAGCATGGGTAGCCAAGAATGAATAAATTTCAAAAAACTCAACAAGTAATTGCTTCTATGTTGGCTCTTTTAGCACTCCAAAACTTTATTTTTAATGTTTTCAATTATCCAGTTTTGTTCTGTATAACTTTATTAGCGCTCTTAGGAGTAATTCGTATTTTATATGACTATTTTAACAATGGTATATTTGATTTTCTATTTAGTATTTTAGGAATGACAATTTTAATTTTACATGTTTATGATTCGCCTCCTAATGGATTTTGGCCATTGTTAATTTCTATTTGGCTTTATGGTTGGCTAGCTATTGAAAAAATTACTCATCAAAAGAATGTCTCTCCATTTTTTAGAAAAATTTTCTTAATAACTGTTCCTATTTTTTTTGGCATTTGGATTTTATTTGCATGGGAAGTGGTAACAATAGGTCTTAATATTCCTATGGTTATTCTTCCTTCACCTAGTTTAATTTTTATACAATTTGTTGCTTCATTAGAGACATTATGGGCTGATTTTATTCAAACTTTTGTGAAGGCAGCCTTAACTGGATATTTAATTGGATGTGGAAGTGCTTTTCTCGTTGCTATACTAATAGATAAGTCACTTTTTTTAAGAAGAGGTTTATTACCCATTGGTAATTTTATTTCTGCAATACCAATTGTTGGTATTGCGCCTATTATGATAATGTGGTTCGGTTTTGACTGGCATTCAAAAGCTGCAGTCGTTGTTATTATGACTTTTTTCCCCATGCTAGTAAATACAGTTACGGGGCTTTCAGTTAATAATAGTATAGATAGAGATTTATTAAAAACATATGCTTCGTCCTATACTCAATCTCTAATTAAAATGAGACTACCAGCTGCAGCACCATTTATTTTTAATGCGTTAAAAATAAATTCTACACTAGCTCTAATAGGTGCAATTATAGCTGAATTTTTTGGTTCCCCAACTGTAGGCTTAGGGTTTAGAATATCCGTAGAAGTTGGAAGATTAAACCTTGATATGGTTTGGGCAGAAATTGTTGTAGCCGCAATTGTTGGCTCTGCAAGCTATGGTGTTATAAGTTTTATTGAAAAAAAAGTAACATTCTGGCATCCTTCAAATAGAAAAACATTAGAAAAATAAAGGAGAAAAATTAATGAAAAAATATTTACTAAGTATTTTGAGCTTTTTTATCTTTGTATCTGCAAGTGTTGTTGCATCAGCCGCTGATAAAGTGACACTTCAACTGCAATGGTTTACACAAGCTCAATTCGCAGGTTATTATGTAGCTCTTGATAATGGATATTATTCTGCTGAAGGCCTTGATGTAACAATTAAACCAGGTGGAGTTGATATCTCACCACCACAAGTTATGGCAGCTGGTGGTGCTGACGTAATGCTAAATTGGATGCCATCAGCTCTTTCAGCTAGAGAAAATGGTGTTCCATTAGTTAATATTGCTCAACCATTTAAATCCTCTGGTTTACAGCTTACATGTAGAAAGGAAACAGGAATAAAAACACCTCAAGACTTTAGAGGTAAGACTATTGCTGTTTGGTTTTTTGGAAATGAATATCCATTTCTCTCCTGGATGTCTAAGCTAGGGATTCCAACTAATGGTGGTTCTGATGGAGTGACTGTACTTAGACAAGGTTGGAATGTTGATCCACTGATACAAAAGCAAGCTGATTGTATTTCAACAATGACATATAATGAATATTTTTTAGTTCTTGATGCGGGTCTAACACCAGATGATTTAGTAAATTTCAAATATGAGGATGAAGGTGTAGCATCTTTAGAAGATGGTATGTATGTTCTTGAGAAAAGTCTAGAAGATCCTGCTTTTAAAGATAAAATGGTTCGTTTTGTAAGAGCATCAATGAAAGGCTGGAAGTGGGCTGAACAAAATCCTGACAAAGCTGCTCAAATCGTTATGGACAATGAGATGACTGGTGGTACTGATCTAAGACATCAAAAAAGAATGATGGGAGAAGTAGCAAAGTTAACTGCAGGTTCAAATGGCGCTCTTTTGCCAGCTGATTTTGATAGAACAGTTAATAGTTTATTAGCTGGCGAATCTGATCCTGTTATAACAAAAAAACCAGTTGGTGCATGGACACATGAAATTACCAATGCAGCTTTAAATTAATTATGGGCTATTAATTTCAGTAGGGGCATATAAATCATATGCCCCTACTTAGTTGTTTTATAAAGTTATATTGATTTTTTTTACCCATTTTTTTTATTGACACCAAGCTATAAAAGCTTCATTCAGCTCTTAAATATCATTACAAATCTTTTTCATGGGAAGAATTAAATGGGACTTCTATTATCTTTCTCAGCTCTGATAGTTTCTACTATCTTTCTTCAGCTTGGAAATGGAGCAATTGCACCTTTAGATGCCTTAGCTGGAATAAATGCTTCTTTTACTACCACTGAGATAGGTTTACTTGGTTCTTCCCACTTTTTAGGGTTTCTATTTGGTTGTTGGGTAACTCCACTTCTTATGGGACAAATAGGTCATATTCGGACCTTTACAGTTTTGGCATCGATAGGAGTAATAGGTTGTTTACTACATCCAATTATTGTTGATCCATATTTTTGGAGTGTTTTAAGAATTGGAAATGGTATTACAATTGCGGGTTGTTTTACAGTAATAGAGGCATGGCTTAACTCTAAAGTAGATAGACAGTCTAGAGGATCAGTTTTTGGAGTTTATAGATTAGCTGATTTAGGTTCTCAAATGATAGCTCAATTTATAATTGGTTTTTTAGATCCATCCTCTTTTATAAGTTATAATTTAATAGCTGTTTTTTTCTGCCTTTGTTTATTCCCACTAACTTTGACAACAAGAGTTGTTCCAGATATACCAAAGTCACCAAGATTAAGAGTTTTATCTTCATTTAAGCTTTCCCCACTAGCTTTTACAGCTGTAGTAGTTGCCGGTTTAACGGGATCTTCAATAAGAATGGTAGCACCTGTTTATGGAAATGCAATTGGTTTAATTAAAGAAGAAATAGCTATTCTGATGACAGTTTTTTTATTTGGAGGATTAATTGCTCAACTTCCCGTTGGACGATTAGCTGATTTATTTGATAGAAGATGGGTGCTCATCATTTTATCACTTTTTGCTGCTACTATTTCTATTATTTTATCTTTGATTGCATCTCAGTACGTCCTTTATATTTACCTATGCTCTTTTTTATTTGGCTTTGCTACATTTCCAATTTTTTCGGTAGCTGCTGCTCATGCAAACGATTTTGCTGAGCAAGATAAATATGTGGATTTGGCAGCCTCCTTGATTTTTATTTTTGGCTTGGGCTCAATTGTTAGTCCTTTATTAAGTTCTACTTTAATAGATTATCTTGGTCCTGCTTCATTATTCATTTTTCTTTCTTTAGTACATATTTTGCTTTCTATTATTGGTGGAATAAGAATGATGGCGAGACCATCCGTTACAGATAAAACGCCTTATATGTATTTACCTAGAACTTCATTAATTTTTGGAAAATTTTTAAACCCATCAAAAAAAGAAAGTGACAAAAATTAGTTTTTTTGGTTGTGACTAAATTAAGTCCATAATATCTTTTAAAAATAAAATTTTTTTGTGAGAGAAATTGAATACTAAAAATAATTCAAATAATATGCTAATTGGTCCTAATCTCGAAGATAAAACATTAGTTTCAAGCGTAACGGGAAAGGATCATCTTGGGCAGATAAATGAAATTAACGTAATTGAAGAAAGACCTCTTTCTATTTATCTTAATTCTCAAGAAATAGTAACGGCTATGACTATTGGGGATCATCCAAAATATTTAGCACTAGGCTTTTTAAAAAATCAAAAATTAATTAAAGAAGATGAAAAGATTACTAGGATTGATTTTGATGATGAAACGAGAACCGTAGTAGTCAGAACAGAAAATGAAAGTAATTATGAACAAAAAATAAAGAAAAAAATTAGAACCAGTGGTTGTGCTGTTGGTACAGTCTTTGGGGATATGATGGAGAGTGTTGAAGAAATAATATTACCAGAAAGTAAAATTAAAATCTCCTGGTTATATGATTTGGCAAAAGAAATAAGTCAGATAAATAGTCTTTATTTAGAAGTGGGAGCAATTCATGGCACTGTTCTTTGTTTAGAAAATAAACCTTTAATATATATGGAAGATGTTGGAAGACATAATGCTGTGGATAAAGTTGCGGGATGGTTATTTAGTACAAAAACTAACCCAGAAGACAAAATTTTATATACAACTGGGCGATTAACTTCCGAAATGGTAGTGAAGTGTGCTAATATGGGAATTCCTACATTAGTATCTAGATCTGGATTTACGGCGTGGGGAGTGGAGTTAGCAAAATTAACTAATATGACCTTGATTGGCAGGTTAAGAGGAAAAAGATTTGTTTGTTTAAGTGGAGAAAATCGTCTCATTTATGATGCTATATAAGTTCTAAAGATTAATTCAACCTTGGAAAAAAATGACTGATATTCCTGGAATAATATTAGCTGGTGGGCTTTCTCGAAGAATGGGTGGTGGTGATAAGGGTTTACTTCAGTTAGGTGAAAAAAGTCTTATTCAAAGGGTTATTGACAAAATATCACCACAAGTAAGTTCTTTAGCCATAAATATAAATGGAGACAGTTCTAGATTTCCAAATTATGAACTTCCAATTATTCCGGATAGTATGAAAGGTTATTTAGGACCACTTTCAGGTATATTAGCAGGAATGGAATGGGCATTCAAAAATGAATATAAATATATAGCGACTGTAGCTGCAGATACTCCTTTTTTACCTGATAATTTTATCAATAGATTACATGCAATGGTTAGAGATAAAAAACTAAATATTGGAATTGCTGCATCAAGAATAATGAATAGTGATAATATTTTTAGACATCCTACATTTGGTATATGGGAAGTAGATCTTAAGGACGATTTAAGAAAGGGCTTAGCAAATGATACACGAAAAATAATGTCGTGGGCTAAGAAATTTAAATGTGATTATTGTTTTTTTGATATTGATAACGAAATGACTGATCCTTTTTTTAATATAAATACTCCAGATGATTTAGAAAAAGCAAAATACAGATTAGAAAAAGGTATTTTATGAAATATAAAAATGTTTTTGGTATCGTTGGTTGGAAGAACTCTGGGAAAACAACCCTAGTTGAAAATTTAGTTAAGAACATAACTGATCAAGGATATAAAGTATCAACTATAAAACACGCTCATCATTCTTTTGATATTGATCATGAAGGAACAGATAGTTTTAGACATCGAAAGGCAGGAGCAAAAGAGGTATTACTAGCATCAAGAAAAAGGTGGGCACTTATTCATGAGTTAATGGATGAACCTGAAAAAGATTTTGATTTCCTAGTTAATAGAATAGCTCCAACTGATTTGATTTTAGTTGAGGGTTTTAAAGCAGAGGTGCATAATAAAATTGAAGTGATTAGGGAAGAGAATAAGAAAACACCCATACATATGTCTGATGAAAATGTATTAGCAATTGCTGCAGATTATAAAATTTCAGATGTTTCATTACCCATTTTTCATCTTGATGAAATTTCAAAAATAGCAAATTTTATTCTAAAAAAAGTTGGTTTAAAATGAGTAAGAATAGTAAAATTAAAGATGATTGCTTTGCCTTACCCAAAGGGATTAAGTGGTGCCCTGTTGATACTGCATTAGAAAAATTAAAAAATGGGCTTTCAATCCTACCTGAAGAGAAATTCATACCCTCAGAAAAATCATCAGGCTTCATAATTTCTCAACCAATTTATGCACTTATTTCAAATCCAAACTTTTCAAATTCAGCCGTAGATGGATATGGATTCAATTGCCAAAATCTGTCAGATGAAAATAGATTTACCCTACTACCTAATGTAGCTTATGCAGGTACAGAGTTCGTTGATATTGTTCCTAAAAATTATGCAATAAGGATTATGACAGGAGCAAAGCTACCAAAAGGCGTAAATACAGTTGTATTGAATGAAGATGTAACTCTAAATAACGACCAAATATATTTTAGGGGTAAATTAGAAAAAGGAAGTAATACCAGGTTAGCTGGGGAAGATGTTAAAAAGGGAGATTTACTTTTTAATAAAGGTCATAGAATTAAAGTTCAGGATTTAGCTTTGCTCGTTGCTTCTGGAGTAAAATATATAAGTGTTTATGAACCTTTAAAAGTAGGTATATTATCAACTGGTGATGAAATATTAGATTCTTCATTTGATATAAATAAATTATCAGAAGGAAAGATTTTTGACTGTAATCGGCCCTTGTTATCGTCCTTATTATCTAAATGGGGCTGTGAGATAATAGATTTGGGTGTCGAGAAGGATAATTATGATAAATTAAAATCTAAATTAAATTATGCTTCAAAAAAATGTGATGTACTTCTAACTTCTGGTGGTGCTTCTTCGGGAGATGCAGATTTTCTATCACAAATGATAAAAGATGAAGGAAAGCTTTTTGAATGGCGGATTGCTATAAAGCCAGGAAGACCTTTAAGTTTAGGACTCTGGAATAAAATGCCAATTTTTGGTTTACCAGGAAACCCTGTTGCCGCCTTTGTTTGTACGCTCCTATTTTTTTATCCTTCAATGTCACTCATGGGGGGTGCAGGATGGAGAGAACCAGTAAAATTTCAAGTTCCTTCAAATTTTTTTAAAAAAAAGCGTGCT
>CACMAH010000012.1 GCA_902611605.1 uncultured Alphaproteobacteria bacterium
AAATCAGAGTTTCGAACTTTTGAAGTTTTAAAAAACATGCATAAAAAATGTGATATATATGATACTACTTTCTCACAAATAGCAGTTTTTCTTCCACCCGTTTGGCTATTACAAAATAGAATGTGGGAGCCATTTATTGCAGTAACATCAGTTTACCTTATTACATTCAACGTAAACCTTTTTCTTTTTCTAATTTCCTCATTACTTATCGCTGTTTATTTTAAGCAAGGCCAAGTTACAATCCGAAGAAGTTATAGTATGTTTCAGGAATTTCAAGTCTGGGCAATAATAGCTGCAACGGATGAGGCCACAGTACAACAAATTTGTCGAAAATTTGATCCAAAGTGTGATTTCTTAAAAAGTCTCATTGGGCCTCCGTCAAAAAGTGAAGAAGATAATAAACATAAGAAAAAGAAACGTAAAAGTGGTAATGTAGCCTCAGTATCTCCAATTACTTATTAAATATTCTATTTATTAAAGAATAATTTAAATTATAACATAATACAGTGGATGTTGGTTGTTTTAACTACTATTTTGATTTGCCGGCTAGATCGAATTTCTTATATATATAAATGAATGAGTGAATTGCCTTAAATAGTTTTGACATTGTTCGATTGAGATTTGAGCTAATAAAGAAATATTTATCTAGTGATTATTAATTAGAATAAAATGACAAATTACAATACTAATTAAGATAACTTTAATAAAAGAAATTCATGTAATTCCATAATCACCAACAATTGTTTTGAATTTAAACCAGTCTATTTTTTTTATTTTAATGTTTTATTTCCTTTCCTTAGTGCAATGATTTTCTATTAAGTGTATTTATGCTGATTTTATATCAATAGCGTGAAGTCTTACACAAATGGTAATATACCAAACTTATTAAACAATTAATCTAAATGTTTATTATATAAGAAAAGATGACTTTAGATTCCGTCATCGAATTTAAATAAATCGTTATAGAAAACATAGATTTCAATGCTTTAACTTACATAATTCAAACAAACCTAAAAGAAGTTCAAAGAACTACCAAGTGATATAAAAATATACCTTCTTATTTTTTTTATAATTTCACCTCAATTTTATCTATCAACTTCCAATCAACATTTAAAAAGTAACCAATTAAAATAAGAATATAGAAATTAAGTGGAGTTGCACGAAAGCACTAGGTAAAGATACAATTATTTATAAATGTTGTATAGAAAATTAAATTCAAAAAATAAATAAATAAAATTGTATGGATAATTAAAAATCTATTTCAATTTCTATCCGTCGGTTCTTAGATCTACCTTCAGAAGTATCATTGCTTTTTATTGGTTTTGCCTCTCCAAAACTCACAGCCTGCATGCGATCAGCGGTTATAGTCCCTGCCTTTTCCATCTCTTGAACCACACTTGCAGCTCGTGCTGCTGCTAAATCCCAGTTGTCTCTGAAATTAGAACCAAATTTTAAAGGTACATTATCTGTATGTCCTGATACAGTGATTTTGCTAGTGGGTCCAACACCAGTTGTAGCAATTTTTGCCATAATTGTTCTAGCTTCGTCAGTCAACTCAGCAGAACCAGATGGGAAGGCTCCTCCAGCTCCAACAGTTACAAAGACTTTACCATCTTTTCTTTCAACTTCTACCAATCCTTTATCAATTTCTTGTTTTAAAGCAACTTGCAAGTTATCTTCAGCTATTTTGGCTTTTTTATCTTCAGCTGAACCACTTCCAGAACCATCGCCATCAGAATTTGATTCCTTATTATCATCGTCATTACTTTTGGCTGAAGCTGCAAGTTCTGCTAATTTTTGTTCAATACCTCCAAAAAGTACTTCTTGTTCAGCCTTTCCTGAAGCTGCCCTGGCTTCTTCTAAAGCTTTTAAAGTTTCTTGAATAAGTTCTGCAGTATCTTTTTTATTATCATCTTCAGTTGTATTATTGAAATTCACAAATACTTTATCACCTAAGGATTCTATGGTCACATCTCCCCTTCCAATAGCCTCTTTCAAAGCTTTTGCTAATTCATCTGTTTCTAATTGACCACCATCTGTCTCTTTTTTATCAGTTTCACCACCATCAGAATCTTTTTCTTTTTGTTTTTGTTCCAACTCAGGCTGCTCAATAGTAGTGGTCTGCTGCGTCATTTGTTTTGTAACAGAGGGACTAGGTGAAGGACTGAAATTTAGTGACAACACAGTTGTGCCTTTTGGTTGCTCAACTACCGGTACAATTCTTTGAACACCAAATGCATTTTTTAAAGATCCTGATATTTGCTTAAATTTAGGAACATTAAATTCGGCAAAAGATAAAATCAAAACAAAGAAGGCCATTAGAAGTGTGGCCATGTCTGCAAAAGTGGCCATCCAAGCAGGAGCTCCTGGTGGAGGACATTTAGGACACTCCTGTTCTTCTTCTTCTTCTACTTCTTCAGTAGCTTCTGCCATTAATTAAATCCTTATTATTTAAAAGATCTTTATAATTTACGCTGCTTCTAATTTTGCCTGCATTTTTGGAGGTAAGTTAGCAAGCATTTGATCCTGAATATTACGGGGAGATTCTCCTCTAGCTATATTACGAAGACCAAGTACTACCATTTCCCTGTAGGTAACCTCATAGGCTGTATAACCCTCTAATTTTGTTTTCATAGGAAGAAATAAAACATTAGCAACAAATGCACCATATAATGTAGTTAACAACGCAACAGCCATAGCAGGACCAATTGCTTTTGGATCAGCCATATTACCAAGCATAAGAACTAGACCAACTAATGTTCCAATCATTCCCATAGCGGGGGCTATATCAATCCAAGCTCCAACTACACCATGATTTGTTTCATGACGAGCTTTCATTGCTTTAATTTCCTGGTTTAACTGGGATGTTAATTTTGCTTCATCGGCTCCATCTACTAACATCTGCATTCCCTTTGCGAAGAATTTATCAGGAACTTCTTGACCCTCAAGTGCCATCATCCCATCTTTTCTTGCAATTCCAGCTAATTCAACCATCCTCTCAATTAACTCATCTTGTTTTTTAACAGGTGGGAAAAAAGCTTTTGCCATTACCCCAAAGCTTCCTAAAAAGGCAGGAAGAGTAGAACTGTACATAACTCCAAAAGCAGTACCACCAAACACAATTTGAACGGAAGGTACATCAATAAAGGTATTAATACTTCCTCCAGCAGTCATCGCTACTACAATTAATCCTATCGCTCCTAATATTCCTACTAATGATGCTATATCCATGGTTTCAAAATACCTTTAAATTATAAATGTTGTACGATTTTTGCAAGAATAATACCAAAATGAAAAAAGTCATAAATTACAAAAAGATTGATAAAAAAACAAAATATACATAGATAATATAATATATATGAAAGCTATTTCAATTAAATTGGTTTAAAAGCATGGCTAAAATAAAAAAAAATTTTGCAAAGCTAATATTAATTATAACCTTCATAATCAACCATATCTCTATCAGCGCACAACCAACAGTAGGACAATCAAGTCAATTTTATACTAAAGAACATTTTGTTATTGATTTGTATACCTCTACTGAATGGATGAGATGTAGCGTAGGTCAAAGGTGGAATGGAGAAACCTGTACTGGAAAAATAATAAATTTAAATCACGATCAAATGGAAGAAGTTTTAAAGTTAGCTTCTGAGCAACTTGGTTCAGGTTGGAGACTACCTTCTAGAAAAGAACTAGAGTCATTAGTGTGTAGAGATTGTAAAATTCCTAAAATTAATTCTGAGATTTTTCCTAACACTGATCCAGTACCCTACTGGACTGGAGAAAGAAATAAATTTGCTAAAAGACATTTTTGGTCTGTAAATTTCTATACTGGTAATACATACGGCAGATTTTATCCCTACCAATCCTTAGCTGTAAGACTTGTTAGAAATAGATAGTGGACTACGAGATTAATCTGATACGTTTTCCCTTTTTTTATCCCAGTACCAAAATATTAGTTTAAAAATAAAAATAACAGCACCAAATATCATAATTCCATTAGCTACTTTTTGTGTGGTTACATATTTAAGATAAGATAATTCTTGTCCTCCAGCTAAACCTATAATCACAACCAAAAGTACCATACCAAGAAAAAATCTTAATATAATACATCTTTGACAGGGTGCTCCTGTATCTTTAGAACTGGAAAATCTTTTCATTAGAGTAACTTTCTTGAAAATTTACTGTAGAGATATATGAAAAAATAATACCAAATACTAATAAAAAAACAAAAAAAAATTAATTTTTTTTGACACATATAAAAACAAATTTTTTTATTATTTATATAACTTACTGTTTTTAAAACATATTTACGTCATTATCTTGACTTTAAGGATAGTCAAATTGTTTTTTTGATTTTTTTAATTTTTTAATCAAACTTATGAAAAAAGGAGATAAAAAATGCAATTGACACCTTCATTAAATATTAAGCAAAGGCAGTCATTAGTTATGACTCCCCAGCTTCAGCAGGCTATCAAACTATTACAAATGACAAATTTAGATTTATCAAAATATCTTGATGAGCAAACATTTGAAAATCCATTTCTTGAAACTGAGGATTCCAATTCAAATTTCCAAAATGATAATTTGGATGATATGAATAAATTGAAACAAAATGAAACTAATATTAAAAATGAAGTTGATAAAACATTAGAAACTGGAAGTGCACTATCAGATGATCCAACATCTAATGAAGATTTTGATAATCGATTTGATTGTAATTTGGTTGAATATGATGGACCTAGCCAAATCAATAGCCAGTTCCAAGGCAGCACTTCTAATACTGATAATATTCTGGAGGTCACTGTAGAAGATCACCCTAATTCATTATATCAACATGTTGAAAAACAAGTTCTCTATAATTTTGAACGTCCTGAAGATAAATTTATAGCAATCAAATTTCTTGAATATTTAGAACCCTCTGGATGGTTAGGTAAATCTTTAGATGAAATATCTTTAGAATGTGGAATTTCTATTGAATTAGCTAAAAAAATTCTTTTGAAACTTCAAAAATTTGAACCTGCTGGATTATTTGCACGTGATTTAAAAGAATGCTTATTAATACAAGCAAAAGCTAGTGAAAGTTATAGCTCTAGCCTTGAAGTTTTACTCCAAAACCTAACTTTGTTAGCAAAGGGGGATTTAAAAAGTTTGGCCAAAAAATGTAATTGTAGAACTATTGATATAACAAATTATCTCAAACTTATTAGAAGTTTTAATCCTAAACCAGGTGCATTGTTTGAAAATGATTTACCACAAATTAGTTCACCAGATTTAATCGTAAAGAAAACTAAAAATGGATGGTCTGTTGATTTAAATAAGTCTACCTTACCTACAGTTTTTGTTAATGAAGATTATGCAACCACCGTTAACTCAAAACCTAAACATGATAAAAAGGTTAATGCTTTTGCAAATCAAGCTCTAGCATCTGCTAGATGGCTTAAAAGAGCTTTAGAGCAAAGAAATACTACTACATTGAAAATTTCTGCTGAAATAGTTAGAAGACAAACAGACTTTCTAGAAAATGGGCTAGATTTTCTCAAACCTCTTTCTTTAAAAGATGTCGCTGAAACAGTTGGTATGCATGAAAGTACTGTCAGCAGAGTAACAGCGGGATTATTAATGAATACACCTAGAGGTACTTTTACATTGAAATCATTTTTCAGTGTGAGCATACAGAGTAACTCTAATGGAGTAGGAACATCTGCAGCAGCCGTAAGACATATGATCTCAAAGATGATACAGGATGAAAAGCCAGTCAAACCACTAAGTGACGACGCTATAGCAAAAAATATTAGTAAAAGAGGTGTAAAGCTCGCAAGAAGAACTGTAGCTAAATATAGAGAAATTTTGAATATTCCATCGTCGTCAGAAAGAAGAAGAAAAGCAAAAATGGAAATGACACTGTCTTGAGACCTAAATTAATGAGTATAATTTTATTTACTTTTTACTAGATGATTTATCCTTTAAAACTTCTATTATTGCTTTAACATGGTCTTCGGATATATCGTATCGTTTCCTTAGAGTATCAATTTCAGCTTGTTCTTCTGAGTCAATTTTTCCATCTTCTAAAGCATTTGCTATTTGGGCTTCTAATATCGCTTTTCTTTGGGCCACTTGATGTGCAAACGCATTTGCAACAATACCTGTTAGAAGAGCTACTGAGAAAACACCCATTACTGCAGTAAAAGCACCAATTATTTTTCCTAAAGGGGAAATTGGAGAAACATCACCATAACCAACTGTAGTCAACGTAATTAATGACCACCACATTGTTTCTGGAATAGAACTAAATTTATCAGGCTGGACGCTATTCTCAGCTACATACATTAAGGATGATGCAAAAAATAGAGCTAAGATAAAAAGATAAGATGCAGCAGCAAAAGAAGATCTTTCATGATGAATTGCAGAAAATAGATCCTCTAACGCACTTGAATAATGTGAAATTTTTAGTAGCCTTAAAAGCCTTAGTACTCTCAACCATCTTAGATCCACACTAAATAATAAGGGTAATAAACTTGGTAATATAGCCAATAAGTCAATTAGACCAGTAAAACTAAAAATATACTTTAATCTGTTTTTGAACGCAGAACTGTTGGTTCCATCTCCTTTTGCGCCTGTTGCCCAAATTCTTAATATATACTCGATAACAAAAATAGATACTGAAAATACTTCGAAAATATAAAATTCTTTTCTAAAAATATTTCCAATTGATTCTACAGATTCTAGAGAAACCGCTAAAAGATTTAAAATAATTAATGTTGATAAAAATAGATCGCTATATTGACTAGTTTTATCACCAGGTTTTGCTTTTTCCAGAATTTCTAATGTACGTTTTTTGGATAAAAAAACCAAACTAGACCCAAGCCTTACTTTTGGGTTTTTTACTCAAATCGGCTTTCATCATCTCACTAAAAGCATCAGCAACTCTCTTTTGTGCTTCTTTATTTTTTTTCAAATCAGGGTGAAGTGGTATTAGAAAATCACCATTATCCCTTATAATTGGATCAAGATAAAGCTCATCATATTTAGATAAAAGAGATTTTAATTCTTTCATAAGAAATTGTTCAAGTTCTTCCATAATTGCCCCATTTTATTAATTATTTTAAAAGGTTTTTAATCTTTTTCAAGTTGTTGTCTTAAAGAAAGTACTAAAGGCCAATGTTTTTTAATAAATTTTGGAACATTTTTAGGTGAATTAAAAGTATGCTCATTTCGATTTCCCTCAAAAGGAATACCACTTTCATTTAAAATCTGACTTGTCTCAGTAATATCAATGTGAGAAGAAGCATCATAAACAATTACTGGTTCAACTTCTTTTATAAAAATAGATTTTTTTTCAGCCACAGGCAAAATATTTTCTGTAGACGAAAATCCTAAAGGATTATTGGTAAGTCCATTCTCTTTCTTTTCATCCCAAACCTTTGCTACTTTTTTATGATATGGGATATTAAATTTTTCTTTATTTGAATGGTAATGCTTAATTGTATCTTCCCAATTTTTATGTCTTTCAAAGAGTTCTTTAACAAATTCAGCTGCATAATTAATATTTTTCACTGGATCAAACATATCTTCTAGAGAAGTAAATCCACCTTTATGCCATCTGTAATTTAATTGCATGCAACCTACATCTATGTTCCTAGATCCATTTGCAACCGCATTTTTCAAATATTTCAAGGCCCCTTCTTTTGTCTCAAAATAAAGTCCTTTTCCAGCATGATTAATGGACCAAGGCCATCCTCTGACTTCCCCGTTTGATAATTTTCTTCCTGCTTCTACTCTGGAAATACTACTTAATAAATGGCTTGGTAAATTTTCTTCTCGCTCAACTTGATTAGCTAAATCCTCACAATTAGGTTTATTGTTTAAATCAGCTGACCATACTATACTACCAACTAAATATATAACTAGAATTAGTAATATAAAAAAAAATAAATTAGATGTAAATTTTGTATTATGATAGAAAGAAAAGAACATAACACTAAACTGCAAACAACGTGCCACTAATTGGTGGTATTCATTTACTTATTTTTTGTTATCTGTTTAATTTCTTTTCCTTTAAGAATTAATTGATCGTCTTCTACAATAAGTTCAGCTACGATGGTTGCAATACATCGATTTTTAGAATTATTAGTGATAGGAAGTCCACACTTTGCCACTAAATCTCCAGGAAAATCATCTTGCAAAATTGTATATTGAGTTCCATCTGAAGAAATAAGAATAATTCTTTTTTTGTTTGGTTCATAGAGAAGATTACCAGAAAAAGTAGCAACAATACCATCTGATTTTTTTTGAGGAGTAGTTTCCTTATTCTGCTGTTTTAATTCTTTCTCAAAAATTAAATTAGCAGATTTTAATTCTAAAATTTTCTCTTTTTGCTTATTTATGATTTGTTCAAAGTTTTTATTGTTTACCTTGTAAGTTTCAATATCATTCTTTAATTTATTAAATTCAGTTTTTGAAAATTTTAAATTTTTTTCTTCCGCAATTAGTAATTGTTTTTCTAATTCTATAATTATACCATTTTTTTGTTTTATTTGATTAGACAACTCAATGTTTTTTGCAAATAAAGGATCATTCTCCTTTATCTTGTTAACTTTATTTTGTTGGTCATAAGGTTTTAGTTCCTTTGATAAATTCAACTTTATCTTTGATATCTCAAGCTTAAGATTAAATAAATCAGATTCTAGCTCTTCCTTAGTAAAATTAAGTAAATTTATTTTTTCTTCTAATTGAGTTTTTTGTGTATATTTTTCTTTAATTTCATGCTTTTTTGCTAATATTTCAGATTGCAAACTATTTCTTATATCCAACAAACTTTTTTCATTTTTTGAGGACTCTAATACTTTTTTATCATTTTTATAATTTAAATTCTCAGTTTTAGGTTTTTGCTCTTCCGAGCTTAAAATTGAAGATCTCTCATACATAGTATATGAAAATAAACCTAAACCAATTAAAAAGGTGAAAATCGAAATATTTAAAATAGTCATTTGTAAAGTTGTATTGTTTTAATTTTTTTATTAATCAAGATTAATTCATTATTATAATTTTTTATATAAAAAAATAATTACAATAATAATTTACCTGCAATATAAACGGATTTAATTGAATGCGCTCCTCCTAAAGTTTGCAAAATAAATAATTCTTCAGCAAGTGTCTCACAAGTTTCCATTCTAATTTTTGAAACCATATCACTAGAACTGTCCAAAACTATAATATCAGCAAAACTTCCTTTTTTAAAACTTCCAATCTCATCTTCTAATCCTAAAGATTTTGCATTACCAAGTGTGGACCAATAAAAGGAATATTTTGGATTTAAACTAAAATTTCTAAATTGCTGAATTTTATAAGCAGCATCTAAAGTGTTTAGCATTGAATAAGACGTTCCCCCACCAACATCAGTGGAAATACCTAGTTTGACATTGGAATTATATAACTTTTCAAATGGGAATAAACCACTACCTAAGAAAAGGTTTGAAGTTGGACAATGAACTGCAACGGCTCGAGTTTGATTAAATATTGAAATTTCATCATCGTTGAGATGAATTGAATGTCCCATTAAAGATCTTTCATTAACAATACCATTTTTAAGGTAAATATCCAGATAGTGGGTAAATTTTGGATATAGGGATAAAGTATATTCTATTTCATCTCTATTCTCTGAAAGATGGGTTTGAATATAACAAGTAGGATTACTATTTGATAAATCACCTGCTAATTTTAATTGCTCTGGAGATGAAGTTATTGCAAACCTTGGTGTTATCGCATAAAAATTTCTATTTTTTTTATGCCATTTTGAAATTAAGTCCTGTGTATCTTGAAATGAGGTCTGAGGAGTATCTAAAAGATTCTTAGGAGCATTTCTATCCATCATTACTTTACCAGCAATCATACACATGTTTTTTTTAGAAGCTTCCTCAAAAAGAGCATTTACAGACTCCTTATGGACAGAACAAAATGATACCGAAGTAGTAGTGCCATTGCTGATAAGTAATTTTATAAATTTCTTAGCTTGCTGTTTAGAATAATCTTTAGATATAAATTTAGATTCTTCAGGAAAAGTATATTTTCTTAACCACTCTAAAAGTTGTGTGCCATATGAACCAATTACCTGAACTTGAGGAAAGTGATTGTGTAAATCAATAAAACCAGGGAAAATTATATTATTTTTATGATCTATAACTTCATAATTTGGATATTGAAGAATTATTTTATTAAATTCTCCAATATCGATTATTTTTTCCCCTGAAATTACTAATCCACCTTTTTCAATATATTCAAAAGAATTTTCTGGATTGTCTATATTTCCTTTATCTAAGAAATGAAAAATTCTTCCTTTTAAAATCATGTAATTTTCCTAATTATATAATTTCTATGTCGCTTTTTTTTCAATTATGGATAACATTTCTGAAATTATGTGGGCTGATATAATTTCAGGTCTTTTATCATAAGTATCAACTAATGATTTACCTATTGGTATATTTACATTTGAAATATCATTAATACCTTTTTTTCTAAGCCAATTTTTTAAAGTTCCTCTTTTAGTTTTTGAACCAATCATTCCAATATAAGAAGCATCATTCCTTTTTAAAATTTCATAGCACAGTAAGAAATCAAGACCATGATCATGAGTGGTAATTATATAACAAGAGCAAGCATTTGCTGCACGAACTTCTTGCTCTGGAATTAAGCTAAATTTTTTTTCAATAGGTAAATTTAGTTTTGAAATGAAATTTTCTCTATTATCAATCAACTTTATTTTGAAAGGTAAATTGTACATTTGTAAAGCCAATGATGTTCCAACATTACCTGCACCAAAAATAAGTACTTGAGTGAGTTTAGATATATCCTTTTTAAATTTTTCAAATAAATGTTTGGAAAACATATAATTCATTTTAAGTATTGAAATAATGACTTTTCCACCACAACATTGTGCAATATCTGGTCCCAAAGTCGTTTCAATCTCTAAGCTGAAATCAACTTTCCAGTTTTGTCTCATAACGCTTTGAATAAGATTATATTCTAATTGTCCACCTCCTATTGTTCCAAAAATTTTCCCCTGCTTACTAATTAACATCCAAGCTCCTTTCTCTCTTGGAGAGGAGCCTAAATTTTTTAAAATTTTGCAATAAGCAATATCTTTATTATCTTTTAAAAATTTTTGAAGTTCTTCGATAGTCAAAATCAAAATTGATACTCTTTCTTAATATCATAAATTGATGATAAAACTTCTTCTGGTGTAGCTGGAGCATTCATTTTTGGCTTTACTTTGTAATCAGCAATAGAGGATACAGCCATTTGAAGAGCTTCATGTACAGATATTGCCAACATAAAAGGTGGTTCCCCAACAGCCTTGGATCTTTTAATTGTTTTTTCACTATTTTTTGACCAACTTGCTATTTGGATATTAAAAATTTCAGGTCTGTCAGACGCAAGGGGTATTTTATAAGTAGCAGGGGCATGAGTTTTTAAAGAACCATCTTGATCCCAAAAAAGTTCTTCACAAGTTAACCAACCCATTCCCTGGATGAACCCCCCCTCAATTTGTCCTATATCTATTGTTTTATTTAGAGACTTACCAACATCATGCAATATATCAACCCTATTCACCTTGTATTCGCCAGTTAAAATATCAATTGTAACTTCAGAAACTGCAGCACCATAACTATAATAGTAAAAAGGTTTGCCCTTTGCTTTTTTTCTGTCCCAATGAATTTTTGGAGTTTTATAAAATCCAGAATCCCATAGTTGAACCCTTTCCAAATATGCCTCTTTAACAATTTCATGAAAGGGATAAATTTTATCTGGGGTTAGAATAAAATTATTTTTAAAATTAATATTTTTTGGAGATACACTATATCTTTTTGTTATAAAATTTAATATTCTTTTTTTAATCTTTTTTGCTGCTTTAAAAGCTGCCATTCCATTTAAATCTGAACCAGAGGAAGCAGCCGTAGCTGAGGTATTTGCAATCTTACTCGTATCAGTATCTGTTATTTTTATTTTATCAAGACTTACCCCCAACTCCTTGGTTATTATTCCTAAAACTTTAGTATGCAAACCCTGACCCATTTCAGTTCCACCATGATTAACAATCACTGACCCATCAGTATAAACATGAACTAATGCACCACCTTGATTATACCATGTAGCAGTAAAAGATATTCCAAATTTTACAGGGGTAAGAGCAATACCTTTTTTAAAAAAAATATTTTTTTTATTAAATAATAGAACTTCTTTTCTTCTTTTTTTATAATTAGAAGAATTTTCTAATTCCATTATAATTCGCTTTGAAATATTGTCAGAAATCTTTTGATAATAAGGTGATATTGACTTTTTACCTGTCCCATATAGATTCATTTTTCTAATATCAAGTGGATCCTTTCCAAGAAAAAAGGCAACCTCTTGGATAACTCTTTCAGCTAACATTATACCTTGGGGACCCCCAAAACCACGAAATGCAGTATTAGAAACTTTATTTGTTTTAAGTGGTCTAGAAATAAGTCGCACATTTGGATAAAAATAACAATTATCAGAATGAAATAATGCTCGATCAGTAATAGGTCCAGAAAGATCAGAAGAAAATCCACAATCTGCACTTAATAATGCATCAACAGCCATTATTTCTCCATTTTTTTCGAAACCAACATTGTAAGATATATGAAATGGGTGCCTTTTACCGGTCATAATCATGTCATCATCTCTATCAGGTCTTATTTTAACTGCAGTTCCATTTCTTACTGCAGCTACAGCAGCAATTACTGCAAAAAAATTCGACTGAGTTTCTTTTCCTCCAAATCCTCCACCCATTCTTTTAACTTTTACAATAACTTTGTTAAATGGAATATCTAATACTTTAGCCACCATATGTTGTACTTCGGTAGGATGCTGGGTTGAAGAGTGAATTATTACCTCTTCACTTTCTTCGATTCTCGCCATGGCAATGTGGCTTTCCAAATAGAAATGATCTTGCCCTCCAATATAAATTTCACCACTTATTTTGTATTTTGATTTTTTTAGATATTCGCATACATCACCTCTCTCTAATTTCAACGGAGTTGTGACTATTTCTGGATTTTTATTTTTAATATTATGTATATCTAGTAGAGGGTTGTGAATATTTTTATTTATCTTTACTAAGGAAGCCGCTTTTCTGGCTTCAAGTCTTGTTTTAGCGACTACTACAAATAGCGGTTGTCCAAAAAAAGAAACATCTTTGTCTACTAAAACTGGTTCATCTCTCATAGAGGTGGGGCTTATATCATTCGACCCAGGTAAATCTTTCGCTGTAAATATATCTACGACACCCTCTGAAGCCCAAACTTTTTTTAGGTCAATATCTAGTATTATTCCCTTTGCAAAGTCAGATTTTCCTACGTAAGCATGTAAAGTTCCATGCTCCTCAGCTAAATCATCTATATATTCTGCTTTACCACTGACAAATTTGTTAAGGGACTCATGCCTCACTATATCCTCTTCAGTAGACCTTAGTATTCCTTCTTTTCTTCTAATTTGCTTCAATTCACTAAACCTTTTACACTTCTTTTATATTAGGTATATTTTTAACAAAGCATAAAAATTTTTTAAAAAGATTTTCTGCAACTCTATGACGATAAAGTGAAGTCGCTCTGCAGTCAGTAAGTGGCTGAAAGTCATTTTTAATAGCCATCTCAATACTTTTTTCATCGAAATTACTTTCAAATTTTTGGTTAAATAAATTTTCCAAAGATTTGGATCTCTTTGGGATACCTGCCATTCCTCCATAGGCAAACCTAACATTAGATTTCTTATTCAATTTTTTTTCAAAGAAAAATGCTCCTGTGATAGTAGAAATATCTTCATAACGTCTTTTTGACACTTTATAAGCTATAAAATCAAATTGTTTTGTTTTTGGATTTGGAATTTCAAAATCATGAATATATTCTTTTGCATTTATTGCTTGCAAACCATATTCAATAAAAAAATTTTCTACATTTATTTTTCGGGTTGTTTCTTTACCGATGATTTTCATTTTTGCACCAAGAGCTAAAAAAAGTGGTGATATATCACCAATTGGAGATCCATTTGCAATGTTACCACCAATAGTGCCCATATTTCTTATTTGATCTCCTCCAATTCTGTTAATGTACTCATTTAAATTTGGAAAATATTCAGTTACAAAATCTTGAAAATCTGAATAAGTAACTAAGGAACCTAATAAAATTTTATTATTATAAATCTTAATATACTTTAATTCATCAATTTGATTTATAAATACTATAGGCTTTATTTTTTTAAATTGTTTATTTACCCATAGACCTACGTCAGTTGAACCAGCGACTATTGTTGAATTTTCCTTATGATACAAGACTTCCTTTAATTCCCTTGTATTTTTTGGAATAGAGTAATTCGGATTATTTTCTTTTTCTTTAGAACCATTTTCTATTAAATATGTTAATTTCTGAGCCCATTTTTTGTTATTTTTTATCAGAAAATCATTTGAACAAGAAAAACTTTTACTAAGATCTTCGGCAGCTGAAATTATTGGACCATATCCCGTACATCGACAAAGATTACCTTGAATTGAATTCAAGATTTGAGCTCTATTTGGTTTTTTGGTTTTTAAAAACAATCCGTACATTGACATCACAAAACCAGGTGTGCAAAAACCACACTGAGCCCCAGAATTTCTTACCATTGCCTCTTGTACTGGATGGAGTTCTTCCAAGCCTTTAGACAAACCATCTACTGTAATCAAATGTGAACAATCAATTGATGGTAAGAAAACTATGCATGAATTTGCAGTCCTATATGAAACTTTATGATATTTATTAACTTTACCAATTAGTACTGTACACGCACCACAATCACCTTCAGCACAACCTTCTTTTGTCCCTTTTAAATTTTGATCAATTCTCAAAAAATCTAATAATGTCTGTTGTGGATCACTAATCGATTTTTCAATCAAATTATCATTTAAATAAAATCGTACAAATTTTTCTTTTTTTAATTTAGTTGAATTCTTTTTTAGCATTTTTAATTTTTAAATAATAACTCTTAGTCTTACACTATAATTAAATAAATTAATAAATAATTAAAAGGATTTTTAACAAATCTCTCTCTGGCATCTACCTTTCTGAAAAAACTTTTTTTGCAATTCTAAAGCATTCTAAAGCTTGGGGAACACCACAATAGATACCAATTACATGAATTATAGCTCTTATTTGTTCTTTAGAGACACCATTTTTCAAAGCTCCTCTACAATGTATTTCCCACTCATTCAATTTACCAAGAGCTCCAATCATTGCTAAGTTCATCATAGATCTAGTTTTTCTATCAATACTCTTGTCACCCCATCCAAAGCCCCAACACCAAGACGTCATAGCTTCCTGAAAAGGTTTTGTGAATTCATCTGCTTCCTTTAAATTTTTTTCTACATATTTCTCACCTAAAGTTGCTTTTCTTTCTCTTAATCCGACTTCAAAAAAATCTTCCATTTTGACCTCTCCTAAATTTGAAAAAATTTTATTGTTAAAGAAAACAAAATATCCTAAATATATTCAATTAGAAAATGAAATCCTGAAAGGAATTTTTATTGGTAAAAGCATTAATTTTTGATGTTGATGGAACAATCGCTGAAACAGAAGAATTACATAGAAAAGCATATAATAGTATATTTTCTGACGAAGGTATTAACTGGAACTGGTCAAAGAAATTGTACAAAGAATTATTAAAAGTTACTGGAGGTAAAGAACGTTTAAAACACTACAAAGAAAATTTTAATTCTAAAAATTACCATTTGGATATTAATGATATTTCGAGAATTCATTCAAAAAAAAATGAACTATATAACAAATGGGTGGATGAAGGATTACTTCAGCTCAGACCAGGCATAAAATCGCTTATAGATAATGCCTTAAAAAGCAAACTTCAATTAGCTATATCCACATCCACTAGTCTGATGAATGTAGAAGCATTATTTAAAAAATGCTTTGAAATTAAACCAGATTTAATTTTTAAAGTTATAGCCACAGGTGATATGGTAAAGAGAAAAAAGCCCGACCCTGAATTATATTTACTCGCTTTAAATCAATTATCATTACGACCAGAGGAATGTATAGCTTTAGAAGATAGTAATAATGGACTTATATCAGCCAAAAGAGCAAAATTAAAAACAATATGTTCCCCTAGTAAATATCATATTGATGATAATTTTGAAGAAGCTGATTTTATTTGCGATGATTTTACAAAAGATAAGCTACCACCAGAATTAAGGCAGCTTATCTATACTTAAACATTTAGTTAGCTGCTAATTGAGCGAGCATTTCTTCCATTCTAGCTTTTGATTTCTTTGGTAATTTAACTCCGTCTAAGAAACCATCTGTATTAACATCACCAACAGCTATAAGTGCTACCATTCCATTTGCTAAATGTGGTGTACATTTCACACCATAAAGGCCATCTTCTGAAACCACGATACTTACCGGTTTATTGATTTTACCTTTAAACTTTTTAATACCTTTTGGTAACATACCTTTAATACTCGCTGCCATATGTCCTTTTTCCGTAGGTAAAAAAGTAACCGTATCTCCCTTTTCTGCCATTATTAGCATTGGCTCAAATATCATTTTATTACCGTCCGCATCTTTATTAAGCATTTTAACTTCAATTTCAGCAGCAAAAACAGAATTAAAAGTAAAAGTAAAAATTATTGTGGTAACAATTAAAAAAAGCTTTCTCATTTTTCCCTCATATAAAAAAATTATATTTATATCTTTAACGAAGATGATTTACTCTAATTAAAAGATAATGGCAAACTATTTAAGCAACTACCCTTGATAAGGCACACTGCTTCCATAGAGAAGCTAAACTATTAACTAGATAATCAATATCATCATATGTATGTAATGGCGATGGTGTAAATCTCAACCTTTCAGTACCTTTGGGCACAGTGGGATAATTAATTGGCTGAACATAGATTGAGTAATCATTAAGTAAAATATCACTTATTTGTTTACATTTAATAGAATCTTTGATCATTACAGGAACTATATGGCTTGGATTCATTAAATGAGGAATACCCATGGAATCCAATTTGCTCCTTAAATAAGTTACCTTCACTTTTTGATTATCACGTTCAATTTGACTTGTTTTTAAATGTTTCACTGAACTTAAGGCACCGGCTGCAACTGCGGGAGGAAGAGCAGTTGTAAAAATAAAACCACTAGAAAATGAACGAATAAAATCACAAAGCACATTTGAGCCCGTAATATAGCCACCTACTACACCATAAGCTTTACCAAGAGTACCCTCAATAAGATCAACTTTATGTGCTACATTTTCTAGTTCTGAGATTCCACCTCCACTTTTTCCATAAAGACCTACAGCATGGACCTCATCTAAATAAGTCATTGCACCAAATTCTTTTGCAACATCACAAATTTCATCTATTGGCGCAATATCGCCATCCATAGAATAAACACTTTCAAATGCAACTATTTTTGGAGCGTCATTGGGTAAAGAGGATAATTTATTTCTTAAATCTTCTGGATCATTATGTTTCCAAATTAGCTTACCTGCCCGAGAATGTCTTATTCCCTCTATCATAGAAGCATGGTTTTTTTCATCAGATAAAATAGTACAGCCTGGCAACCGTGCACCTAAAGTTGAAAGAGTTGCCCAATTTGAAATATATCCAGATGTAAACAATAATGCAGACTCCTTTTTATGTAAATCTGCTAATTCTTTTTCAAGTAGAACATGATAGTGGTTTGTTCCAGAAATATTCCTTGTCCCTCCAGCTCCAGCTCCACACTCATTCAAGGCATTTTTTATTGATGATAAAACACTTGGATTTTGTCCCATACCTAAATAATCATTTGAACACCAAACGGTAACCTCTGAAGTTTTATTACTTTTAAAATAATTTTTAGCCTTAGGAAAGTTACCTTGACATCTTTCAAGTTCAGCAAAAATTCTGTAATTTCCTTCGTCTTTTAACTTTTGAAGTTGTGAATTAAATAAATGGTCATAATCCATGAATTTTCTCCGAACTAAAATTTTCACTAGTTTCATTATTTATATTTGTATCTTTTTTTTGCTTTGGCAACATCCATTTCCAGAGTTCTGCATCCCTTAATGGTACAACCATAAACCAGTGCTCAATTAAGGCTAAAGTAGTTAGTGACGCTAACAAAGTATAGCCTATCACTGATGGAGTTTGGTTGTTTGCATTAAAAATACTATCTACTAAAAAAAATAGGGTAAATGATATCAATGATATTGAAACTGGAAAAAACCAACTTGTACTCCCAACCCTAAAGTAACTAGCAAGATGCACAACAGGAGAAGGTAAGAATTCTGTATTCACGTTTGGTACTCCCAGGAATAAATTCAACTTCGCACAAATTCTAGCAAAAAATAAAATCCAAAATGTCCATAAACCTACTGTATTTTCTGAATTAAATGAAAAATAAAACATAATTAATAAAGTAATAAAGAGAATTAACTCTGAATAAGCAATATTAGATAAAGCATAACCAAAACGTTTCATTTGTTTAATATCCTTAGGACATAGCTGTTTACTAGGCCCCGTGATTAATCCAGACAAAAATGCAAGTTCAAACCAAGCCCAAATTAACAAGCTTGCAAAAAATGAACTATAAATTGATGACAGTGTTATCGTTGAAAGAGAATTAAAAAATAAATAAATTCCTAAGAAAATTACTGGACTCAAAATCAGTGTAACAAAGATATGTGCTTTATGATTCAATTCATCTACCTTTTTAACAATAAATAGTATCAATCCTGTTAAAAACCACCAAAAAAATACTGCTGTGAATGCAGCCACCCAGGGTATACTAAAAACTGTAAATATTCCTTGATACATTAATTCTCCAAGTTAATAACTAGGTTGAAGTCTTGAAGTTTCAGGAACTAAATTTTTCTTTGAAGGAATTAAATAAAGTCCCACAAAAATCATTAATGCTTTTGTAGAATATGCATAATATTTTAATTTTCCCCTGATACCACCTGACCTTTTTGCTTTTTCCATACTATCAAAAGTAACACATAATTTTTTCAATCCAGATTTCCATTTTGGATTTTCTAAATCAATTTCAATTGGGAAAACTTGTCGAGTAATTTCTGAAGTAATTCTAAGAACAGTTTCATCATACCACTCAATATCAACATCAAGTGCTTTATGAAAAGCGGGTCTCGCATGATCTCGTATAACCATAGTAGCAAAGACTGCAACTAAGAAAAATTTAATCCAGTATACATTTAATCCAGATGTAAATTTAGGATCAGACTTCATAATTAAAGCAAATGCTTCCCCATGTCTAAATTCATCATTACACCATTTTTCAAACCACTTAAAAATTGGATGAAATCGCTTATTAGGATTTTTTTCCAGATGTCTATAAATTGTTATATATCTAGCATAACCAATTTTTTCTGATAAATACGTGGCATAGTAAATAAATTTAGGCGTAAAATATGTATAATTTTTTTTTCTAGTAAGAAAACCAAGGTTTACTCCTATACCAGCTTCCCTAAGAGCATCATTAATAAAACCAGCGTGTCGAGCTTCATCTCTAGACATGTATGAAAATAATTCACAAATTTCCTTATTAGTTCCCCTTCTCTTCATTTCCTTGTAAAGAACACATCCTGAAAATTCTGCTGTTAATGAACTTACTAAAAAATCAATAAACTCTTTCCTTAATTCGGGTTCTAAACTTTTAAAATCTATTTGATCCCAATCTTCTGTTTTTTTGAAGTGTGTACGATTTGGATCTGATTTCATTTCATGGATTAATTCATCCCAATCTTTTCTAACACTTTCTACATTAAGTTCATCCATTTCTTTAAAATTAGTTGTATAAAAACGAGGATTTAGTAGTGTCGTTTCATGTGCCATAGCGGTTGTTTCATTAATTGAATCAACTCTTTCATTTTGATAATCTACTTCTTTCATAATGAAATCTCCTCTGAAAAAGAAAATTCACAAATTTCCATAAATTCAAAATTTCCTGTAATTTTTGTCCATAATCTATGAAACCAAACTGCTCTTTTTATAGTAGCTATTCTGTCCTCAATTACTACCTTACCATAGGGAGCAATAACAGGATCTCCATGAACTATAACCTCATCTCCCGGATGAACAATTGCTCCATTATTAAAGCGAACATGAGCATGCAAACTCTCAAAAGTATGAGATACTTCTATGGTACAAGGCGTCATTTCTTTTCTTCTTCTTATCATTTTTAAATATCCCCCCATTTTTATTTTATTAATTCCTTAAATACAGCTGCATTCATAGACCCAAAACTATTTAGATGAATATCCCAAGAAGAAGATTCATCAACAATTGTAAGTCTACCGTCTTCATATTGAATAAGTTTAAGTGGATTGTTAATATCAATTTTTTTCTTTTTCCTTTCTGACATAAAACCATTATATACTACTACTATAAAACCATATGGACCAGACCTTGAATTAATAATTTCCTGACCATTTTTGTTAAATATAGAAACAGATCCATTTTTCTGCTTAATAAATTCTAAGGAAGTTTCAGAAACCACTGGAACTTGTTTAGGAGTTCCAATAAGTGGCATTTCAGACAGTCTTGCATATCCAACCATTAATAATGTGACTAAAAGTAATGCTCCAACTGCTTGTACTAATCGTATAGGAATTACTTCTTTTTCATGTGTCCCAGTGTTTTCTCTCATGCAGTTATCCCCCCATCTTGCATTTTAACGTTTTTAATATCATTTATCTTTTTTAAATTTACTTCAGAAACTCTAGATTGAGCTGCCTCCGATAATTTTAAAGCTATAACATCTACATCAGCAATACATCTGAATGTTGGCTCAGGATTACTGAAATACCAAGGTCTTACACTTGGCCAGCTTGCAAAAAAAGGAACTCTTTTATTGCTAATAAGTTTAAATGAAATATTTCCAGATCCATCACTATAATGATTTTTGTCAATACTAGCAATCTTATCAAATGGAACATTAAGCATAAAAATTAGTGCCAAGCCACTTTTAATAATTACTCGCTTACTTGTAATTACATAAACTGTTGGTAAAACTTGTGAAATTCCAACAATAACTAGTAGTATAATAGCTAAACAACAACTCAATAAATAAGGGACAAGCACCTGTAAAATAGTAATTAAATTGAAATCACCATACCTTGTGTAAATTATAGAACAGGTAATTATAATTAGATAAACCAGTATATACTTTATTCCTATTGCAGTTAAACAAAATCTTCTCAAATCTGGCCTACCATGCCAAATTATCTCCTCATCTTTAGGAATAACACTTAATATGTCTTTTGGTGGTGTATTATTTATCTTATACATTCTTTTTCCCTATTATGATGGTATTTCAGTCAATCCAAAGCTTTTTTGGTCATGATCTTTAATTTTCCTTTTATTTATTTCTTGTGAAAGCATCCCAAGAACAATCAAAGTTATAAAAATGAATAAAATTTCCAAGTGGTATACAAAAATATAACCTATCGAATTGTTTTCAAAAGTTGACCCCAAATAACCAGAGAGCGCAATTTTATTAACTACATCACGTAATATTCCACCTAAAGCTATACCCAATCCAGCTCCTATGGCTTGAGCTGCACCCCAAGAGCCTAAAATAAAACCACTGCCTAAATTAGTTTTTGATGACAATGCCATTGCAATTATAAGTAGTGAAACTGAAAATAAGCCTGTTCCAAATCCAATAAATAATGTTCCAAGAAAATATAAAAAAGGAAATTGCATAGGGCTTGAAAATATTATGGCAGAGAAACCTACTATACCTAAGAGAAGCGCTGTCATTGCATTACTTACAGAAGAGACTGTCTTTTTTGAATTATTGGCAGCTAGTGCCAAACCAAGAAGTGCACCCAAAGCCCATACTCCTGTAAGATTTGTTGTTTCAGAAACACTTAATCCTAAAATTTGACCACCATATGGTTCCAATAACACATCTTGCATTGAAAAAGCCAAAGTTCCCCAGAAAACAACCCAAATTAAACTGTTTGTTTTTCGATCAGAAATAAATTTTTTCCATGATAAAAAAAACTTTTCAGATTTATCATTTTTCTGTTGATTAATAATTATTTGTTCCTGTCGCCAAACCGCTACAAGATTAAGAATTAAGGTAAGTACTGCGGATCCTTGAACTACCTGTATTAAACGTAACTTAGAAAAATCTGCTAATAAAATACCAATTACTACAGCTGAAATTCCCATTCCAAATAGAAACATAAAATAAAGTAAAGCTACCACTCTTGGTCGATTTTCTTTTGTTGCTCTATCGGCTGCTAAAGCTAATCCAACCGTTTGAGTAATATGCATTCCAATTCCAGTAAATAAGAAAGCAATTGCGACCAAAACTTCTCCTGCCCAACTTGGACCCACAGTTTGATCACCAGAAAGTATAATTATGGCAAAAGGCATAATCGCAAGACCTCCAAACTGGAACAAGCTACCAAACCACATATAAGGTATTCTTTTCCATCCAATGAAAGACTTATAAGTGTCTGATTTATGGCCATAGAAAGTTCTAAGAGGCGCAATTAAAACTGGTATCGCAATCATTATAGCAACTAGTGATGCTGGAACTAAAAGCTCTACAATCATTACTCTATTTAATGTACCTGCTAACATAACTGTAGCCATTCCTACAGATATTTGAAAAAGAGATAATCTCAAAAGTTGAAACAAAGAGAAGTTTGTACTTCCAGCATCCGAAAAAGGTAAAATATTTTTACTTATTTTGAATATATGTTCTTTAGAAATAATCATTTTCTCAATTCAAGAAACTCAGATGTATAAAAAAGATCATTGACTTTACTAATCCTGGAAATAGTAGCATTATATTCTCTCTCAAATTTATCTTTATATATTTCAATAAAAGATTTGGTATTTAATGGTGATAAAGTAGGAGAACGATCTGATTTTGGGAAAAGACGGCCTATCATCAATTTTAATGTTAGAATAAAATTTGAAGGAACTAAGGTAAATAATATTTTTTCATTAGTGTTTCTCAGTAAGTTTTCTAAAATATTAACAGTATCTTTTTCAGGATAATGAATTAAACTATCCATCAATATAGAGTAGTCAAAACCTCCATGATTTTGCATCATATCGGATGTAATAAATTCAGCATTTTCTTTAAGATTTTTAGGCAATCTTTTTTTAGCTATTTCAATTAGATTCGATGAAATATCTATACCTAAAACATTAGCTCCCCTTAGAGCTAACTCAATAGAAAATTGGCCAGCACCACATCCGGCATCTAAAATCCTTTTTCCAGAGAGATCCTTGGGTAAATGTAATAACATTCTACTTCTCATCTTCTCTCTACTTGCTCTAACTTTTAATCTTATTTTTGATACAGGTGTTTCAGTTGTCAAAGCTTCCCATGCTCGAAAACCTGTTTTATCGAAGTATTCGGCTATTCTATCTCTATTTTGAGAATAAGTTCTCATTTTTAATCAAACCCTAATAATTCAAATATATCTCGATCTTCTAATGGATCTGGTGCTAAGGGGTCTGTCCCATCCCAAAGTAGTTGAGCTAATCGGATATACTCTTTTTGGACTAATTGAATTTCCTTATCATCACCCATTTCGAAAAGTGTTTTTTTCTTTAATCTTGATTTTCTAATAGCGTCTAGATCAGGAAGATGGGCTACTCTTTTGAAACCTACTTCCTTACAATATCTATCAACCTCATCAGTATCTTTAGATCGATTTGCTATACAACCTGCAAGTCTTACATTGTAATTTTTTGACTTTGCTTGAACAGCTGCAATTATCCTGTTCATTGCATATATCGAGTCAAAATCATTGGCTGTAACTATAATGGCCCTATCTGCATGTTGTAAGGGAGCTGCAAAACCACCACATACTACATCCCCAAGCACATCAAAAATAACTACATCAGTTTCTTCTAACATATGGTTTTGCTTAAGTAGTTTCACAGTTTGACCAACAACATATCCTCCACAGCCCGTACCAGCAGGTGGACCACCAGCTTCAACACATTTTACTCCATTATAACCTTCATATACAAAATCATCCGGTCGAAGTTCTTCAGCATGAAAGTCTACATCTTTTAATATATCAATTACTGTGGGAACTAATCTACCTGTTAAAGTAAAAGTACTGTCATGTTTTGGATCACACCCAATTTGCAAAACTTTTTTACCTAATTTGGAAAAAGCAACAGACAAATTGGATGAAGTGGTTGATTTTCCAATACCACCTTTGCCATAAACTGCAAAAACCTTTGCACCATCAATTTTTAATTTAGGATCCATTTGAACTTGAACTGATCCTTCTCCATCTTCACCACGAAGATTTGGAACCTGTTTATTACTATCCAAAGGGCTCATTTTGACTCTCCATCTACTTTTTAAATTTGTTTTTAGTTAAAATTTTTTTATTCTGCTGCAAGCTTCACTCCTTCTAGATTATCTTCCAATTCTGCAAGTGAATCTCTCAATGCTTCCAGCGTTTCTTCATCTGGCTCCCAATAAGACCTATCATGAGCTTCCATCAATCTATTTGCTACTCTTAAGCTTGCTGCTGGATTCAATGAAGCAAGTCTTCTTCTCATTTCCTCATCTAAGATAAATGTTTCTGATAATTTTCCATAAACCCATGGTTCAACTTGACCTGTAGTAGCAGACCAACCAAGGGTATTTGTGACCTGACTTTCAATATGTCTTACCCCCTCATAACCATGCTTGAGTAGTGGCTCAAACCATTTTGGATTTAAAGACCTTGAGCGAGTTTCAAGGGCGATTTGATCTGCCAGTGCTCGTACTTTTGACCCTCCTCTTGTTTGATCACCTATGTAAACAGGTGTATCTTCACCTTTTGCTCTTTTTACAGCTCTAGTTATTCCCCCTAAAGTGTCGAAATAATGATCAACTGTTGTTACTCCTAGTTCTACACTTTCTAAATTTTGATAAGTACAATCAACTTGTTCCAATATTGCTTGTAGTAATTGTGTTTGCCGAGAACACTTACCTTTTGAATCATAAGCATAACTTTTGCGATTTTCGTAAGTATCTGCTAGTTGATCTTCTTCATCCCAAGTAGCTGAACTTACAAGATGATTTACGTTTGATCCATAAGTTCCCTCCGCATTAGAAAAAACACGAAGTACTGCTTGCTCAATTTTTAAAGTGTGTTTTTTAACAAAGGCCAGTGTATTTCGTTTTACATAATTCATCTCCAAGGGTTCATCAGCTAAGGCAGCTTTTTTTGCTGCATCTGCCAACATTTTTATTTGTAGTGGCAACAAATCTCTGAAAATTCCAGATAGTGTCATCAAAACATCAATTCTTGGCCTACCTAATTCTTCTAACGGAATTAATTCAGCCCCAGAAAGTCTTCCATAATCATCAAAAAATGGTTTTGCACCCATAAGGTTCATAGCTTGTGCAATAGAACCACCATCTGTTTTTATATTATCTGAACCCCAAAGAACCATTGCTACTGTTTCAGGCATTTTACTTTGAGCCTCTAGTAATGCTTTAGTTTGATTTTTACCTTCCTGCATTGCAAAACTTGTTGGCATTCGAAATGGATCAAAAGCATGCATATTTCTTCCTGTTGGAAGTATTTCTGGAGATCTAATAATATCACCACCAGGAACAGGTTTTATATATTTTCCGTTAAGTGCATCCATTAGTCCTTGTAGCTCACAATCAACAGTCAGCAACTGATCAAAATGATCGCGATCTTTTTTATTTTCTAAACCAGGAATTACATCAAGATAACTATCTCGTGCATTTTTAGAGGGTGGTGATCCAATTATGTGAAGCCCTTCTGGGATTAGTGCTTCTTCTAATTCATATAGTTTAGATTGAAGTATTTCAAAATCATTCCCAAAGTCAATTTCAAGAGCTTCGGCTTGATCTTTGATAAGCTGTTTTAGATCAGACAAATTTTTTGTTTTGTCATGCTCTTGTCTAAATTGAATGAGAGATTCTTTTAACTCTAAAAGACCTTTGTATAATCCTGCTTTAGATAAAGGTGGCGTGAGGTGGGAGATAATCACAGCATTGGATCTTCGCTTTGCTAATGAGCCCTCACTAGGGTTATTTGCAGCATAAATATAAATATTTGGTATTTCCCCAATTAATCTATCTGGCCAACAACTTTCGCTGACACCAGATTTTTTACCAGGCATAAACTCAAGTGCTCCATGCATTCCAAAATGAATAATCGCATCCGATTTAATTTCATTCCTAATAAATCTGTAAAATGTATTAAACGCATGTGTAGGAGCAAAACCTTTTTCAAATAGAAGTCTCATAGGATCACCTTCATAACCAAAAACCGGTTGAATTCCTATAAATATATTTCCAAATTTCTGACCTAAAATAAACAAACCTGAACCATCTGATTGTAGCTTTCCTGGAGCTGGCCCCCAAGTCTCCTCAATATCTTTCAGGTATGGTTCATTCAAAACTATATCATCAGCAGAAATTCTTTTGTATACATTAGCTTCTTGTCCATATCGATCTTTATTACCATTAAGAATATTTTCTTTAAGTTCATCAATACTTGAAGGTAGTTCTACAAAATAACCTTCTTCTTTTAACCTTAAAAGTGTATTAAATAGTGATTGAAAAACATCTAGATAAGCTGCTGTACCGACTGCACCTGCATTTGGAGGAAACCCATATAATACAATTGATATTTTTTTATCACTAATGTTTTTTGTGCGAAGATCTACATATTTTTTTACTTTTAATGATAAGTTTTTAACTCTTTCATGACAGGGTTGCATTTCCAAACCATGAGCAACTCTACCTCCAAATACGGTTGGTGCAATCGCACCATCAATTTCTGGCAAGGCTACTAGCATTGTAGTCTCAACAGGTCCCAAACCTAAATTATTTTCTTCCCAATTTGGTAGCGTTTGGAATTCTAAAGCATGTGCAGCAATATATGGTACATCTAATTTAGATAAAATCTCTTCTGCGGCCTGGCTATCATTATATGCAGGACCCCCAACCAAGCTAAATCCAGTTAAAGATAATATGCAATCAACATTTAATTTACTATTTACATAGAAAAATTCATTGATTGCTGGTCGTGAATCTAAGCTGGCTGAAAATGCTGGAATAACCTGTAAATCCAAACTTTCTAATTCGCTAATTACTGCATCATAGTGAGCTGTGTCTCCAGATAAAACATACGATCTCATTAATAGAAGACCTACTTTCCCCTTTGCATTTTTTTTAACAGGAATATCTCGAATTTCTGTTGAAACTCTTGATTTCAGTTTAGGGTGATATAAACCTGTTTCTGGGTATTCAATTGGAGGTTTTGCAACTAAATTACCCTTTCCTTTCAATTTCCCATATTTCTGACATAAATATATTATCATTGATTCAACATTATCGTCAGATCCACCTAGCCAATATAACATAGTAAGAAAATAAGAACGTACATCTTGAGCTTTTCCAGGAATAAATTTTAATATTTTTGGCAAGCGCCTTAATATTGACATTTGCCTTTTTCCACTAGCCGGCTTACCTGATTTGCTACTACCCCTTAATTTTTTTAATAGACTCAAAAAACCTGTTGTTGGTTTACTCATATCAAGTCGATCCATTTTTGTAAGGGAAACAACCTCTTTTGAGGATATACAACCCACTAATGCGTCACAATTCTCTCTTTTTGTTTTAAGTGTTGGTAATATAGCTCTCACATGCTCTTCTAAAAATAGTAGGTTAGCTATTATTATATCTGCATCAAATATATCCTTTTTGGCAGCATCTAAAGAACTAGGGTTTTCTGCCCATTCTGCTGCTGCATGAACAGTAATCTCTAATGTTGGGAAAAATGGTTTTAGTTTAGCTTGTACTCTTGAAACTGGACCTGCACTATGAGAATCTAAAGTTATAATTACAAATTTATAACTATCAGCTTTAATTTTACTGAGGTTTTCATCTAGCATAATGCGCCTTAGCCTCATATAAAATTTCAGTAGAAATAGAGTTTAGTCCTTTGTCTTTAGCAAAAGTTTCAGTGTTTCTTCTTGCTTTACCTCTCACAAAGAAAGGGATTTTTTTCAATTCTAATTCCGCTTCCTTTTCCCAAATAATTTCTTCGATATTATTTATATTCTCTTTTCTCTTTTCATTTATGTTAATATCATGATTTGAATGCCCCCCTAAATGACTAGGGCCAGCACTATCATTAAATTCAAAGTCTTCTCTAAACATATGAAGAAGATGCTCTTCTAATCCCATAACTAAAGGGTGAACCCATGTATCAAAGATAACATTGGCACCTTCCCAACCAACTTGTGGGGAATATCTAGCAGGGTGGTCTTGTACATGAAAAGGTGCTGATATAACTGCGCATGGTATTCCTAATCTTTTACCAATATGCCTTTCCATTTGAGTTCCAAGGATTAATTCAGGTTGCAACCTTTGAATTTCAGCCTCTACTTCAAGGTAATCCTCAGTAATTAGAGAATCTAAATTTAATTCTTTACCTAGAGATCTTATATCCCTAGCAAATTCTCTATTATAACAACCAAGTCCAACTACTTCAAAACCCATTTCTTCATTAGCAATTTTTACTGATGATTTTACGTGAGTAGCATCGCCAAAAACATAAACCCTTTTACCTGTAAAATATGTTGAATCAATGGATTTTGACCACCAATCAGCCCTTAACCTTTCACTATAATGATTATTCGTTTTAAGACCAAAGATATCCGAAATTTCTTTTATAAATTCCTTTGTGGCACCAATGCCAATTGGTATCGTTTTAGTATAAGGTTGGTTAAATTCTTTTTCTAAATACCTACAAGTTGTTTCTGCAACTTCTGGGTACAACATAACATTGAAGTGTGCTTTTGCGGTCTTTACTTGAATATCTTCTGGAGAAGCACCCATTGGTGCGATCAAATTAATATCAATTCCCATATCATTTAAAATCTTTTTTATTTCTATTATGTCATCTCTATGTCTGAAACCTAGAGAAGCAGGACCAAGAATATTACAAGATAACTGATCTGTTTTATTCGATTTTTTAGCTAATTTTCTTACTATTTGATAGAATGTTTCAGATGCCCCATAGTTCTCTTTTCTTTGATATGAAGGTAATTCTAATGGAATTGTTGGAATAGATAAATTAAGAGCTTCCGCTAAACCTCCAGGGTCGTCTTGAATTAATTCAGCAGTACAAGAAGCACCTACAACTAAAGCTTGAGGTTTAAATCGGTCATAAGCGTCTTTGCATGCCTTTTTGAATATTTCAGAGGTATCAGAACCTAAATCTCTAGCCTTGAAAGTAGTATAAGTTACAGGTGGCCTGGAGTTTTTTCTTTCTATCATGGTGAATAATAGATCTGCGTAAGTATCTCCTTGAGGGGCATGCAAAACATAATGTGTGTTCTGCATAGCTGTAACTACTCTCATTGCGCCAACATGTGGCGGACCTTCATATGTCCAGACAGAAAGTTTCAAATTTGCAGCACCTCTCTTCTTTTTATTGGTCTATAAAATAAGGCTCCCAAATCTCCTGCTTGTTCATAACCATGAACGGGTGAAAAAACTAATTCTATAGACCATTTGGTAGCTAAGCCTTCGGCCTCTAGAGGATTAGCAAGTCCCATCCCACAAATTGTAAGATCAGGTTTATTGGCCTTACATCTTTCAATTTGAAGATCAACATCTTGACCTTCAGAAATAATTGGTCCTTCTGGCAACAATTCCATATCAGAAAGTACTATTTTCTTATTGATATAGGGAGAACCAACCTCAACAGCTTTCATTCCACACTCCCTTACTAAAAACCTAGCTAAAGGAATTTCAAGTTGACTGTCAGGAAAGAAAAATACACTTTTTCCCGATAATTTTTGTTTAATTTTTTCTAAAGCTTTTGTTGCTCTACTTCGAGGACCATTTGTTACTTCATCGAATTTATTTTCACCTACATTAAACGCTTTAGCTATAGCCTTTAACCATAGAGTTGTCCCCTCCTCACCAAAAGGAAATGAAGCCTTGATATGATATGCTCCCCTTTTTTCAAGAGCTTCACAAGTATCTCCTAGAAATGGTTGACAAAGTATAAACTTTACATTTTTTCCTACTTTTGGTGCCTTATTTTTTGTTCTACTTGGAAAAGAAGTAACTTTCTTTATTCCTAATTTACCTATAAGCGAAAGAAATTGGTCTTCCACTATATCTGGTAAAGCTCCAACTAATATTAATTCTTCTTGAGAGGTATCGTCTAAGGTAGGTACTATAGAAGCAAGACAAGCGTCTTCACCTTGAGTAAAAGTAGTTTCTATACCTGACCCAGAATAGCTTAATACTCTAACATTCGGAGCATATTTCAACGTAAGCCTTTCTGCAGCTTTCGATAAATCAAGTTTAATAACCTCTGAGGGACAGGAACCAACCAAAAATAATTGTTTTATCTCTGGTCTTCTTTCCAATAGTTTTTCAACTTGAAGATCAAGTTCATCTTGGGCATCAGCCATACCTGCTAGATCTTTTTCTTCAAGAATTGCTGTTCCAAATCGTGGCTCAGCAAAAATCATAACACCGGCAGCTGATTGAAGAAGATGTGCACAAGTCCTAGAACCTACTACCAAAAAAAAGGCATCCTGAATTTTTCTATGCAACCATATAATACCTGTTAAACCGCAAAAAACCTCGTTTTGACCTTTTTCTTTTAAAATTGGCACATTGTTACAACCTTGTTTAATTTTTAATGAGGAAGAAATATTCAAATTGCAACCTCCTTCTCTATTTGACCAACTCGTTTTTTATCATTGCGACCAAGTCTAAATTTGATCAAAAATTGTGCTGCATTAATGAAATAGGTAAAATAAGCAATTAATGCTAACCACATCAATTTCTCAGCATCCATTAAACCCATGATTAGAGATAATACGTAGGCTGTATGAAAAGCGATTACAAAAAAACTTACTATGTCTTCCCAAAAAAAAGCAGGCGCCAAAAGATATTGCCCAAAAACTTCTTTTTCCCAAATTGCACCAGTTATCATAATTAAGTACAAAATTGCAGTCTTAAAAAGAATCGATAAAGTCGCTATTATGTAGCCATCTCCTGTATATAAGTAGCTTACCACAAACCCTATAGAAGCAAAGCATACCAAAAATTGTAAAGGCGCTAATACAGCCTGAACTTTTGTCCACACTGAACTATCACGACGAAATTTCTGATCGGGTGTATAAAGCTGGGGTGAGCGCTCTTTCCCAGCTGACATTTTTTGCACTTTAAAACCCCCAGATTTATTTAATTGCTAGTATTGAGAGTAATAAAGTACCAAAAAGTGTCAACTAAAATTTACACTTATTTTATTTTTTTTAAAATTTATTGTATTTATTTATTTAATTACACTCAATGTAATAAAAAAAAAAATATACAATATTTATTGGTTAATTTGTTAAGCACAATTAAAAAAGAGGAGAAAATATAATCCATAAATTTCAAAAAAAGTAAAAGTGTCAATAATCTTTGACATTTTTTTGAAAATTTAACATAATTAAGAGATTAACATGTTATTTTATAAAAAAAAGTCAACTATCCTAGCACCGATTATTTAATAATGAGTTCCATTTTTATTTTCTGAATAATTAGATTTTAATTGAAGAAGTAATTAGTTCCAACGAATCGATGCATAAATTAAGGTATAAAGCAATGAGCTCCTCAAAAGGTTTAAAAAGAGCGGATAACATTTCTACTGTAAACCCACTTGTATTGGAGACTTTAGAAAAATTAATAGAAAAAAGTAACCCGATCAGTAGTCTTAACTTTGATAATGATATAGATAATCTTTATTTTTCAATCAAATCAAAATCTCTAAAAATTAACGAGAAATTAATTGATAAATTGATTAAATGTGGTCGTTCGATAGAACTTATCTTAGATTCTTATTTACCAACAATTGCCAAAAGATTAGGCGAAGACTGGGTCGCAGATGAAATTTCGTTTTCTAATGTAACAATAGCTTTAGGTAAAATTCAGTTTTTGAATTCAAAATTTGAACCACTATATATTTCTTTCCTTAATTCAGCATACTACAAAACTAAGACCTTAATTATAATACCTGAGGGAGAAGATCATACTTACGGTGGTATTGCTGCAACCAGGAAACTACGTGGAATGGGTATAGACGCATTTTTAATTTTTGACTTCAATAAAAATGAATTGGAAAATTTACTATTCGAAAAAAATTACGATTTCATTGGTATATCATCAGCTAATAATTTCATGATTGAAAAAATTAATAATTTATCTTCTAAAATATCAGCTATTGTAGAGAGAAAAACTCCAATCGTTTTAGGTGGTAATCTTGTAAATACCTATAAACAAACAAACGATAAATTAAAGGTTGATTTTATTACACAAAATCTTGAAGAGATTTTAAAACAACTGAGTTTAAAGTATAAAAAAATAAATTAAGAATGCTTATTCTTTGATTTAATGTAGAGTTCTAAAATTGGAAGACAATAAACTAAAAGAATTTATGGAGGGTTATGAAAACTCCACAACATCCGATATCTACACAAATATAATATCAGAATTAGGTGATATTAACATATTTTTGGATTCTAGGGGTAAAATTTTACAAATAAAGACACCAGCAGGCTCTATATTTAAAAATCTCAGCAGTTGGGCTAATAAAAATATTTACGATTTTTTAACGATTGAGAGTAAAGAAAAACTTAATTTTCATTTAACTTCACTTTCAGATTTAAGCCAATCTAGTACAAAATGGTTTGAGTTAAATCATATATCTGAAATAACAGGTGAATTTCCTGTTAAATATAAAGGGTTTAAAGCAGCAAATAAAAAAAATGTTATTCTTATAGGTAATGATCTATCTCCAGTTGCAGAAATTCAAAAAAAGTTTGTAAACTCTCAACTAGCATTAGAAAGAGAATATTCAAGATACAGAAGTTTTGAAACTAAATATAAAGCTTTAATTGAGTTTTCAGAAGAGCCATTATTTTTACTAGAAGGCGTTAAAGGAAAAATTTTAAATGTAAATGATTCAGCAGCTAGAATTATAAATGAAAAAAGAGAAAAGTTGGTTGGAACATATCTTTCAAAATTTTTTAATTTTAAAAATAATAACGAATTCATTGAATTATTAAAATCTGACGAAATTGTTAAAAACTATAACTTAAATAATATTATCAGAAATAAAACCAACTTTAATTTCCAATCGTCAATTTTTAGAGCTGAAAATGAAGTTTGTATAATTGTGCGATTACAAAAAGAAAACGAAATCAAAGTAAAAGAAAGTGAATTAGATAATATTTTAAATAAATTCTATGATAATACTCGTTATGGAATTGTTTTTACCGATAGTTTAGGAACTATAAAATATGCAAATGATAGTTTTGTTTCATTATGCAAAATTGAAAACCAGCAATTTTTAATTGAAAGACCTTTTTCTGACTTTTTAGCTCGTGGGATAATTGATATTAAAGTTTTAATAGAGGCAACACTGGAAAATGGATCAACAATGCCGTTCAAAACTCAGTTAATTTCAAATTATGAAATCAAAACTAATATAGAAATCACAAGTACTAAAACATCAAATAATTTCGGAGATTATATATGCTTCCTTATATCTCACCGACCTAATGAAAGTGAATCAGAAAGTGAGAATAACACAAATGGAAATGTAGTTAGTGAAAGAGCAACCAAAAAAATCATGAAATTAGTGGGCTCAGCTCCTTTAAAAGATTTAGTAGCAGATACAAGTGATATCGTTGAAAAAATATGTATCGAAACAGCACTTAAAATGACTAAAAATAATAGAGTTGCAACTGCTGAAATGCTTAACCTATCTCGCCAAAGTCTTTATGTTAAACTGAGGAAGTATAACCTTTTGTAGACATATAAAATAATTATCAAACCAGTAAGCTAAAATGAATTCCCTAGAAAATTATCCGTATAAAAACATCCCATCCATATCATCAATTATTACTCTAATAAAACCTATTACCTGGTTTCCTCCAATGTGGGCATTTCTTTGCGGGGCAGTTTCAAGCTCAAATATCTCTTTTGATACATCTATGCTATTATTAATTGGATTAATATTATCAGGGCCAATAGTTTGTGGTATGAGCCAAGCTATAAATGATTGGTGTGATAAAGAAGTCGATGCAATCAATGAACCAGGCAGACCAATTCCTTCAGGTAAGGTGCCAGGAAGTTGGGGATTTTGGATAGCTGTCATTATGTCAATTACAGGGATTATAGTTTCTTGGTTTTTAGGTTTTTGGGGGTTTTTTGCCACTCTACTTGCGATAGCTTGTGCTTGGGCTTACTCGGCAGAACCAATTAGATTAAAACGCTCTGGTATCATTGGTCCAAGTATTGTGGCGCTTTGTTACGAAGGGTTACCATGGTTTACTGGGGTAGCAATTTTAACTTCCCAATTTCCATCAATAAATACAATTTTGGTAGCTGGATTTTATGCATTCGGAGCATTTGGTATTATGGTTTTAAATGACTTTAAAGCTATAGAAGGAGATCAAAAGCTTGGTATTAATTCACTTCCAGTCACACTAGGTCTGAAAAAAGCAGGATTACTTTCTTGTCTAATTATGTCATTAGGACAGATTGCTGTAATAAGTATATTTATTTATTTAAAAATATATTTTATTGCTTTTACTATACTTTTTTTGCTTTGCATCCAGTTGGTTGCTATGTCAAAAATGCTTAGAGATCCAAAAAAATTAGTCCCTTGGTATAATGGTACTGGAGTGCTTTTATATGTAATTGGGATGATGGTTAGTGCCACTGGTTTAGGATATTTTTAAAATGTACCTTTCTTGGTTTGGAATCATCAGATTAGGATTTATCCAAATGGCATTAGGGTCACTAGTATCTATTGCAGCCTCGACCTTTAATAGAGTTATGGTTGTAGAACTTTCACTATTACAAATTATTCCAGGTCTTCTTTTATCACTACATTATTTTATTCAGATAAGTAGACCAAACTGGGGTTTTTTGTCTGACAAAGGTGGTAATAGAACTTTTTGGATTATTATAGGTGTAATAATTTTATGTCTTGGATCTGTGTTAGCTTGTATTGGTATTTTATTTATTCCAGAAAATTACCTATTAGGTTTAACTATATCAATATTCGCTTACACCTTAATAGGAATTGGTGTTGGTGCTTCTGGTACATCTTTATTAGCATTTTTAGCAACCAGGACTGATAATAGCAAAAAAGCAGCAGCAGCTACTATAACTTGGATAATGATGATTTTTGGAGCTGCTTTTACAGCAATATTTGTAGGTAAAATTATTGACCCATATTCCATTGAAAAGTTGTTAAAAATTGTAACTATAATAAGTTTATTTTGGATAATTACATCATTTATAACATTATATAAATTAGAAAATACTCATAAACAAAAAGTTCTTGATCGCTTTGAACCAGTTTCCATTACTTTCTATCAGGGACTTAAACAAGTATTATTAGAACAAAACACCAGATGGTTTACTATATTTGTTTTTTTATCCATGACAGCATATTTTATGCAAGAACCAATACTTGAACCTTATGCTGGCTTAATATTTAAATTCTCAGTGGGTGAGTCTACTCAACTTACTGGATATCATCAAAGTGGGATTCTATTGGGAATGATCCTTGTTGGTTTTTTTGTAACAGGAATTAAATTTGGTTCTTTGAGATTTTGGGTACTTTTTGGATGTGTTGGCTCTGGTTCTGCACTTATATTAATCGCTATATTAGGACAAATTTATCCTTCAAAAAATGCTTTAAATTATTCAGTTGCATTATTAGGTTTCTTTAATGGCAATTTTGCCGTAGGAGCAATCGGATCAATGATGGAGCTCGCAGGATATGGCATTAAACAAAGGGAAGGTACACGAATGGGTTTATGGGGAGCTGGTCAAGCAATAGCAGCTGGAAATGCTATGATTTTTTCTACTCTATTTGTAGATATCTTGCAAAGTGTAACCAAAGATGCTGCTTTTTCATATGGAATAATTTTTACCTTAGAGGGTATTTTATTCTTGGCATCTGCTGTTCTTGCGACTAAGCTAATAATAATACCTGCTAATGCAGCCAACTTATCTTATAGTGGAAAATGAAATGATATATGATGCTATAATAATAGGTGGAGGTCCATCAGGAGCTACTGCAGCTATGGAGCTAGCTCTTCAAAATCGTAAAGTTGCCTTTATAGATCGCGAAGGAAGAATTAAACCTTGCGGCGGGGCAGTTCCGCCTAGATTAATTCGTGATTTCAACATACCTGAAAGTCAAATAGTTGCAAAAATAAAAACAGCAAGAATGATTTCCCCTACCTCTAGGACGGTAGATATACCTATAGAAAATGGCTATGTTGGAATGGTTGAAAGGGAAAATTTTGATGAATTCCTCAGAAATAGGGCAAGTAATAAAGGGGCAAAACGTTTTACTGGAACTTTTTTAAGGATAGAAAGAATAACTGAAAAGGATATAGTTTCTGTTTTTTTCAAGGACAAAAAATCAAGAAAAGAAATTGAATTAAAATCAAGATTCGTTATTGGTGCTGATGGAGCTAGATCAGATGTAGCTAGATCAGAAATGCCAGGAGGTAAAACCATTCCATATGTGATTGCTTATCATGAAATAATTGAAGCACCAAAAGGAGGAGTATATGATCCAGACAGATGTGATGTAATTTATGATGGAAGAATATCGCCTGATTTTTATGGCTGGGTATTTCCACACGGAAAATCAGCTAGCGTAGGTATGGGTACTGGGAAGAATGGATTTGACCTAAAGGAAGCTACTGCTAAAATAAGAGAATCCTCTGGTTTAGATAAATGTAATACTATTAGAAAAGAAGGTGCTCCTATCCCATTAAAACCCCTTGATAATTGGGATAATGGAAAAGACTTAGTTTTAGCTGGTGATGCTGCAGGGGTAGTTGCTCCATCGTCTGGAGAAGGTATCTATTATGCTATGATTGGTGGTCAAGAAGCTGCATATGCAGTAAACGAATGTATAAAATATAAAAATCCCAAATTTTTAAAATTAGCTAGAAAAAGATTTATGTCTGAGCATAAAACTGTTTTCAGAGTTTTGGAAGCTATGCAAAATGCTTATTACAAATCAGATGATAGAAGGGAAAGATTTGTAAGCTTATGTAAAGATGAAGATGTACAAAGATTAACTTTTGAATCTTATATGAATAAAAAGTTAGTCACAAAGAAACCTACTGCTCATTTAAAAATAATGATCAAAAATTTACTTCATTTGACTGGCTTGATCAGAGCTACAACATGAACCAACCAATTGCTGCGTGGCAAGATAATATACTATCTCCTGTAGACAAGTTGGAAGTTCATAAAAGAGGGCTCAAACATCCAGCAGTATCTGTCTTCTTAAAAAAAGGCAATGAAATTTTATTACAACAGAGATCTGCTTCCAAATATCATAGTCCTTGTCTTTGGGCTAATACGGTTTGCACTCATCCGCATTGGGGTGAAGATTCTTATAAGTGTGCAATAAGACGACTTGAAGAAGAACTTAATATAAAATCTTTAGATCTAAAATTTTGTAAAGAAATCGAATATAAAGCGGATGTGGGGAATAGCCTCATAGAGCATGAAGTAGTCAGTGTTTTTATTTCTGAAATTCCAAAAACATCTAGTATAATTATGGTTCCAAATCCCCAAGAAGTAATGTCTACAAAATGGATGACAATCACATCAGTTTTAAAAGAAATAGATAAATCTCCTAAAATTTTTACAGAATGGTTTAAAATTTACATGAAAAAATATTCTAATGATATTTTAGGATAATTAATTACAGTAAGTTCTGATATTTAAGCTGACAAATCATTTTTTTTGAATTTAACTACCGAAACACCCATCAAACTCATCACTTTATCTACTATATCCTGCACACCTAAGCCAGCTTCTTTATACATATTTTCAGGTTTGCCTTGATCAATAAATTTATCACACATAAACATTGATCTAAATTTTAATTTTCCATCCAAGAGTCCTGACTCACTTAGCAAATTGGATACATGCGAACCAAAACCACCAATAGCCCCTTCCTCTATTGATATCAAAGCTGAATGATTTTTTGCTAAATTAGTAATTAGTTTTTCATCTAGTGGTTTTGCAAATCTAGCATCTGCAATTGTTATATCGACTCCTGATTGTAATAACATTTCGGCAGCCTCTTTAACTTCCAATAAATGTGCGCCAAAATTTAGAATAGCAACGCCACTTTTACCTTCTTTTATCATTCGACCTTTTCCTATTTCAAGAGGGGTACCTTTCTCAGGTAATTCTATACCTACTCCTTCACCTCTTGGATATCTAAATGCAATAGGACCATCGTTATAAGATGCTGCAGTTGCAACCATATTCATTAAATCAAGTTCATCAGCCGCTGCCATAACCACGAAACCAGGTAAATTTGATAAATATGCTATATCATATGAACCAGCATGTGTCGCTCCATCCGCACCAACTAGACCTGCCCTATCTATTGCAAATCTCACTGGTAAATTTTGCAATGCTATATCATGTACAATTTGATCATATCCGCGTTGTAAAAAAGTAGAATAAATTGCACAAAAAGGCTTTAATCCACCAGCCGCCATACCTCCTGCAAAAGTAACCGCATGTTGTTCAGCAATACCAACGTCAAAGGTTCTTTGGGGATATTCTTTCTGCATTAGGTTAACTCCAGTACCAGATGGCATAGCAGCGGTAACAGCAACAATACGATGATCTCGAGAAGCTTCACTTACTAAGGCTTTTCCAAATACAGAGGTATAAGAAGGAGCATTAGGTTTTGATTTACTTTGCTCCCCAGAACTAATATCAAATTTTGATACCCCATGATATTTATCAGCAGAGTTTTCTGCTGGATAATAACCCTTTCCTTTTTTTGTTACACAATGTATTAAGATGGGGCCTTTTGCTCTTGCCTTAACTGCTCTTAACACAGGTAATAATTGGTTTAAATCATGACCATCTATTGGACCTAAGTATGAAAAACCTAATTCTTCAAAAAATGTACCACCAGCAGCAAGACCTGTGATTATACTTTTCGCACGTCTTGCACCTTCTTGTAATGGACCAGGCAGATTTTTTGCTAAACCTTCTGCTAATTGTGTAAGACTGTAGAATTCATTATTAGCATATAAACTAGACAAATACTTTGACATTGCACCTGCTGGGGGAGCTATAGACATTTCATTATCATTTAAAATTACAAATAACCTCCTGCCTTCGGATCCTGCGTTATTTAAACCTTCATAAGCCATACCTGCACTTATTGATCCATCACCAATTACCGCAATTGAATCCCCTACACTAGAACCTAGGTCACGAGCTACAGTAAAACCCAAAGCTGCAGAAATTGATGTTGAAGAATGCGCTGCACCAAACGGGTCGTATTCACTTTCAGTTCTCTTAGTAAAACCCGATAAGCCTTTATCTTGTCGCAATGTCATCATGTTCTTTCTTCTACCCGTAAGAATTTTATGGGGATAACATTGATGACTAACATCCCAAATCAATTTATCGAAAGGAGTGTTAAATACCGAATGTATCGCTATAGTTAATTCTATAACACCAAGACTGGAACCTAGATGACCACCCGTTTTAGAAACAATGGAAATAGTTTCTTGTCTTAATTCATTAGCCAAGTGATTAAGATCGCTATCAGTTAATTTTCTAAGATCACTTGGAAAATTAACCCTATCCAATATAGCTTGTTTTGACATTTTTCCCCCTTTAGTAAATAGCAGGAGTGAAAAGATCTCCCCTGCTATTTTTATAAATTTATACTGGTGATACTAACCTGTCATAGGATGCATATAATTTACCACCTGTATAATAAGCACTTACTTTTTCTTCCTCTAACATAGTAACTTCTTTTGATTTTTTTGTAGTTGGGACTTTTTTAAAGTGCTTACCATATAATGAATGAACATCAACGGACTTACTATTGATTTTAGATAAAGGCATTGGTAGAAGTCTTTTAGTTCCATCCTTTAACTCAAGTTCTAGATATCTGACTAATTGTTCCGGTACATCAATCCACATATCTGTAACTTTACCTACTGTCACTTTATCAGCAGAAACAACATCCATACCTCTTGGATCTTTACCAGCCGAAACTTCATACCCTTTTAAGCTACTCATAGGCCTTATTTTAGGATTTCCATGACCATCTAGCTCAGGAACATCTCTTCTTTCAGCCCAAGCAGCTGCACCCAATCCATCATCCATAGGATCACCTGTCGGATAAAGAGGAGAACCATTTGCAACATTCTTTATTTCTAGCTTAAGTTTTCTTGTTTCGCCTTTATCATTTGGTACGCTCACTTCCCCTCGCCCATGCATAAGCTTGAAAGTTTTGGGCGACGGTAAGGGATACATCCCCTGATTATGAGCAGTATTAGATTGCTCATTTTCCAAAGGGTATCCCTCCCGCATATTTTCTTTTTGGAGATAAATTACTAAACCAATGAAAAATGCCCAAAAGAGGTAAAGACTTAATTGTGCAATATCAAAATTTGAAAAAAATGGTTCCATAATTATTCTCCTAATAATGTGGATTCTGGTACTGAGTATTCTATTTCAGTTGCAAAACCACGCTCTATTGCCCAATATCGCCAATCGTCTACTACTGTCCCTGTTAGTAGTATCCCTATACCACCTGTGATAGGAACCAATACTGCAAACCACCATGCCCAACGATGAATACCCTCCATTGATGCATTGAAACCCATCGTCCATCTCCAAAAAAGGGCTGCTCTTTCAGAAGCAGTACCTCGATCATATATTTGCTCTAATTCACGATCACCTCCTAATCTAGAGGTTGCTAATATTGTAGCACCATGCATAGCAAACAGAAGTGCTGAACCATAAAGAAAAACAATGCATAAAGCATGAAATGGATTATAAAAAAGATTTCCCCAAGCTATTGATAAATTATTAGTCCAAATCAGATGAGGAAAAATTCCATAGGGAACCATTTCTGACCATGAACCCATAGCAATTGGTCGAAAAAGTCCAATAACTAGGAATAACCATATTGCTGCAGCAAATGCCCAACAAATATGCTTGCCCATTCCTAATTCTTGAGCTCTTAAATAAGACCTTATCCACCAACTCAATACGGATAACAACAAGCAGAAACTTGCGATCATGTATAAACCGCCGTCATTAATGGGTGGAAAAGATAATCCATACTCCTCAGGTGGAGGATTAAGGGATAGCCAGAATAATGTCCTTATAAAAAGAGCAAAATCAAAGTTTACTTGTTGTAGCATTCCAAATCCTACAAGAAAAAACCATACAAAGAATAAATATATTGATACCACTCCAAACATCCCCAAATGGATTGGGCCAAGTTGAGCATTTCCAATATAACCTAACCAGGTATTATTTCTCGTTGATTTAGTTCTTTCACTTGATAAATTTCCATCCTCGTCCATTCCCATCTCGGGAGGACCTTTAACTTGGACTTGTGTAAAAATATTTTGATATTCAGCCATCATAAACCTCCTACTGCGTCCATTCTAGACTGTTTATAAAAGTCATTGTTTCTTGATATTGAGCATCAGAAAAGGTTGTTAATCTTGGCCACCAATTCCACCACTCAACCCAACTAGATCCTTCTGGGAATATCCAAGCTGGACCAGAAATCAAAATACACACTGCAGACCAAAATCCTGCATTTAATGCAAGAAGTAATCCTATTCTGTGAATACCTAATGTTCCAATTGAATACCCTATAAAATCTCTAAAATAAGTATCCTCGTGATCAGGAGTTTTTGATTCTTTTCCACTTTCTGGATTTGCAGCAGATAATATTAATCCACCATGCAATGAAAGTGCTAAAGTAGTTGTAAAGAAAAAAGTAATAGCAACCCAATGTGCGGGATTAAAATGAAAATTAATATAGGCATATCCTGTATAAGATACCCAATCTAAATGTGAAAATATTCCATATGGAAATGCATGACCCCATGCTCCCATTAAAACAGGCCGAATTACAACTAATGAAGTATAAGCAAAAATAGCTACACCAAAAGCTATAGGTATGTGATAACCAATACCTAACTTTCTACAAATTTCTACTTCTCTTAATAACCAAGCTATAAATGCACCATGTGCACAAATAGTAATTATTTGCCATAATCCTCCATCTCTGAGTGGAGCAAATTGTAAACCATACTCCAATGCTGGTGGATTTATACTTATAAGGAAAGGATTCCAAGTTCCCTGTAATGCGGCTCCCCATAAGATAAGCAATGTACCTAATGAGGCAAAAAATATGGTCATTAAACCAAAAAAGCCAATATAAAAAGGCCCAACCCAAAAATCGAATAAGTCCCTTCCGATAAGGGTGCCTCCGGGAACACGATACTTTCTCTCAAAACTGAGTAATGCCATCTCGCGACCTCCTATTAAAATTCTTCATTTTTTATTTACATCCAATAAATCTAAATATATTTGCCGTAGGCGGGTTGTTTGGGGGGGAGCCCGCCCACGGCCACTTTAAATTGGTTTAACCACCAGCAGCCTTCGCTGCTGCCTCAAACCAATTGAAGTGTTCTGTGCTTAGCAACACTAAATGTATTAACGCTGCTAATAAAAAGAGAAATACGCCTTGAGCCACGAACACTCTACGTGGGTCAAAAATCAGCCATATTTTGTAAAATTGACTCATTTAATTCTCCTTTAACTGAAATAGAACCAAGGACGCCAAATCCATGTTGCAATATGAGCCAGTACACACATAAGTGTGAATGTCCAAAGACCGCTCATATAAACACTATGAAGTTCCTGTGCTTGATCCTCTGTTAAACCTGATAATGACAGGTCGTTATTTCCAGCCATGTTTAATCCTCCGGATTGTTTCGACTGATCCCACGATTGCTCGCAGGGTTGACATTTCTGAACCCTCATGGCTCAGAACTATCCGGTAGCTAGAGTGCCACCGAATTTCGTAAACCGCTCTCATGCGGTAAATATCATTGGGGTTATCACTTGTGCGTGTCCCCATGCCCTTCTAAAAATACCCTCATTTGCTTTTGCTTTAGAATTAAAAATATTCATAATTAAACAAGTTAACCATGTGAAAGTAGCTAAAGGTATGGAAATCAAAAAAATTAGAGCAAAATAAATTCTGTACTCCAACTTAATTGTCCTTCTGTAATCTGAAACACAAAACTCTTTAACTGTTGACTGTTTCATTTTTATTCTCCCCTTTTCCTTGCTATTAAATTCTTTTATCTCTAATTTTCTTAACTGTTTCCAAAACAACTCTTTCATTACCTTCAGCTAATGCTGATCTTTCCGCTTCGTCTCTAAGATTCTTTGCTGCTGAAATCCTTGTGATTACTGGATGTTCTTGAACAATCTTATCTAAAAATTCCTTAGCATCTTTGTCCCATGGGAAATCTCTTTTTAAATTTGTTGGTGTTGCAGCAACTTCGTCCATATCAGAACCAAGTGGTAAAATATGAAAAAGAGAGTCAAAGAGACTATTACAAACCTCTTGCAACAAATAAGTAGCACCAGCAAAACCCATCATCGGAGTCCCAGTTGATCTTCTAATTGCAGCTCCAGGGAAGCTTGCAGGAATAAAGGAAGGACTAGGTCCAAATCCTTTCTTTAATTCTGCTAAGTACATTTTTTCATTAATGGAACCCATTAATACTAAAGGTCTTTTTTCCCTTATCAATGACCTTACTTCGTCATTATTTGTTTTTTTTCCTGAAATTCTTGCTACTGCAAAACTACAGGGTAAGCCTAAATCATTTTCCAGAAAATTTCGTATACCACGGGAATATGTTTCATTAGCTACAATTCCAAAGCTAGCAGTTGCAAAAAAATCTTGAGTAACTGATCTCCATAAATCCCAAACAGGTTTTATTGTAGAATGTTTTTCTTGTTCAATAAATGGTTCAGGATCTAGCTTTAATAATTCTCCTAATTTGCGCAAAAATTTAGTTGTAGAGTCTATTCCAATCGGGGCTTGAAGATAAGGTTTATCAAGAATTTCAGCTAGACCTCTTCCAAACTCTCTATATAAGACAACATTTACATCTGCATTTACAAGTTTATTGGCATCTGCCAAGTGACTACCGAGGGGGAAAACCATATTTATTTCTGCCCCTATACCTTCAACTAATCTTCTTATCTCTGCTAAGTCAGATGGCATATTAAATGTTCCGTACATAGGCCCTAAAATGTTTACTCTTGGTTTTGCTCCTTCTTCTCTTTTTGCTTCCCTAGGCATTCTACCTTTAGTTTGTCCAAAGTTTGTAAATATCCATGTCATGGCTCTATCAGCAGACTGCCATTGATCTTCGTCAATGGTACGGGGTAGAAACCTTTGAATGGTTGTTCCCTCTGGTGTTACTCCACCACCAATCATTTCTGCAATTGATCCAGTGACAACTACAGAAGGCAACGCGGGATCTAAGGTTTTCCATGCTCGCTTCATTGAACCTTCGGTACCTTCTCGTCCTAACTCTTCTTCTGCTAATCCAGTTACTACTATTGGTAATTCATGAGGTGGTAATGCATCAGTATAATGCAAAACAGATGTAACTGGTAAATTCTCACAACCAACAGGTCCATCAATTACAACTTGAAGACCTTTTATTGCACAAAAAGCATATACAGATCCCCAATACCCACCAGCTCTGTCATGGTCTTGAATTAGCATTAAATCATCTCCGCTGCTTTTTCAGCTTTTTTTCTTTTTTCTATCTTTTTTAAATTATGCTCTCGAAATTGAGGCTTTAAATTCGGGCTTTTCTCCCAGATACCTGATGTATCTTCTCTACCAACTCCAGAAAAAAAGCTTTTCATATCAGCCATTCTTTTTTTATTTTTCATGGCTGCATTTACTACTTGTGCTAAGCTTCCGGCTCCGGCAACACCCATTAAAGGTCGAGCAGAAATTAAATTTGTGAAATATAAAGATGGAATCCCAAGTTCTTTTCCCTTTTGGACTACGGGTGTAGTACCAATTGCAAGAGATGGCTTGATTGCTTCAACAGCTGCACAATCATCTTCCAAACTCGCTCTGAATTTAACCACTGTACCCCTAGACTCTAACCATTCTTTATCTTTGTCTGACCATTTAGTCTTTGGACATGCAGTTCCAACATAAGGTATTTTTGCTCCACTTTCTATTAAGAGACGAGCAACTAGTAGCTCAGAGCCCTCATAACCAGAAAGCGTTATTGTTCCTTTAATTTTATGTAATTTTAAACCCTCATTTATTTTTGGAAGAATTTCATTTTTACATTTTGAAATTATACCCTTTTTTATATTAAAAATTTCACCCACTGATTGAATCCAATCCTCAGTTCCTTCGCTACCAACTGGAGCTGATCCTAAAATTGGTCTACCAGCCTCTTCAAATTCTCTGATTGAAGCAGTGTAAAAAGGATGAATAGCTGAAACCAATGAGCAGTCCAAGGCACCATATAATTCTCTCCATTCACGACAAGGAACCACAGGCCCTGCAGCTAGTCCTAAGTGAGATAATATTCCACCTATTCCAATAGGATCAGCTGGAAACATTTCCCCCAGCAAAGCTACAGTTGGTCTGTCAGATTTACCTGATAATGGTGTTGATACTGGGCCTTTCTCTGCTTCTTTTCTGGCATAATTAAGCATGGCACCAGCAAGAACATCTTTAGCCTCTGCATGAGTTGGAACTCCAAAACCAGGAACATCAATACCAATAATTCTTACACCATTTATTTCGTTTGGCAGCAATCGTAATGGCACACCTGATGCGGTAGGGACACATAAATTTGTAACTATAATAGCATCATATTTTGAGGGATCAGCAGTTTTATGTACAGAATCTCTAATATCTTCAAATAATTTCCCAGACACAAGTGTTTCTGAGCTAAAAGGAACATAACCAACAGATCTTCTAGCACCATAAAAATGAGAAACAAATGTTAATCCATAGACACAACATGCAGAACCAGATAAAATTGTAGCAACTCTTCTCATTCTAAGACCAACTCTTAAAGATCCAAAAGCAGGACACATACTTTGAGGTTTATCATGTGGCCCGAGCGGGTAATCTTTTTTAAATTTATCTAAAAGTTTATTATTACCATTCATAAACTTTATAGATTTTTCTTTATTGAGCTTTGAATGACATCCAGATAACCCAAGCTCAGAGGATTTCGATAAATTCTCCATTTGATCTCGACTAGTCTCTGTCAATTTAACCTCATTAGTTTGATCATATTTGATCTCTGTGCTCATTTATTAAACCTATTTTTAGTATCAAACCTTGTCATATATAACTTCTAACGATTTCTTCGGTTTTGATAACTTTCCTCGCATATCTGCATCTGTTGCTGGTACCAAAGTAAAACCAGCTCCTGTTTGACCACCATCAAATAATCCTAAAAGTTCGTCTTGGTTTAAAGTAGTGGGTCTTACAGGGGGAGCCCCAGCTACATTTGTCGCCAATGTTTCAAAAAGATTTCCCCACTGGCTTTGCTTTGTACCAATTATCTGATACATAGCTGATTTCCTTCTTATGTCATCATCAGCAGGTATAGTACTGAGGACTGGGATCCCAACTTTTTCGGCAAATTTCTTCGCCTCTCCAGTTCCATCATCCCTATTGATAACAATACCAGCTACTCCAACGCTTCCACCTAATTTTCGAAAATATTCAACTGCTGAACAAACATTATTTGCAACATATAAAGACTGTAAATCATTAGATCCAACAACAATCACCTTTTGGGCCATATCCCTTGCTATTGGCAAGCCAAAACCTCCACAAACAACATCGCCTAAAAAATCAAGTAACACATAATCAAAATCCCAGTCATGAAAACCTAATTTTTCAAGTAATTCAAAACCATGAATTATGCCACGTCCACCACATCCTCTTCCTACTTCTGGACCACCTAATTCCATAGCAAAAACACCATTTCTCTTAAAGCAAACATCGCCAATAGCGACCTCTTCACCAGAAAGCTTCTTTTTTGTAGATGTTTCTATAATTGTGGGACATGCTTTACCTTCAAACAATAGGGATGTAGTATCTGATTTAGGGTCACAGCCTATTAACAGAACTCGCTTACCTTGCTCAGCCATCATACAACTCAAATTTGCTAAAGTGAAAGATTTTCCAATCCCCCCTTTACCGTATATTGCAATTATTTGACATTTTTTCTTAGGTTCATTCAAATGTAGACCATCTACTGGTTCCTTGGCTTCTTTTTTTAACCTATTATGATGGTCCTCAAGAGCCTTACTGGCATTCCCCTTGACATTTATTGTTTCTATAGTCATGCCGCATTTCTCCAATCTAAAACCATTTTTAAACACTCAGCATTGTTAAATGCGATATTGTAGGCTTTGTTTGCATTTTTAGCAGAATAAACATCACTAATTAGTCCATCAAATGATAATGAACCATCTTCTATTAGCAATTTTGTTGTTGCAACATCTTCAGGTGTAAATTCTGCTGAGACCCTAAGTGAAACTTCTTTAAGAAAAGCTTGGGCAAACCCAAACCCTATTCTATCTGGATAAAAGCCAGCCAAAACTACCTCTCCACCTTTTCGAACTCTTCCAATTAAACTGTCTAAGATTTCAGAGTCGCCACTTACATCAAAAATACAATCATAATCTGAACGTTCATCATATTCAGGCAATACAACTTCATAATCTGTTGCTCCTGAATGGCGTAGAATATTTTTTTCCCAAACTATTGGAGGCTTTTCACCTGCAAGCATAACGAGCCTAGCTAGCAAACGACCTAGTACTCCATGACCTACAATTACATCTGGCATTTTATTTCCAAAACCTGCAATTGCATGTCTTGCAGTAGCTGCAAGAGCGAATAAAGCACCATTACATCCCATAGTTGGGTCAATTTTTATAAGCCTATTGGGAGAAGAAATAATCATTTGTGCTGCTCCTCCGAATAAACTCTTTACAGATCCTGAATAACAATCAGCACCAGGTACAAAAACCATGTCACCGATTTTAAGATTTGAATCCTTAGGAGCCTGTACCACTTCACCTGTTGATTCGTATCCAGGAACTAAAGGATAACCCATGCCAGGAAACTGTGGCATCTTACCGTTGTAAAATAGTTTTTCAGTACCAGTAGAGATACCAGAGTAATTAATATCTATAACAATATCTTCTTTTGAAGGGCTTTTTAAATCTACAGGTTGAATGGACAAACTACCTGGCTCAGACATCACTACAGCTTTAGTAATCAATTAAAAAATACCTCACGTTAGGTTTAGTTACATTTTGCAAAACTAGTGTAATTTTATACTGACAGTTTATAGTGTCAACTAAAATTTACACTATTAACGAAAATTAGTTATTTTTTTTTGCTAGTATGACCGAAGTAACAAAATCATTGGTACCTTGAAGAAATTTTAATTGCATAAATCCACTTTTTTTTAGTATTTTAAAATGCTGGTTTTTACTTCTTGGCTTTCCAGAGGTCATTGCTAGTGTATAAAAACCAAAATAAGCATCCCCTGAACGAGTAGGTTTTTCATTTCCTGCCATTGGCTCTGATATTACTAAATGCCCACCCGGAGATAGCGCATCATAAATTTTTTTAATTAATAATTCTACATTTGTATCATTGTGATCATATAGTACTCGATTTAAAAAAATTATATCATTGCCATCCGGTAATTTATCCTCAATAAAATTACCTGGAATTAATTTAATATTAGATTTATCACCTAAATGGCTAATTTTAGATTTAGCTGTTTCTATAACACTAGGGAGGTCGAATACATTCAAAATTAAATTAGGATAACGTCTTCTAACCTCTAAAATAAATGTACCATTGCCTCCACCTAAATCTAAAAGGCTTTTAAAAGGATTTAAATTTACTAGATTTAGGGTTTCTTCTGCAACTATATACTGAGAAATACCCATTAATTCAGAATAAGTTTTAGCTTCCTCTTTGGTAATTTTTTTGTTTGATGGTACATAGGTCCAGAAATTTTTAAGTTCAGTATTAAAATTTTTATTTAGTAGTTTTACAGGATCTATTAGATCACGATAAAACATTTTATGATGTAATATCATTTTATCTAACCCTGAAACTCCTTTAATAGCAGCTCCAATTCTTGTAAGTCTATAAGTAGAATCTTTATTTTTTTTTAATAGTCCAACCGACGCTGCAGCATTACATAATAAAATACACTTATCATGTGGCAAACCAGTAAATCTTGATATATCGTCTATCTTCTTCTTTCCAGTAATTAAAAAATCTATTAGGCGTAATTCAATTATAGCTAAAAGAACTTGTGAATATACAAATCCAGCTACAAGGTCATAGATTATTTTGCCATCATTAAATGCCAATCTCCTAATAATAGGAATTTTCTTAATTAACGAATGAAAAGATGGTTTTGCTACTAGATTATTCAGCCAATTGGTGAATATTTCCATAAATAATCTC
>CACMAH010000013.1 GCA_902611605.1 uncultured Alphaproteobacteria bacterium
CTAGGAGTTTAAATGGCTTTTCAAAGCTAAGTTGAGGCTTTAAAATTATTTCATATAAATTCAAATCCAAATTGTTTTTCTCAATTTCAAAACTTAGTTGTTTTATATTTACACTTAGATCATTATTTGAAAACATTTCACCAAACGATAAAGTTGCTCCTGGAGGAAGATTAGAGGCAATTTGTGATCTTATAAGATCAGGAAGATAAATCCTAGTTAGCGCATAAATTGGAGCACAAAAGCAGATAACTATTATTAATAAATAAACTAAATATCTTAAAACTTTAAAATTCATAAAAAATTCTAATCAGTAAATGCACGTTCTTTTACTTTAATCATAGGGTTCCATATGTAATCTAAAATAGTTCTCTTACCAGCAAGTACATCTAATGATGCAACCATACCAGGTAGAACCTCCACTTTAGAACCATCATCTTCAAATAAATCACTATCGATAGACGTATCAACTATATAGAAACTTAGACCATTTGTTTTATCTTCAACAGCATCAGCTGAAACCTTAAGTACTTTACCATCAATTGTTCCATATCTTGATGCATCATAAGCAGTCAAACTAATACGAACGTCCTGTCCTGGCTGTATATACGCAATATCCTTTGGATCTATTTTTCCTTGAACAATCAAATCATCACCAGTGGGAACAATTTCTAAGATCACATCACCACTAGCCACGTATCCACCAATTGTTTTAAAGTTAATCCTATTGATAACACCCTTTACTGGTGAATATAGTTTAGTTCTTTTAACTCTGTCCTCTAATGCTGGAAGTCTGGATTCTATCTCTGCAATTTCAGCTATTATTTTTGATAATTCTGTCTGACTGGAAGTCGAATACTTTTGCTTTACTGAGGATATCTCTCTCTCTACTTCTACTATTGATGAATTTATTCTAAGTAAAGAAGCTTCAGAAACCTCTTTTTTGCCTATAAAATCCTTTTCCTGTCTTTGAAGTGCTAACAACTCAGTTTCAGGAGATAAACCTGATTTAACAAGAGGTTCAATTATTGATATTTGTTTTTCAAGTAGTTTTATAGTATCTTCAGCGGTAGCTATATTTACCTTTACTTCATTTATTTGCTGTTCTCTTTGAATTAGTTGTTGAGTTAGAACCGAAAGTTGGGCGTTTAAATCAGCTTTTCTAGCTGCGTAAAGAGCGCGCTCTCCTGAAACGACAGTTGAAGAATTTTGAGTAAGTTCATCCGAAAATTCAGGAGCTTTATTTAGAACTTCAGCAGAGAGCCGAATTTCTTGAATTTTAAGACTGGATAATCTTTGACGGGCTTGATCATAAGATGTTTTGGCATCTATAGGATCAATTTCAAATAAAATATCATCTTTTTTAACAACTTGTCCTTCTTCAACATAACGAGCTTTAATTACTCCTTGCTCAGATGATTGAATTATTTGATTTTGGATAGAAGAAATAATTTTTCCCTGCCCTCTAGTAACATTATCAAGTTCCGTAATACTCGCCCAAAAAATTAAAGCAGCTACCAATAAAATTATGATGAAAAGAAGAAAAGAACCTAAAAATCCAGAAGATCCTGAAAGCTCTTTAGATAATTTATTGAAATTAGTAGCTGTCAAATTATGTATCCTTATGCAGATCTTGGCGCCATTAATTTTTCTGGTGTATCGTCAGCAACGATAACTCCGCCATCAATTACCAATACTCTAGTAACTACTCTTAGAATTGTATTCCTATGAGTAATTGCAATCAATGTTTTATTACTTGACCACTCAACTAATTTATCCAAAACAATTTTCTCTGTAGATGTATCCATTGAACTTGTAGGTTCATCAAGTATTAGTAACGATGGATTATGCAATATTGCTCTAGCTAGATTTATAGATTGTTTTTGTCCACCTGATAAACCTTCACCTCTTTCCTTAAGACTGAAATCGTAACCTTCGGGATTTTGCCTAATGAATTCATCAACTCCTGAAATTTTTGAAATTTCCAAAATATGTTCATCAGAATATTGAACATAACCCATTTGTATATTCTCTTTAACTGAGCCGGAAAACAACCACGTGTCTTGTAACATAAATCCTAAATTTCGCCTAATATCCGCTTGATCAATTTGTCTAATATCTACACCATCTATTAATATTGAACCAATATCAGGTTCATAAAGTCCTGCTAAAAGCCTTGCAATGGTAGATTTTCCAGATCCCATTTTTCCTAATATTGCAACTCTTTCTCCTGCCTTTATCTTAAAACTTAAATCCTTAATTATAGGTTCTTTGGATCCTGGATAACCAAAAGTCACATTTTTAAACTCTATATCACCTCTGAGCTTAGGACGACTTAATGGATTTTCGTTTTCGTCTCTATCTTTAGGTTTTTTCATCAAATTGTTAATAGTTCTATAAGCTGTTCTAGCTGAATTTACTCTAGTAAGAGCATTTGCCAATTGAGACAAAGGCGCAAGGGTTCTACCCGCTAATATTACTACAGCTATTAGTGCACCCATTGTCACAATACCATCTTGAATTAAAAAGACACCGTAAAATATTAGGGCAACTTGTGCGAATTGTTGTATTGAAGCTGAGGAATTCACTGCAAATTGTGAAATAGTCCTTGATTTGAAACCTAAATCTGATTGACTGCTAGTAGCTTCTTCAAATCTCTTTCTCATTAAACCTGCAGAGCCAGTAGCTTTAATTGTTTCTAAACCATTTAAAGTTTCTACTAAAACTCCCTGCTTGGACATACCAGTTTTCATTCCAGCTAGACTCAATTTTGCTAGAAATGGTTGCACAAGAAGGCCTAAAATAATTACGACAGGCACACAAACTAAAGGTATAATCGCTAATGGCCCACCTATTAGAGATATTATGTAAATGAATAAGAATATAAAAGGTAAATCTACGATCGCAACTAAAGTTGCAGATGTAAAAAAATCTCTTAAACTCTCAAATTCCCTTACAGTACTTGCCAAGGCACCTGATCTATCAGATCTTGAGGCCAAATTCATAGACATTAATTGATTGAAAATCAATTTGGACATTCTCAAGTCTGCCCTCTTTCCAGCTCTATCAATAAAATTAGCTCTTATAGTCCTTATTAAGAAATCAAAACCAAGTGCTATCAAAACTCCTATGGTCAATGCAATTAATGACTCAATTGCTTGATTTGGAACAACTCTGTCATAAACTACCATAATAAATAAAGATGTTGATAATCCTAAAAAATTTGAAACAGCAGCCGCAATGATTACCTGGGAATATGTCCACTTGCTTTGTCTCAACGATGACCAGAACCAATCAATTTTTTTTACATCTTTATCATCTCTTTGCTGTCTTCTTGATTTACCTAGTAAAATTCCCCCACTATATATTTTTTTGAAATCGCTATAAGAATAAGTGGTGAATTTATCTTCTTTTTCTTCATCATATAAGACGTATTCTTTTTTAGCTTCAACTTTGGTTAAAACTGCTGTTTTACCTGATTTTAATTCAATTATTAATGGACAATGTCCTTCAGATAATTTTCTAGCAGATAATTTACCTATATTTGCTGAGAATTCCATATTTTCAAGAGCTGAAACTGCATCTTTATAATCAAATGGTCCATCTGAAATATCAGCCATGTCCCTAATTGAAGCGTGGCTTCTTTCTATACCAAAAAAACGTAAAAAAATTTGTAAACTATCAAGCAGAGAACTGTCATGAGACAATTTATTTTTCTCTAAAATTTTTTTATCAGACACAGAATCAATTTTAGATTTTTCTTTGTCTGTTGTGTTTGATGAATCAATAACCTTTTTTGTTTTCGGTTCCGACATTTAATTTCTCTGATTATTTAAGATATTAGTACCATTTTACACCCGATAAGAGTGATCCAGATAAATAATTAATTTTATAGCTGTTCAATAGAAATTCACGTTCCGTATTCAAAAAAAGAATTTTATTACTAGATAGATTTAATTCGGCAGTTAGTACATCCTGTAGCTTAGCACGACCTGTCGATAATTGGTCATTTAAGTTATCTCTTACTTTCTCTGAAAGGGTTACCAACTCTTTCAGATTATTTCTAGTATCTCTTGCTCCTATAAATGATTTATAAGTGACTAATAAATCAAGTTTTAGATTTTTTAGATAATTCTTGTAATCTTCTTCTGCATAATTTATCTGATTTTGCAGACTTTCAATTTCAGCGTTTAACTTACCACCATCGTCATAGATATAATTTACAAGAATACCCACATTTGCAGATCCATTTTTAAGTGGATTATCGGCAGGTGCATTTACACCTGCTCTAAATGTAAGATTAGGCTTTTTCTGAGATAAAAGTGACTGTTTTGTCATTTTTAATGATTTAATTTTTATTTTTAAAGCTTTTAAAATTGATGAATTTGCAATCATTTTTTTCTCATGAAAGCTATATGATTTTATAGTTTTCGGCTTAAGAACTCCCAAATTATCAATTTGATTAATGTTGAAAATATCTTTAAAATTTGATTCAGCTTTTTTCTCAACAATCTCAGCTTTCCTCATATTAATAATTGACTCCGAATACTCCTTTTTAGCCTTAAGTATCATTGTACTATCTGCAATTCCAGATAATGAAATTTGATCGATTTTTTCTACTAACGGAGCAGCTTTATTTATTCCAGTATCATAAATTGAAAGTATTTGGCGTTGAATTGATAAATTTACCCAGTTTTGATAAGCTAGAAGAGCAAGTTCTTCTGCCTGACTCAATAACTCAAATTCTGCAGTTTGTATTTTTTGTTCTTCGGCCTTGATAGCTAGATCTGTTGAACCATAATCGTAAAGTAGTTTTACTATATTTATAGTTCCAGTTAATCCAATTTCATTTTTTTCGTCTTGCCTTGATAAACCACTAATCGCCTGGAAATTTATTTGTGTTTCTTTATTAGTTTTTAATATTTTAGAATTAGATTTAGCGATTTTAATTGACTCCAAATTTCTGGAGAATTTGGGATGAGAAATAACTGCTTTTTTTATGTTTGTTCTTGCATTATTGAATGTAAAACTGTTATATTTTGGGGGTTTAATTTTAATATCAAGTGATGATAAACTATTATCAATATCTCTGAAATTTTCGACATATTTTTTTGAATTTGAAATACCAAGTTGATTAGTCTGACAACCAATTAACAAAACACTTAGGCCTATAATTAAATGATGAAATGAAATGTAGAGATTTTTCTTCACTTTTTTTCCTGAATCATTGGTATCTTTTATGATTAAACACTAATATCGAAAAAAATAAAAAACAATCTCAAATTTGGCTAGATAAGAATTATTTAACAAGAATTAAATATTTATTCAATATTGTGAATTAAATGCTATTATCAAATTTTAAAAAAATAAGAAAATATTGATATGCCGGATAAAAAAAAAATATTACCAATAATTTTAGCCGGTGGTTCTGGTTCAAGGCTGTGGCCGTTGTCAAGAAACTCTAGACCAAAACAATTCATTAAATTTTTTGAAGAAAATACACTTTTTCAGAAAACTGTTAACCGCTTTAACAATGAAATATTTGATTCACCAATTATAATTACTAACAACCAATCAAGATTTACTGTGCAACAACAACTAAGTGAAATTTCAAAGAATTCATTAAAAATAATAATAGAACCTTCCCCAAAAAATACTGCTCCAGCTTCTCTTGTTGGTATAATTTATTCAAAAAAAATAGCTGACGACCCTTACGTTCTAATATCTCCATCAGATCATCTTATAGAAAATGAAAATCTATTTAATAAGTTAATAAGAAAATCAGAAGAAATATTACCAAAAGATAGTTTATTATTGATTGGTTTTAAACCAACAAGCCCACACACAGGATATGGTTGGATAAGTGCAAAAAAAATAAATAAGAATAGAGACTTATTTAAAATAGATAATTTTGTAGAAAAACCACCAATCAAATTAGCTGAACAGCTCTTTAAATCCAATTCATCTTATTGGAATACAGGTATTTTTTTTGGTAAGGCATCAACTTTTATAAATCAATTTGAAAATTTTGCATCTAGCATTTTTGAAAATGTAAAATTATCATTTCAAAAATCAACGAGTGACCTTGACTTTATAAGACTTGATGAAAACCCATGGAATAATTTACCGTCTGTACCAATAGATATTGCAATCATGGAAAAATCAAAAAATTTATTTGTTACTCCTTTTGAGGGTGATTGGACAGACTTAGGAAGCTGGAAGTCTATAATGGATAATTTTGAAAATAACTATGAAGAAAATGTTTTTGAGAAAAATTCAACTAAAATAGATTCAGTAAACTCATTTTTATATTCGACAACTGAAAAAATTCATTTAGTTGGAATAGGTTTAAAAAATATAATTACAATTGCAACTGAAGATGCTGTACTTGTTGTTGAAAAAGATAAAAGTGAAAAAGTAAAAAATGCAATTGATATATTAAAAGAAAAAAAAGTAGCGCAAGTAGAAAATTCTCAAAATGATTATAGACCTTGGGGTTTTTTTGAAATTTTATCAAAAGGAAAAAATTTTTTAGTTAAAAAAATTGTTGTTTACCCAAAAAAAAGATTAAGTTTACAAAAACATGAATTTAGATCTGAACACTGGGTAGTTGTAGAAGGACAAGCTAGAGTCATCTTGGATAATGAAATTTTTAAACTCTCTAAAAACGAGTCAACATACGTAAATACTGGAGTTGTACACAGATTAGAAAATACAGAAGATCACAATTTAACTATTATTGAAGTACAAACTGGTTCTTATTTAGGTGAAGATGATATAATTAGAATAGAAGACGATTTTAAAAGATAAATTAGAAAATTTAAAATTGGATCATAAGATTAATCAATTATGACAAATAAAAAACAATATTTACTTACAATTATAATTCCAACATTTAATGAATTTGAAAATGTTGACAAAATTATAGAGAAACTCAAAAAAGTTCTTTATAACAGGATTAGTTACAAAATAATTTTTGTAGACGATAACAGTAACGATGGAACTTCAGATAAAATTAAACAATACCAAAAAGAAAACTCAAACATTGAATTAATTTTAAGAATTGGGAGAAGAGGTTTAGCTGGAGCATGTATTGAAGGAATTGCAAATTCAAAAAGTGAATTAATTGCTATTATGGATTGTGATCTTCAGCATGATGAAAATAAAATTCCAGAAATGGTAGACTTGTTTAATCAATCATCAGAATTAGACCTAGTAGTTGGAAGTAGACATACAAAAGATGGTATTTCATCTACAGGATTTTCAAAGGTAAGGAGTTATGGAAGCATTATTGCTACAAAAATTACTCAAATTTTACTTAGAATTAAAGTAAGTGATCCGATGTCTGGGTTTTTTATGGTTAGAAGAAAAAGTATATTTCCTATAATTCAGAAACTTCAACCTGATGGTTTTAAAATACTAGCTGATATTATCGCCTGCAATAGAGGAAAATGGGTAATTAAAGAAATTGGATATACATTCAGAAAGAGGGTGGCTGGAAATAGCAAAATGAACTTTTCAGTACTTTTAGAGTTAATAGCACTTATCGTATCACATTTGTCATTTCGGTATCTTTCTATGCGTTTTGTTATGTTTGGTATGGTAGGAACTTCTGGTATTATTGTTCAAGTATTATCAACGTTTATACTAATAACATTTTTAGATTATAATTTTATAGTATCTCACTTTTTGAGTGTAATGATTGCAATGACAAGTAATTTTACACTAAATAACATTATTACCTTTAAAGATCGCTCTTTAAGTGGATATAGGTATTTTAAAGGTTTAATATCATTTTATGTAGTTTGTTCAGCTGGAGCCTTTTTAAATATAGCTTCAGCTGATTTTTTATACAAGGAATTAGAAATTTGGATTATTTCTTCAATTATAGGGGCATTTATTGGTGCAATATGGAATTTTTTGTCTAGCTCTATTGTTACTTGGAAAACAAGATAAGTTATAATTTTATGGTTAATATTTTTCCAAAAACAATTATTTTTTTATCGTCATTATTCCTTTTAAAATTATTTTTGTCATTTTATTTACCTTTATTAAATGATGAAGCATATGCTGTTGCTGTATCTAAAGAATATTCTATTTCATTTTTTGATCATCCTCCAATTGGTTTTTGGTCATCTCAATTATTTTCGGAAATCACAGGGATTAAAAATGAATTTTTTTTTCGGTTTCCTTTTATAATCTTTGGTTTGATTACAACTCTAGTTATTTACCAAATTGGAAAAACCATTAAGAACCAAAACGTTGGCCTTTGGTCTGCCACATTATATAACGTTGCTCCTTTTTATTTTTTTTCAGGAGGAGTTTTTGTTGTTCCAGACGGTCCTTTAAATTTGGGAATTGCATTAGTCACTTTATTTATATTAAAACTTCACAAGCCACCTCATAATCATGATAATAATTTATTATTGTTTTTAGCTTTTTCACTAGCTTGGTGTTTTGCTTGTAAATATCAAGGTTTTTTAATAGGGATAGGATGTATATTAGTTTTAATTTTTTCTTCAAGACGAGAATCTCTTACACAAAACCCTTTTTTGTATATAAGTTTTTTTATTGCGTTAATAGGTGCTCTTCCTACACTTATATGGAATTATCAAAATGACTGGATTAGTTTTCAATTTCATCAATCAAGACAAAACTTTGAGATAAATTTTTTAAATCTTGGAATTATGCTTATTGCGTCAATGCTATACTTAATACCTCAATCAATAATTATTCCAATCCAAACATTATCATATAAAAAAACTAGAATTATATTAAGTGAAAATGAAAAAAATTTACTCTTAATTGCTTTCCCAAATATCATTTTATTTTTATTTATATTCGCTACAAGTGAGCGTTCTTTTCCACATTGGATAATGCCTGGATGGTTACTTTTATTACCAATAATAGCTAATTACTTAAATGAACATATAACAAAATTAGGAAAAAACATTTTCTTCGTAAGTATAATATCTATTTGGTCTATTTTAGGTATATTTATACTTCACTCACAAACTGGTTTCTTGACAAATCATTTAGCAAAAATTCCAAAGTGGGATAATACAATTGAGTTAATTAATTGGAAACCCATGTATGAAGAAATAGAAGAAATCATTAAATCAGAAAACAAAAATAAAAACCCCAAAATAGCTGCTTTTTCTTGGACAGAAGCTGGACAGTTTTCATCTCTTATGAAAAATAAATATCAGACATTAGTACTAGATACGGATCCTCATCATTTTAGTTACTTAGAAAAGAATAAAAATAAAAAGGGCTCTACATATTTATTGAAGATAAGTTTAGGTAATAAACCAGATATAGAATTTATTCTAAATAGAATCAAAAAATATGACAAAAATGCTTATCATTTAAAGAGTTTTATAATCTCTAGAGGTCATAGACATTATGCTACGGGATCTTTATTTCACTTAATCCAATAAAAAAGGGGAAATAAATTTCCCCTTTTTTTTAACAGTATAAATTCTTATTAGAATGAGAATGCCATTTTAACTTGTGTACCAGCATCAAAATCATCATCATCGTTAGAATATGATGCTGAAATAGTTGTTCCTTTGGTACCAGGAACAGTGTAAGTTATACCTGCTTCTACAGTTGCATCATTAGCAAGTGTCAATGCAGAATCATCGGAGTCATACTCCAAATGTAAGGCAACTGGGCCCATTGGTCCTGTTAACTTAAATGTATTCTCTTCTTCACTGTCTGTTCCTACAGAAATAGCCATACCACTAACTGTTGTACTAACACTAGCACCCCAGTTATTAGTAGAATCCACTGTTGTAGAATTGACAGTAACAGTCATTCCGCCTAACGGCATAGACACTTCAACGCCTGTTTCACTAACATTAGAAGCTGCACCAGCTGGTCTGATAGAACCCATAGCTGCTTTAACAGTTGCACCCATTAAGTTAGTAGATACAGAAACACCACCGCTCTTATTTTTTCCGCCAGCAGTAATTGAAAGACCACCTACAGAACCAGTTAGACCGATTGAAGTATTTTCCTTGTTAGCTGTTGTTGCCTGTGAGTTGTCACCAGATAAAGCAAAATTCCATCCTGCTAGAGGTACAGACACGTACCAATCAGAACTATCCTCATCTGTACCAACAGAACTCATTCTGTCTATGTCAGAATACAAGTCAGATGCATCAGCACCTGCTGCTCCTCCTCCTCTGGCATCGTCGACACCAACAGATATATTGGCTAGTGGAGTAGTTACAGATACTGTGGCTCCAGCAATATTATTTCCTTCCATTCCATAAGTAATAGTAGCAGAGTATGCACCAAGACTTGTCATCGTTACGTCTAAATCAACATCAGATGCAACAGCACCTTCAGGAGCTGGTCCAGCTACTGCCTTCAGAGGGACGGTATAATTAATGTTAGCTGTTCCGTGAAAAACAACTGTAGGTGAGTGAGTATGGTGTGATGTACCGCCATTTACGACAGCCACACTATCAGCAAAGGCTGCACTGCTAAGTGCAACAAGAGCTGTTGTAGTCAAGAGAGCTTTTTTCATTTTCTTGCCTTCATTAGTTTCATTTCAAAGTACCTCAACCGTGATAAACAACGGTCGGATAGATTTGTTATCTATTTTCATTAGCTTTTGGTCAAGTGTCTTGATCATTAAAACTACTTGTTTTTTTTTTTGGTGCAAAGATGCCACAGTGAATGGCTTGATATATGCTTATAAAGCTAATTTTTGATATTTTGTCGCAGATTTTGCATAAATACCATTAACTTTCAAATTAAATAACTTGCAAAATTAAATTGTTAGAAAGTCCTAAAAATTTTTGGATAAATTTTTTATTGTGTAGCTATTTGTAACAAATAAAATTTATTGTAAAAAATATCATAATATAGCTATAAGTTGTACCAGAAATTACTGAAAAGAAAGACTTTCAAAATGGACCGATATAATTTCAAAAAAGTTGAAACTAAATGGCAAAAAAAATGGACTGAAAATGAACTCTACAAATCTGAAATAGATCGATCTAAACCCAAATACTATGTCCTTGAAATGTTTCCATATCCTTCTGGGAGAATTCACATGGGGCATGTAAGAAATTATACCATGGGTGATGTTGTGGCTCGCTACAAGAAAGCTAGTGGATACAATATTTTACATCCAATGGGCTGGGATGCCTTTGGAATGCCTGCAGAAAACGCTGCTATGGAAAATAATATTCATCCAGGGGAATGGACCTATCAAAATATAAAAGATATGAGAAATCAATTAAAACCTCTTGGTTTATCAATTGATTGGGAAAGAGAATTTGCAACTTGTGATCCTGAATATTACGGTCACCAACAATCAATGTTTATTGATATGCTTAATGAAGGGCTTGCCTACAGAAAAAGTGCAACTGTTAATTGGGATCCAGTTGATCAAACTGTACTTGCAAATGAACAAGTCGAAAATGGTTTGGGTTGGCGTTCTGGAGCAACAGTTGAAAGAAAAGAACTCACTCAATGGTTTTTTAAAATATCAAGATATTCAGAGGAACTTTTAAACTCTCTTGAAGATATGCCTAATTGGCCTGAAAAAGTTCGAACTATGCAAAAAAATTGGATTGGTAAATCATCAGGCTTAGAGATTGATTTTAAACTTCAAAATTATCCAGAGAATTATCATAGCTTAAAAGTATATACAACACGGCATGATACTTTGTTTGGAATGAGCTTTGCTGCTATTTCTGTAGATCATCCTTTAACTTCTATTTTAGAAAAAAATGACCCAAAGCTTACTGAATTTATTAAAAAGTGTAGAAAAACAGCCACTAATGAAGAATCTTTGGAAAAAGCAGAGAAAATTGGTTACCGAACTAATGTAAAAGTACTTAATCCATTAAATGTGAAAAAAGATTATCCACTTTTTGTAGCAAATTTTGTACTTATGGATTATGGTACTGGAGCTATTTTTGGATGCCCTGCTCATGATCAAAGAGATTTAGATTTTGCTAATAAATATGATCTAGATATTATCCCAGTTGTATGCCCTTCAGAAATTAAAATTACAAATTTTAAAATTAAAAATGAGGCCTATACTGGACCTGGAAATTTAATAAATTCAGATTTTATAAATGGTTTATCAATTGAAGAAGCCAAAAAAGCAGTTTCTGATAAATTAAATGAATTAGGGATTGGAGTTGAAAAAATTAATTATCGTTTAAGAGATTGGGGTATTTCAAGACAGCGATATTGGGGATGTCCTATTCCAGTAATACATTGTGAGAAATGTGGCGTCGTACCCGAGAAAAAAGAAAATTTACCAATTGAATTACCAAAAAGTGTAACATTTGATTTACCAGGTAACCCATTAAATAGGCATGAAGAATGGCTTATTACCAAATGCCCTGTTTGTAATAATCAAGCTAAAAGAGAGACAGATACAATGGATACTTTTGTAGATAGTTCTTGGTATTTTGCTAGATTTACCTCTCCAAAATCAATTAACCCTACTGATGAAGATTCTATAGATTATTGGATGAATGTAGATCAATATATAGGTGGAGTTGAACATGCCATATTACATCTACTTTATTCTAGGTTTTTTTGTAGAGCAATGTTTGAAACAGGCCATATTCCTCAAAAATCTAAAGAACCATTTTCTTCTTTATTTACTCAAGGCATGGTGTGTCATGAAACTTATAGAGATGAAGATGGGAAATGGTTATCACCAAGTGAAGTAAAGGAGATTAAAAAGAAAAATAATAAGAGAAATTTTATTAGCATAAAAACAGGATCACATGTTGAATTAGGTCCATCAATTAAAATGTCAAAATCTAAAAAAAATGTTGTTGATCCCGAAGATATCATAGATCAATTTGGTGCTGATACTGCAAGATGGTTTATGATGTCTGATAGTCCTCCCGAGAGAGATGTAGAATGGACTACTGCAGGTGTTGAAGCAGCTTGGCGTCATCTTCAAAAAGTATGGAGAATTTCCCTTCAAGTTTATAATGAAGGAAAAAATTTAAATAGTTTGGAAAAATTCAAATTAGATTTAACTGAAAATAAAGAAGATAATCATTTGTTAGAAGCAACTCACAATTCTATTAATGATGTTACAAATTGCCTAACAAATTTCTCATTTAATAAGGCTGTTGCACATATGTACGAGTTAACAAATTTTATCTCTAATACAAATGCATCTTATGGAGCAAAAGAATACTCTATAAAAATATTAGCTTCAATTATGCAACCTATAACACCACATCTATCTCAAGAAATTTGGAGTCTATTTGGATGTAAGTCATTTCTTTACAATGAAAAATGGCCTCAAGTAATTAAGAAATTTATTCAAAAACAGGAAATGACTTATCCTATCCAAATCAATGGTAAAAGAAGAGCAGAAATAACTGTTTTGAAAAATATTTCAAATAGTGAACTTGAAGAAAAAGTGTTAACACACCCAATAGTAGAAAAATTTTTAAATGGCTTTACTCCAAAAAAGGTCATTATTGTAACTGGTAAGATTATTAATGTTGTCATTTAAAAAATCAAAATTAATAATTAGCTCATTGTTATTTTTTTTATTTTCATGTGGTTATCAGCCATTAATTAATGTGAACAAACCAAATGAATCCCTTTTCAATAGTGGGAAATTTGAAATATTTTCTCCTGAAAATGACATTGGTTTTCAAATAAGAGAAAATTTATTAACAGACTTTGGTTTCCCAAAAAATCCAAAATATAAAATTATGTTAAAAAATTCTTTAGAAAGAAGAAAGAGTATAGTTACCAATAAAAATGATATTACTAGATATAATTTGATACTAAATACTATCTTTAACCTTATCGAGATCAATAATAATAAAATAAAATTAACTAAAACTTTTGAAACGGAGACTTCTTTTTCGGCTTCTACTAATATTACTGGTTTTAAGGCACAAGTAGCCAAAGTTAACGCAGAAAAAAGATTAGCTTATGATATTGCAGAAAAAATTAGAATAGAAATACTTCTTCTTGAAAAGGACCTACTCAATTGATAATTAGTGATCATAAATTTCAAGAATTCATAAACAATATACCTTTTGAAAAAAAGGTTTTTCTTCTACATGGTACACTCAATTCTAAAATTTGGTATTTTAGAAAACTATTAGAGAATAAATTAGTAGGACCAAAAGCCCTTGAACAAATGAAGTTAGTCTTTATTGATAGAAGTTTAATACACAAAGATAAAAACATCCTCTTCAACGAGATAAAAACAAGATCATTTTTTGGTGATAAAAAAGTAATTGTAGTTAATGATGTTACAGATAAAGACAGCACTTTTATAAAAGAAATTTTAGAAAGTTTTGATCCTGATGATCACTATCTCATTTTGACGGGAGGCTATTTAAATCAAAATTCCAAAATACGAAAGTTAGTTGAAACAAATTTAAAATCATGTTCAACCGGTTTTTATCCCTCAGAATTGAACGAAAGAGATATTAAAAAACAACTTGAGATATATAATATAAATTTTTCTGACAGTTCAGCTATAAAAAAATTGAGAGACCTATCTTCAATTTATGACTTTTTAGAATTTAAACAGGAACTAAAAAAACTTTATTTGTTTAAATCCTCTGATAAAAAACCACTTACTCAAGAAGAAATAGAAAATGTGTTTTCTCTTGAGATAAACTCAAATGAAAAAAAGCTTTTTGACTTTTTATTAGAAAAAAAAGAAAATTTTATTGCTGATTTTTTTTCTAATTACTCTGGTGAAATTAAAAATCCTAATAGTTTTGTACTTAATGCTACAAATCAATTTGTTGTTTTACATAGAATGTTTACAACTGAGGATAAATCTTATTCTTTTTTAAAAAAAGTTTGGCCCCCAATATTGGGAAAAAACAGAGAAAAGTTTATAAAAAATATGAAGTTATGGAGAAAATCAAGTATTGAAGAAGCATTATTTATTTTAAGAGAAACAGAACTAAAGATTAGAAATAATTCCAAATTATCAGCAAAAAGAATTATTTCATTTGCATTTCTAAATATATGTTTATTGAATAATTAAAAAAAATAAAAATATATATTAAAATAGAATAGGTCCCAAATTTTATGAATACACAAAATCTAAACTTAGTAGACAAAGTAATAGAATTAGCCAAAAAGTTTGGTTCGGTAGATACTGAAGTTGTTATATCAAACATCAGTGAAACAACTGTAGAAGCCAGAAGAGGTAATATTGAGTTTTCAAATGTTTCTGATAATAGTTCTATTAGTTTAAGAGTAATTGATAATAAAAAAACAGCGCTAGTTTCAACAACTAGTAAAGATGAAAAAAGCCTAGAAAGCCTTGTTATAAAAGCTACAGAAATTGCAAAAAACTCATTAGAAAATCCTTATGATGTTTTAGCTCAAAAAAATCAATTTGCTGATAACTTAAAAAATAAAAATCTAGAAATTTTTGATCATAAAACAGATGATTTCAGTAATACTTCAATTTTTCAAGAATTAGCACTTACTGCAGATAAAGCATCCTACCAAAATGATAAAATTTCAAATACTGATGGTAGTAGTGCAGGTTGTTCAACTAGTGAATTTATTCTTTGTACATCAAATGGGTTTAAAAACGGTTATAAGAAATCTTCTTTTTACATTTCTTCTTCTGCAATTGCTTCACATAACAACAAAATGGAAAGAGAATATGCATTTGAACAAAGAACATTTTTAGAAGATTTGCCGCACCCTTCAGAGATTGGGGAACTTGCCGCTAAAAGAGCACTCGACATGATTGGAGCAACTAAACCATCTACTGGAAATTATCCTGTAATTTTTAATGAAAGGATTTCATCATCAATTGTAGGACATATTTTAAATGCAATAAATGGAGAAGCTGTTTCAAGAGGTTCTAGTTGGCTACTTAACAAGTTGGATGAAAATATTATTCCCAAAAATTATAGCTTAATTGAAGATCCACATATTCTTAGATTATATGGATCAAGACCTTTTGATGCTGAAGGATTACCAACAAGAACAAATAAATTTATTGAAAATGGTATTTTAAAAAGTTGGATTATGGATTTAAAAACAAGTCTTCAATTAGGTTTTAAATCAACTGCAAATGCGTTAAGATCGAGTTCATCTCTTCCATATCCTGGTGTTGGAAATATTGAATTAACTGGTGGGGATTCAACACTTGAGAATTTGCTAAATGAAGCTAATGAAGGTCTAATGGTGTGTTCAATGATAGGTTCATCAATTAACCAAAATAATGGTGATTACTCTAGAGGAGCTTCGGGTTATTGGTTTAAGGATGGCAAAATATCTCATCCCGTTAATGAATGTACTATTGCAGGAAATTTGGTTCAAATGATAAAAAATATGAAAATTGCTAATGATAGTAGATCATATTTATCTAGGCGTGTTCCTAGCATTTTAATAAATGATATGACAATTGCAGGTAATTAGATAATTTAAAAAAGGCTTTTTTTTGTTTATAAAAACACCAAAATTTTGGTTTAAAAACAGAAATGAAATTAACCCCATTTTGTATACTCTTAAACCTTTTAGTAAAATTTGGGAAGTTGTTACTAAATTAAGATTAGTTAATGGGTTGTGGGAAAAAATGCCTATTCCTGTTGTATGTATAGGAAATATTACTGTTGGTGGTTCAGGAAAAACTCCAGTCACAATGGCTCTACAATTGTTATTAAAAGATATGGGTATAAGGGCATGTGTTGTAAGTAGAGGTTATGGTGGTAAGAATAAAAATCCACATTATGTCACTAAAAACGATACTTTTTGCAAAGTTGGAGATGAACCAATTATACTCTCAAAAAAAGGATCAGTAATAGTTTCAAAAGTAAAAAAAAATGGAATTCTGAAAGCTTATCAAGATGGTTTTGATATGGTACTTTTAGACGACGGTTTTCAAAATTCCAAAATAAATAAAGATTTATCATTAGTTGTAGTTGACTCAGAAGTTTTATTTGGAAATGAATTTATATTTCCATTAGGACCATTAAGGGAGCCAATAAGTAGTGGTTTATCTAGGGCAGATGCAATTATATTGGTGGGTAATAATCATAAAAATACCCATAAAATAGATAGCCTAAGAAAAGAAAATAAAATTCCTGTTCTTAAGGGTTGTATCAATAAGAAAAAAAAATCAACAAATAATAAAAATAAAGAAGTGCTTGCTTTCTCTGGTATAGCATTTCCAGATAAATTTTTTAAAACTTTAAAAGATATGGGGTATACAGTGATAAAAACAAAGGTATTTCCCGATCATTATCCATATACTTTAAAAGATATGATAAAACTAAAAGATTATGCTGAAAATTATGGACTTAAACTAATAACTACAGAAAAGGATATTGTAAGAGTTCCAAAGAGATTTCATGAATTTATTGATATAATTCAAATAGAATTTCAATTCAAAAATTCAGAGATAATAAAAGAAATGATAAAAAAACTTTTAAACTGAAAATTAATGATTTTAAATTTAATTTAATTTACTCTCGATGACTTTTTTTAGTTCATCATAAGACATATTTTGTATTAGTTCGCCATTAATAACAAAGCTAGGAGTGCTAGAAATACCATCTGCAGATGTATTTTTTTTAAATATTTCTATTAATTCCTCTGCTAAATTACTATCCTCCATACACATCTTAGATTTTTCATCAGTTAATCCAGATTGTCTGCCAATTGATAACAAGCCATTGATAATTTCATCACGATTGCCTCTAGCCCAATCTTTTTGTTTTCTAAAAATTAAATCAATCATTGGAAAATATTTTTGGTTTCCCTGACATCGGGCCAATAAACCAGCCCAAAGACCTGGGCCATCAAAATAAACCTCTCTGTATTCCAATAAAACTTTACCTGAGTTGATATAATCAGCCTTTAATTTTGGTAAAACTTCTGTATGAAAAGTTGCACAATGGGGGCAGGTAAATGATGAATATTCAATAATAATAACAGGTGCTTCTTTATCACCTAAAAACATTGATTCAGTTTTATTATTGACTTGGTTATTACTTTCTGCATAGGAAAAACTGAAAAAAGAATTATATATTATAACCAATAAATAGAGTGATAAAGTAATTTTTTTGATTTTCATAACTATATAATTTAATTGAATTGCATCTCTGACATATAGTAAACAAATTTTAAAAAAAAAGATATAATATGTACTTTAACCGAAGATGGTTTCAAACTTTAAAGAAATTTAAAATTATTTTTTAATTAAATTAAAATCTTGAGTTTTTTTTAATTTAATTTTTTTTATGGCATTGAAACCAAAAAAAAAATTAATCCTTTGAGTAATTTTCTCAGTTAACAATTCTACTTCAGTTGCTAACATTTCGTGAATATCAATTGTTAATGTAGCTTCTACAAATTTATTTTTTGTAAATTTCAAATTTGATGGGCTAGTTACACAAGATATATCCTCTCCAACTATTTGTTTCCAATTATTAAAAATGTTGTTATAAATAAAGCTCTTTTGTTTTAAGCTATTAGGTAAAATTTCATCAAAAAAATCCGATGCTTTTTTAAAATTTTTAGAGTTCATAAAAGTATTAAGTTCTAATATTAAATGTAATGAATAAAGTAATTCAAAAAGCTGCTAAGGTAAACCACTCTAAACTTTGTACATCTTTGCTCAAATGGTACGATAAAGAAGCAAGAAAATTACCTTGGAGAATTCCTCCTGAACTTACAAAAAAAGGTATAAAAAATGATCCTTATAAGATTTGGATTTCCGAAATTATGCTCCAACAAACTGGAGTCAAAACAGTTCAAACTTATTATATAAATTTTATAAAAAAATGGCCAAAAATTCAAAACCTAAATGAAGCTGATGAAAATGATGTTTTAAAAGAATGGTCTGGTTTAGGCTACTATAGAAGAGCACTAAATTTAAAAAAATGTGCGGAAATTATATGTGAAAATTATAATGGAAAATTTCCAAATAACGAGAATGAATTATTGAATCTTCCTGGTATTGGTAGTTATACAGCTGCTGCAATAATCTCTATAGCATTTGACAAGCCTGCAATTGTAATTGATGGAAACATTCAACGCATAACTTCCAGATTATATGAAATTAAAGAAGATCTAAAAAAGAGTAAATCAAAAATTTATGAAAAATTAGAAAAAATTATTTCAAAAGAAAGACCAGGTGATTTTGCTCAAGCTCTAATGGATTTAGGTTCTACAATATGTAAACCTGTAAACCCAAAATGTAATTCTTGTCCATTACTTAAATATTGTCTAGCCCATAAAAATAACACTTACAAATTTATACCATTAAAAACTAAGAAATTAAATAAAGTAATCAAGAAAGGATATCTTTATATAGGAATAACTACAGAAGAAAAAATTATTCTAATAAAAAGACCAAAAAAAGGATTACTTAGTGGTACTATATGTCCACCTTCGAGTGATTGGAAACAAAACGAATTTCCAACTCCAAAGCCACCGTTCAAAGGAGATTGGAAAATTTTAAATGAATCTATCTTTCATTCATTTACTCATTTTGATCTAGAACTTAAAATAATGATTTCAAAAATTAATGAATATCCAAATGATGTTTACTTAGAACCTTTAAATTCAAGTATACTTAAATCACTTCCAACAGTAATGAAAAAGGGGGTTGCATTAGTTATAGATAATCACATTATTTGACATTATTTACAGTATCAATCTCAGCTCTTAACTGTTGTCGTAAAACATCAATTGGAGCAGTACACCCATCTACTTTAAAATGCCAATAAGCCCATCCATTACATGAGGGTAACCCTTCTAATATTGCTCCGACTTGATGAATTGATCCTTTAGCATCATGTGAGATTAATGTCCCATCTGCTCTTATTTTTGCAATATATCTACCATTAAATGACTGCAAATCCTGTCCTGGATTTAAAATTCCTCTTTCTATTAGAGAACCAAACGGGATCCTTGGCAAAGCTCTTTTACTTTTTGTAACTTCTAGTGACAATTCATCGTGGGGGGAAATTTCATCAATTCTTTTTTTAGCAACTTCAATATATTGTTTATCTTTTTCTATACCAATAAATTTTCTTCCTAATTTTTTTGCAACAGCACCTGTTGTTCCTGTCCCAAAAAAAGGATCAAGTATAATATCTCCCTTATTAGAGGAACCGATCAAAATTCTATGCAACAACGCTTCGGGTTTTTGAGTTGGATGAGCTTTTTTACCCGTTTTGTCCTTAATTCGTTCTTTTCCATTGCAAATAGGCATTAACCAATCAGAACGCATTTGCAAACCTTCATTTAATTCCTTAAGAGCCTCATAGTTAAATACATACTTAGAGTTATCAAATTTTGAAGCCCAAATTAAAGTCTCATGAGCATTAGTTAACCGTTTTCCATGAAAATTTGGCATTGGGTTTGATTTTCTCCAAATTACATCATTTAGTATCCAATAACCCAAATTTTGTAGTATTGTCCCTAGTCTGTAAATATTATGATAAGTACCTATAACCCACAATGCTCCATTCGGTTTAAGTAGCCTTTTAGCTTCAGTAAGCCACTTTTCACAAAATAAGTCATAATCCTGAAAATTTGAAAACCGATCCCAATCTTCTGTAACCGCTTTAACCATAGTATGATCTGGTCTTTGGAGATTACCATTTAATTGAAGATTATATGGAGGGTCTGCAAAAATTAGATCAATAGAATTGCTAGGCAATTGTTTCATCAAAGAGATTGTGTCACCTTGCAAAATTGAATTCAAAGGTAAAGAAATTTTTTCTTTTTTTAAAGTTGTGCCCATTTTGATAAAACCTGTAAAATATAAAATCAAAATGATTCAAAACGAATCATCTGTCAAATACTTTTTGAAATCAATAAGTTATTTAATTTTCTTCACACAATATGTTGTGTATAGGTTTAAACGTACGCCTATGTATGGGAGTAACGCCTAGAGTTTTCAAAGCACTCAAATGTGCTTTAACACCATAACCAGCGTTATTTTTAAAATTAAAGCCAGGATATTTATTGTCTAAAATTTTCATATGGGCATCCCTAACTACCTTAGCAACTATAGATGCCGCAGATATTTCAGGAATTAATTTATCACCTTTAATTATCGAATCAGATTTAATTTTCATATTTGGGGGTACCATATTACCATCAAATAGTAATAAATCTGGGAATTGTTTTAACGAATCTACAGCTCGCCTCATTGAAAAAAATGTGGCTTGTAAAATGTTAAACTTTTCTATTTCTAAAATAGAAGAAAACCCAACACCAATAATTGAATGTTTTTTTAATTTTTCGAAAATTTCTTTTCTTTTTCTTGATGTTAAAATTTTAGAGTCATTCAAATGATTAAGGTCAGGATAATTTTTTAATATAACAGCTGCTGATACAACAGGACCAGCCCATGATCCTCTACCCGCTTCATCAATTCCACAAATTATTTTTTTATCAATTATAATTTTTTTCTCTTATATCATTTTGTTTTTGGCGGTCCCGACAGGATTCGAACCTGTAACCTGCCCCTTAGGAGGGGGCTGCTCTATCCAGTTGAGCCACGGGACCATTCTATTGATAATAAATTTAGTTAAACCACAAAAATAACACTAAAACACTTATTATACCTAGAATTAATCCTAATAATACTCCTCCTATTAATGCAGGCAACCTTCTTTTGTGGGGTTTTGGTGGTTTAAAATCAAGAGCATTTCGAAGAGATTTTTCAATCAAATATGGAGCGTGCGGACCAAATTTAACAATTGCTTTTGCACTCTCAGCTATATCCCTGACTACTGCCTTTGGACCCAAGTTTTCTTTTATGTAAGTCTCCACTACTGGTCTGGCGACTTCCCACATATTTAAATTTGGATTTAAACTTCTTCCAACACCCTCCACTACAACCATTGTCCTTTGTAATAAAAGAAGCTCTGTTCTTACTTGCATTCCAAAACGCTCTGTTACCTCAAATAAATGACCTAGTAGCTTAGCAATAGAAATTTTACTTGCTTCCATACCAAATATAGGTTCCCCAACAGAACGAAGTGCTTGAGCAAATTTATCTATATCTTGATCATAACTTATGTACCCAGCTTCAAAGTGAACTTCTGCTACTTTTCTATATTTTTTATTAATAAATCCATTTAATATTTGTGCATAAACTCTTCTAGTATATAGATCTATACGACCCATAATTCCAAAGTCCATCACAATAAGTTCACCATCAATTCCACATCTTAAATTTCCTTGATGCATATCAGCATGAAAAAAGCCATCACGAAGTGCATTATTTAAAAAAGATTGAATGATTAATTCAGATAATTTTTTTAAGTTTATGTTTTTGGACTTTAATAAATCTAAATCCCCAACCGGAATACCATCAACCCACTCTGTGGTCATTACTCTCTTACTCGATAAGTCCCAAACAACTTTTGGTACTTTAAATTTTTCATCATTTTTCGTATTGGAGTAAAACTCTGCTGCTGCTGCACTTTCCATCCTTAAATCTATTTCTGCTCTTACAATACCTTCAAAGTACTTTATTACCTCTAAAGGTTTTAATCGTCTGGAAGACGGTGACAATAATTCAATAAATCGTGCAATAAAATAAAAAGCATCAATATCTCTTAAAAAAGCCTTCTCTATTCCTGGTCGCAAAACTTTTACTGCTACTGACTGTTTAGTAGATTTAACAGTTGCCTTATGCACTTGTGCTAAAGAAGCTGCTGCAACTGGTTTTTCAAAATCCAAAAAAACTTCATGAACTTTAATATTCAAATCATTCTCAATAGCTTTTATTGAATCTTTTTGATCAAATGCTGGAAGGGCATCCTGAAGAATTCTTAATTCATTAGCCAATCCATTTCCAACTACATCTGGTCTTGTAGATAACAATTGACCAAATTTTATGTAAGCAGGTCCTAATGCAATTAATGCCCGCAAAACGGGGGGATATTTTTTTTCGCCTTTTAAACCCAAAAATTGAAATGGCCATACCAAAAAACGAATGGGAATTCTTATTGGTTTAGGAGTTTCTAAGGCATCCATTGCAACCGACATTGCTCCAGATCGCTCAAAAGTTGCTCCTGTTTGAACAAGTCTCCAAATATTATGGGGGCCTCTCATTTAAATTTTCCAACCAGAATGCAAAGCAGCAATTCCAAAGGTAAGATCTCTATATTTTACTTGTTTAAACCCTTCATTGATAATCAAATCAGATAATGTATCTTGATCAGGAAATTTTCTTATACTTTCAACTAAGTATTGGTAACTTTCTTTATCATTTGCAATGAATTCCCCTAATTTGGGAATTATTTTAAAAGAGTATTTTTCATAAAACCAGGAAATTATATCATTATTTACAGATGAAAATTCTAGTATCATTAATCTTCCACCAGGTTTCAAAACCCTATGTGCTTCAGATAAAGCCTTAGAAATATTAGTAACATTTCTAATTCCAAAAGATATTGTGTAAACATCAAATGAATTTCTACTAAAAGGCAAGTACATGGCATCCCCACACACCCAATTGACTTTTGAGTCTTGCGGAATATTCAATATTTTTCTTTTTCCCTCAACCATCATAGATTCTGTAAGATCTAAAATAGTGGCGTCCACATCTGATTTTGCTCTTTTTATAAAATCTAGCGCTATATCACCTGTTCCACCAGCAACATCAATTAATCTTTGTCCCCTTTTAGGAGCTAACCAATCTAACATAAAGTTCTTCCACACTCTATGAATACCTAAGCTCATAAAATCATTCATTAAATCGTATTTAGGGGAAACATTTTCAAAAAGGTTTTTTACTAAATTAGATTTATCTTTTGATCTAACTCGTGAAAAACCAAAATCTGTATATTTATTTTCCAAGATTAATTCTCAAATAGTTCAAAATGACTTAATATTTTTTTTAATTAAAGTAAATAACTTTATCAAAATTATCTAAAATTTTAAAAATAAAATTTCAGTGTGTCCATAAATTCTACTATCAATTAATTTAAAACCTGATTTAAAAAGTTCACCTTTTCCTTTTTCTAAAATAATTAGTGTATTTTTATCTATCCAACCAAATTTTAATAATTTTAGTATTGAAACCTCTGCAATATTTTTTTTATAGGGTGGATCCAAAAAAATAACATCCGATGTTCCATGATTGCAGACACCTATCTCTAACACATTTTTAAGTAAAAACTGTGTTTCATTCTCGCATGACAGATTATGAATATTTTCTAGAGTTATTTGTCTTGAAATTAAAGATTTGTCTATAAAGCAACAAAAAGCTGCTCCCCTTGATATTGCTTCAATTCCCATAGCGCCAGTGCCACAAAAAACATCTAATACTTTAGCTCCAAAAATTGAATTACCAATATCTAAATTTTCTAAAATATTAAAAATATTTTCTCTAACTCTGTCTGAAGTAGGACGGATAAATTTATTATGAGATTTTTTATAGTGTTCATTAATTTTTCTACTTTTCCACTTTCCTCCAATAACTCTCATTTAATTTCTCTTAAAAAATTTTTTAAATCAATCTTAGTAGAAACAATATCTTTTGGATTTGGGTTAATTTTCAACTCTAAAAATTTTTTTCCTACCATGTAGCTCCTAGGGTCATTAAAAGCATCAATTGATATTAATTTATCTTTTTTGTAATACCAAAATGAATTTTTATCCTTATCAATTCTTTGAAAAACTCTATCATAGCCTTTATTTAAACCAACTATTTGTAGTTTCACATTATATTGATCTGACCAAAACCAAGGAATAGGTTGATATTCTAACATATTACCTAAAACGTTTTCAGCAGCAATTTCAGATTGCTCTATAGCGTTTCCAACAGATTCTAATCTTATAAGGCTTTTATTAAAAGGAAAACTTACACAGTCCCCAGCAGCATAAATTTTTGGATCGTTTGTCCTGCAATTTTCATTAACAACAATTCCATTATCAATATGTAAACCAGCATTATCTGCAATTATAGTATTTGGTTCAATTCCAACCCCAGCTATTAAAAAGTCCGCAAAAATTTCTTCTCCACTATTAGTCAAAATACCTAAGAATTCTTGTTTATTTGAAATAAATTTTTTAACAGTAGTTTTTTCTTTTATGATTACACCATTTGATAGATGGATATCTTTTATATACTTAGCAACATTTTCTGAAGATGATCTTTTCAAGATTCTTTCTTCAGACTCTATTAGAGTAACATTTATACCAAGTTTTCTTGCAACCGAAGCTACCTCTAGACCAATAAATCCACCCCCTAAAATCAAAATTTTTCTTTTGCTGAGAAACTTGTTAATTATTAAATCTACATCTCCTATATTCCTGATGTAATGTATATCAGAAATTCCATTAATTAACTTTTGTGGTAGTAACTTTGGTTTTGAACCTAAACCAAGGAAAAGCTTTTTGTATTCTAATGATTGTCCGTTATCCAAAAGGACTTTACTTGTATTTCTATCGATTTTTTGGACTTTATGACCTTTAATTACTTCTATATTATTTTCATTATAAAAGCTTTGAGGCTTTAGAAATAAGCGTTCTTTTTCAAAATCACCAATTAGAAATTTCTTTGATAGTGGTGGCCTTTGATACGGTAAAAAGTTTTCACCGCAAATAAGTGTCACTGATTTTTTATAACCAAGTAACCTCAATTTATTTATAAAGGAAAAGCTAGCTTGACCTCCACCAATTGCTATTATATCAGGCATATATTGTCACAATAAAAATAACTTAATAAAAAAGATTAATATATAAATCTAAAAAAATATCAACTAGTGGAATAAGAAATGAAAACTAATGTTGGTGATAAGTTTCCTGAGAGTAATTTGTATATCTATAATGCAGGAAATATGGAAAAAACAAATACTTATAAGATATTTGATAATAAGAAAATAATAGTTTTTGGAATGCCGGGGGCTTTTACACCAACGTGCTCTAATTATCATATACCAAGTATAATTGATCAAATGGAAAACTTTAAAAAGAAAGGTATGTATGAAATTTTTTGTTTAGTTGTAAATGATATACATGTAACAAAAGCATGGGCTGAGCAAACAAAAGCTATTGAAACTGGCTTAAAGTTTATTACTGATCCAGATGGTTCATTAGTAAATAAACTAAATCTATCATTTAGTGCTCAAGAGATAGGTTTAATAAATAGGTCAAAAAGATTTTGTTTAATTTTAGAAAACCTTATTATTAAAAACATATTTCTTGAAAATGATAGAGGTGTTTGTGACGTTACATTAGGTAAAAATATTTTAAATAAAATTGAGGAATAATTAATTATTCAACAAAAAAAAATCCATTTTTTCAGATAATTTTTTGTCTAAATCACTTAGAGAGTTCACATCATGTGTTTTAAGAGTTACTTCTACTGTCTTATATACATTAAACCATTCTGGATGATGATTTATCTTTTCTGAAAACAAAGCAACTTTAGTCATCCAAGAAAATGCATCTACAAAATTTTTAAATTCAAATTTTTTATAAATAGAATCATTTTCTTTAATATATTGCCAACCATTTTTAGTTTGTGCACTTATAAAATTTTTTTTATCTTCATGATTTAATTTATTAGCCAAAATCTTTCTCCTACGATTGTTTAAAAGGACTGGTCTTCATTAAAATATTATATTCCTCATTAATAATTTTTTCCTCTTTATCCAAATAATCAGAAATTGCATTACCAAAAGCTACATTTGAAAACCAATGGATAGAATATACAAAACTTGGTAAGTAACCCCTACTTATTTTGTGCTCACCCTGTGCCCCTGCTTCTACTTTATGAATGTTGTTTTTAATAGCATATTCTATAGCCTGATAATAGCAAAGCTCATAATGCAAACATGATTGATATTTGGAACACCCCCAATATCTTCCAAACAAGGTATTTTTACCAATAAAATTAAGAGCACCAGCTATTGGTATATTATTCTCTATAGCTAAAATTAACAAAATATCATCTGACATACTTTTATTAATTATCTTAAAAAAATCTCTAGTTAAATAAGGATAACCCCACTTTCTATTTCCTGTATCCTGATAAAACTCCCAAAAACTATCCCAGTGCTTTTCTTTTATTTCAGATCCAGTTAGACAGAAAATACCTCCTTTTTCTTTAAAAAAACTGCTTGCAATCTGTCGCTCTTTTTTTATGGTTTTACGCTTCCTACTTACTAAAGAATTTAAAAAATCTTCAAAATTACTATATCCTTTATTTTCCCAGTGATATTGAAGTGTCTTTCTTTTTATGAAATTGTTTTTAGAGACTTCTTTTGCTTCAATAGGAGTACAAAATGTTATATGTGCAGATGATAAATTATTAGTGATAGCTAAATTTACTATACCTTTTTCAAGAGCATCTCTTGCTTCTTTTTCAAAACCCCTTTTTATAAGAAACCTCCTACCTGTTACTGGTGTAAAGGGTACTGAAGATTGCAATTTAGGATAGTAGTTACCTCCAAAATTATGGAATGCTTGGGCCCAATTATGATCAAATATGTACTCACCTTGCGAATGACCTTTTAAATATAAAGGCATAACTGCAATTATTTGTTTATCCATTTTAGCTATTAAATGACAGCTTTGCCAACCAGTACCTTTACCAACTGACCCACTATTTTCCAATGCTGAAATAAAATTATATGTCGTAAAGGGATCTATAGGCCTGTTACCCTCTAGAACTTCAGGACAAGCACATAAATTCCATTGTTTTTTTTCAATTAGATTTATATCTTTTATAATTTCTATATTAACATTTGTCTTATCCAATTAAAATATCCCTGATGTTCTAAATTGGTTTAAAACCTTCAAAAGTAATAGTATCACAACAATTTTTCATTTTTATTGCCTCCAATTTAGAATTTATAGTCCAAGCAATTACATTCCTTTTTTTTGATTTATTAATATTATAAAACTCTTTAGTTAATTTAGAATATTCAAATGAAACAAAACTAATTCCATTTTTTTGCATTTGATTTTCAGTAATTATGTTTTCATCATTAGAACTATATATTTTTTTTATATAATCGTATTTTTCTAAAACCAACCCTCTTTGTATGTTTGGTAATTTTTTTGATAAATAACTAATCAGTTTCAAATCGAAAGACATAAGTGCAATTGGGCCTAAATATTTTTTTAATAAAGAGTATAGTTCGTTTTTAAAAAACTTTTGTTCTTGGGTTTTATTTAATTTTTTAAATTCAATTAAAATAGGAGCTTTTCCATTAACAATTGATAGTATTTCAAAAAGTGTCGGCAATCTTTCGTTATTGTTTAATTTCAGCAGTTTTGTCTCATTGTAATTATAGTTTGATAAATAATTATCAACCCCACATAATCTCTTCAAATAATCGTCATGAATAACTATTGGTACATAGTCTTTTGTGAATCTGACATCAATTTCTATACCTAAACCATTATTAATTGCATGAAATATAGATTCCCGAGAATTTTCAGGGCCTGATCCTTTAGTAAAACTACCATTACAATCGTGAAAACCTCTATGTGCTAAAGGTTTTTTAATAAAACTTTTTGGAAGTTTATTAAAAAAATTAAACATACTTAGTTTAATTCGAATAAACCTTCTACTTCTACTGCAACACCTAATGGTAAAGTTGCGCCTAAAGCAATTCTCATGTGCATACCACTTTCACCAAAAATATTTACCATCAAATCTGAAGCTCCATTTACAACTTTAGGATGATCCTCAAAACTGTTTGTGGAATTAACAAAACCAGCTATTCTTATAACTTTTTTAAATTTCTTAAAATCTCCACCTATTGCATTGTTCAAATGAGCTATAAGTGAAAGTCCACAATTTTGAGCTGCTAAATATCCTTCTTCTATACTCATATTTTTTCCAAGTATTCCCTTAATTAAACCGTTTTTATCACTAGAAATTTGTCCAGAAACAAAAAGTAAATTATTTGAAATTACATAAGGTAAATAGTTTGCAGCTGGAGCTGGAGCATTAGGAAGACTTAGAGATAATTTTTTTAACTTTTCTTGAATATCAACCATTTAAATTTACACCATTTTATTTTTATTTTACTTTATTTTAATTATAATATCTAATTAGTACAACATTTTGTATTTTTTTTAAATTAATTGCATCAATATTAAAATTTTTTATTAAAAAGAGGTAATATTGCATATAAACCATCAAAAAAAATCCAAGCTACTAACGCGAAGATCCTTTTATTTGCTTGGTGGTTTATTTTTTATAAATTCATTTTTTGTAAATTTTGATTTTGCAAATGCTAAATCTGTAAGAATAAAAAAAGCCGAACTTTTATCAAAAAAAATATTTAATGAACTTTTCATAATTGTTAGTCAAAACTCAAGTGAGAAAAGTAAGCAAAAATCTCTACTGAATTTGTTTGATAGATATGCTGATGTACCTATAATAGCGAGAGCAGTTTTGGGATCACCATGGAGGAAACTAAATCAAAATGAGCGTTCTAGTTTCATAAATGCTTTTAGAAAGTATCTTGCAAAAAAATATACAGCCCAATTTTCTGAATTTTTAGGAGCAGAAATGCTTATTGAAAAAAGTAGGGATTCAGGTGGTAAAGCAGGAATTATGGTAGAGACTCGATTATTAATGCCTGGCAGTGCTCCTATTAAAGTTGGATGGCAGGTTTCAGATGCAAGTGGAATTTTTAAAATGATTGATATTAAAATTGAGGGCGTATCTCTTCTTACAACAGAAAGAGGGGAAATAAGAAATCAATACTCAAAAGAAGGTAATTCAATTAAAAAACTTATTGATTCTTTATTAAATTATTAATCTCCAAAAAGAGTATTTATTAAAGCCTTAATTATAGATCTATTTTTTTGATTTTTTTCAATATTTTTATTGTTATTTTTATTAATACCAGCAAACTGATCAAATTCATCAGGTGTTAAATATGGAATAGTAACTGGCGTGTTTTGATTAATAAGTTTCTTAATAATGTTTGAACATAATTCAGCTGGTAAACCCCCACCAGTTACACCTTCTAAAGGAGTATTATCATCATAACCCATCCATACACCACAGACATATTCAGTATTAAATCCAATAAACCAAGCATCTTTCATAAATTGACTTGTGCCTGTTTTACCTCCTAAATCCCAACCTGGAATTTTAGCTCTAACACCTGTCCCATTTTCTACAACACTTTTTAACATATACAATAGAGCTGCAGAAGCATTCTGATCAATAACTTGAACTCCTTCTGATCTGTTAGCAGTCATTAATACGGATTTTTCACCTCTAATTTTCAAATCAAACCAACCTATTGGATTTACTTTCTTACCGTTTGATAAGAACCCTGCATACGCTGACGTCAATTCTAGTAAATTTACTTCTGAAGAACCTAAAGCTACTGCTAGTCCTTTGCCTATTGAAGAACGAATACCGAAGTCTTTTGCAATAGCACGTACCTTTTCTATTCCAATTTCATTTGCTAATTGAACTGCCACTGTATTTATAGAATTGCTAAGTGCCTGATTGAGTGTAACTGGTCCTAGATATTCTCCTGTATAATTTCTTGGTTGATAAGTTTCTGAATCAGCTATTTGAATTGTTGTAGGTTCATCGAAGAAAATAGAATTGGGACTATAACCTTGATCTAGTGCCGCTGCATATATGAATGGTTTGAAAGCAGATCCAGGTTGCCTTAAAGCTTGAACGGCTCTGTTAAATTTATGACTACCATTTTTAGAATCTCTTCCACCTAACATTGCTCTAACCAATCCATCTTTAGTCATTACAACAATCGCTAACTCTGCTTTTGAATCATCTTTGATATTATTATTAAAAACTTCCCTGGCAGAACTTTCGACAATTTGCTGAACATAAGGATCAAAAGTGGTATTTATTAATATATCTTCAGATGTAGAAATAGATAATTCTTTAGGAGTTGAACTCATAATCCAATTAGCAAAATGACTACCAACTAGCTCATTTGCTTTATTTGAAAGTTTTGCAGGATTTCTTTCTGCTGCCAATTTATCTTTATCAGTAATGTAGCCTTCTTTAAGCATTAGATTAAGAACAGTTGATGCTCTTTCAGTTGCTATTTTTAAATTTCTTGTTGGTGCAAATCTAGACGGGGCTTTTAATAGACCAGCTAACATTGCAGATTCAGCCAAATTGACAACTCTAGCAGATTTATTAAAATATCTTTGAGAAGCAGCTTCAAATCCAAATGATCCAGCTCCTAAATATACTCTATTCAAATAAACTGACAAAATTTCATCTTTCGAATATTTAATTTCCATAGCAATAGAAAAAGGGATTTCCATTATCTTTCTTGTTAAAGATGCCTTACGACACTCTTGTTCAACTTTATTTTGTGACTGCAATAAGCATAATAATTTCGCTACTTGTTGAGTTATTGTTGAGCCACCATGTCCTTGAAGAGGTCCCCTGCCTTCTTTTAAGTTAATTGCAATAGCACCAAGAATTCCTCTAATTGAAATTCCGAAATGATTGTAAAAACCCTTGTCCTCAACTGAAATAATAGCCTTTTTCAAGATAGGACTTACTGTTTCAGATCTTAAAGAACCTTCAAATTGTTTTCCTCTCCATGCAAAAATATCACCATTTTTATCCAATAAAGTTACAGATCCTCGATCTCTAGCATCTAAAAGATTTTCCATAGTTGGTATTTGATAATAAAAAAAGCCAACTAAAGTTATGAAAATTATTAGCATTAGAATAAGAATTCTCAAAACCATCCAAGTTATTAATTTTTGAGAAAAAATAAATATGTTTCTAAATAGATTAGCCATTATTTCTGACAGTTAAATATAACATGTGATTTTTATCTTGATCCTATGCATAAAGTAATCCACATCAATTTAAAATCCAAATTTTTATTTGCTTAAAATTTGGTCAAATGCAAAATTTTGTTCAGTTATTAAACAATTTTCAAATTAATTAAGTTCCTAAAATTTAATTACACTTTGATTCAAAGTTTTTAGAGCTATTTATTTTAAAGATTTAAAATTAAGGAGATCTTATGAAACTTATTATTGCTGTTATTAAGCCATTTAAACTTGAGGAAGTTAGAGAAAAATTAACTGAGATTGGAGTTCAAGGTTTAATGGTTTCAGAAATTAAAGGTTATGGCAGACAAGCAGGTCATACCGAAATGTATAGAGGTGCTGAATATGTAGTAAATTACATTCCAAAAATTCGATTAGAGTTAGTTGTCCCGGATAATAACGTTTCCAAAGCTACTGACATAATTTCAGAATCAGCAAAAACTGGGAAAATTGGAGACGGGAAAATTTTTGTCTTGAATGTAGAAGAATCTATACGAATTAGAACCGGTGAAACCGGTGATAATGCGATTTAATCAATTACTAAAGAATAGAGGTTTAAATGTTAAGTTTATTTAGAATTTTAATTAGTGCACTAATCTGCATACTATCCACAACTACCTTATATGCAGAAGAAACTAACTCTGATCTAGTTTCAGCACATGGTGTTTTCGTATTTAACACATTATTATTTTTAATCGGTGGTTTTTTAGTAATGTGGATGGCAGCTGGTTTTGCTATGCTAGAAGCAGGACTAGTTAGATCAAAAAATGTAACAACACAACTAACAAAAAATATTGCTTTGTTTTCAATTGCGGCAATAGCATATTTCCTAGTAGGTTTTAATCTTATGTATCCAGGAGATTTGAACGAAGGAAGCTGGTGGATATCAGGATATTTGGGTCCAATTTTTTCACTGACTAGTTTGGAACCTGTTGGTGCAGCTGTTGACCAAATTGGAGATATTAGTTATGCATCTGTTGGTTCAGATTTTTTCTTCCAACTTATGTTCTGTGCGACAACCGCTTCTATAGTTTCTGGAACCATAGCTGAAAGAATGAAATTATGGCCTTTTTTAATTTTTACTGTTTTATTGACAGCATTTTTATACCCAATTGAGGCCTCGTGGCAGTGGGGTGGTGGATGGCTTAGTGAATTAGGCTTTTCTGATTTTGCAGGTTCTACTTTAGTACATGCTGCAGGTGCTTCAGCAGCACTTGCTGGGGCAATAGTTCTAGGTCCTAGAATTGGTAAATATAAAGATGACGGAAGTGTAAATCCAATGCCAGGTTCAAACATGCCGTTAGCAACTTTGGGTACTTTTATTTTGTGGTTAGGCTGGTTTGGATTCAATGGAGGATCTCAACTTGCCTTAGGTACTATTGGTGATGCTGCAGATGTTTCAAGAATTTTTACTAACACCAATACAGCTGCTGCTGGAGGTGCTCTAGCGGCACTAATTCTTACACAAATAATGTATAAGAAAATAGATCTAACAATGGTATTAAACGGCGCGTTAGCAGGTTTAGTGTCTATAACAGCTGAGCCATTAGCACCTTCAATTGGTGGAGCAACTATAATTGGCGCCATTGGTGGTGTAATAGTTGTGATTGCTGTTCCAATGCTCGACAAACTTAAAATAGATGATGTTGTTGGTGCTATATCAGTTCACGGTATTGCTGGTATATGGGGAACAATTGCTGTTGTATTTTCTGGTGGAAGTATTGGTGCCCAAATAATTGGTACAGTATCTATTTGTTTATTCGTATTCATATTATCACTAGTGATTTGGTACATTTTAGATGCTCTTATTGGAATTAGAGTTAGTGAAGAAGATGAATTAACGGGTTTAGATACTACTGAATTAGGAATGGATGCTTACCCAGACTTTTCTAAAAGTTAATTAACTTAATTAACATTAAAGAAAAAGGGATCAATTAAAAAAATTGATCCCTTTTCCTTTATAATGTAACAACCTAAATTTTGTTAAAATTGTTTTCAACTCTTCTTTAAATTAGAAATTGTTAAAATCACTTCATAATTTTAATTTTTATAATAAAAATCAAAAAAAAATACATTAAATCAAAATCAATCATTGAATTTACCTACGAAAACATTGTACTTAATAAGAAGACAATTATTAGTCTATTAAAAGAGTTTAAAAAGGGTGGAAAATATGACAAATAAACCAATGACAAAAAGTCAACTCGTAGCCAACTTAGCAGAATCTGTTGGATCAGATAAAGCTTCTGCAAATAGAATGATAGATGCTCTTTCTGCAATAATAAGTAAGGAAGTAGCAGCTGGAGGAGCAGTAACTTTACCAGGCATAGGAAAGTTTTCATGCAGAGCCCGCCCAGAAAGAATGGTTAGAAACCCGGCTACTGGAGAACAAATGAAAAAACCAGCTGATAGAGTTGTAAAAGTATCTATAGCTAAAGCCTTAAAGGATGTTATTAATCCTTAATTTAATAACTACCAAAACCACTTATTAAGTGGTTTTGGTTACCTTTCTCTAAACATTATGAATCTAAAATCTCTAGTAATGGGGTTAACATTTATTTTATTTTGGTCTAGTGCTTTTACTTCTGCCAAAATACTCGTAAGCAACTCTCCTCCATTATTGATTCTAGGAATACGTTTTTTGTTAACTGGAACTATTGGTATCTTAATAAATAATATTATTTTTGGTAAAGTTAAGTTAAATAATAGCGACTGGAAATTTATTTGCCTATTTGGTTTTTGCCAAAATACACTTTATTTAGGCCTAAATTTTTTAGCTATGAATAAAATTGATGCTTATCTAGCCGTAATAGTAGCAAGCTTACTACCCATATTTGTTGCAATAATTTCATTTTTTCTAAAAAAAGACAAAATACATTTTTTGAGTGTAATTGGTATAATTGTTGGGTTTTTTGGTAGCTCAATAATTTTAGCTCCCAAAATAACAGTAAATTTAAATTTATATGGGTTATCTCTGTGCTTAATTGCAGTAATTGCATTAGCAATGGCCACTTTAATTATTAAGGATGGATTTTCTAAAAAAGAGCAACTCCTACCTTTTGTTTCCATTCAAATGATAGTAGGAGGATTGCCTTTACTTCTAGTTTCTTTTTTGTTTGAAGAGTGGATAATAAACTTTTCAAACTCTTTTATTATAGCTTTTATATATACCTGCTTTTTCCCAGGCCTCATTGCTACAATGATATGGTTCAATTTGGTAAAAAGAATTGGAGTTATAATGGCATCTTCTTTTCACTTTCTTACACCACCAACTGGGGTAATAATAGCTTATTTAGTTCTTAATGAGAGGATAAGTATCAGTGATATTATCGGGATTATATTTATTACAATTGCTTTAACGACAATTCACCAAGCAAAAAAAAAGACAAAAATTTAAAAATCAATATTTGATACATTTAAAGCTTGTTCTTGAATAAATATTCTTCTTGGCTCTACATCATCACCCATTAAATCTGAGAAAGTTGTACCCTCCTCAGCAGTTTGTTCTATTTTTACTTGCAATAATGATCTAGAATCAGGATCTAAAGTAGTCTCCCATAATTGATCTGCATTCATTTCACCTAAACCTTTATACCTTTGAAGAGACAGCCCTTTCTCACCTTGTTTTAAAATTAGATTTAGAAGTTCTGATGGAGAGTGTAATTTAAAACTTTTTTCTTTTTTTGTGAAAATAACTTCTTTATCAAAAACTTCTAACATCTCTTTACTCAAACTATTAAGCAAAGAAGCTTCTTTTTGTAAAAAAATATTATTCTCAAGTAAATAAATATTTTTAACACCCCTGAGTGTTCTTCCTATTTCTAAAATCTTTTCTTTGGTGTATTTACAAAACCATCCTTTTTCATACTCAGAAGATATTCCATCAAGTCTTTTCGATATATTATTTTCCACATTAATAGTATCATTTTCTATAATTTCTTTTGATAAAGCTCCAGCCATGGCGACTTGTTCAAAAATAAAACTAGGAATGTTTGAAGGAAAGCTTTCTATGATTTTCTTTATTTTTTTTGTTAAAATGACAATTCTCTGTAAATCTGGTCCAGCTACTATTGTTCCATTGTTAATATTCAAAGTTGAGTCCTCAATACCCATATCAATAAGATAGTTTTGAAGAGCTAAATCGTCTTTTAAATAAACTTCTGATTTACCTTTATTCACCTTATATAAAGGTGGCTGTGCAATATATAAATAACCAGCTTTAATTAAATCCTGCATTCTACGATAAAAAAACGTTAAAAGTAAGGTTCGTATATGAGCACCATCTACATCGGCATCAGTCATTATGATGATCTTATGATATCTTAATTTTTCAATATCAAATTCGTCCGCAATACCCGTGCCTAATGCAGTAATTAAAGTACCAATTTCTTGGCTTGAAAGCATCCGGTCTGTCCTTGCCTTTTCTACATTAAGAATTTTTCCCCTGAGAGGTAATACTGCTTGATTTACTCTAGTTCTTCCTTGCTTAGCACTTCCACCTGCACTATCACCCTCTACAATAAAAAGCTCTGATTTCGATGGATCTTTTTCTTGGCAATCTGCAAGCTTTCCAGGTAAATTAGCTACATCTAAAGCACTTTTTCTACGTGTTAACTCCCGAGCCTTTCTAGCAGCTTCTCTTGCTAATGCAGATTCAACTATTTTTGATATGACTATTTTTGCTTCTGAAGGATTTTCTTCAAACCAGTCTGAAATCTTTTCACTAAGAAAACTTTCAACTGCTGGTCTAACTTCTGAAGAAACTAATTTATCTTTAGTTTGAGAAGAAAATTTAGGATCAGGAACTTTTACTGATAATACACAAGTAAGACCTTCTCGGGAGTCATCCCCGGATAGGGATATTTTTTCTTTTTTGCTTGTAAGATTGTGTGTGAAATAGGAGTTTATTGTTCGTGTTAATGCACCTCTCAGCCCTGCCAGATGAGTACCACCATCTCTTTGAGGAATATTGTTTGTAAATGGAAAAACATTCTCATTATATCCATCATTCCACCAAAGTGCTGTATCTATCTGAATATTATCCCTTTGACCTGAAATAAAAATAGGTTCGCTTATTAAAGGTGTTCTAGATTTATCTATAAATTTTACAAATTCTCTTACACCACCTTCGTAAAGCATATCTACTTTGTTTTGCTGATTATTTCTATTATCAATAAGTTTAATCTTTAATCCAGCATTCAAAAATGCTAGTTCACGTAATCTTGATTCTAATGTTTTAAAAATAAAGTTAACGTTTGTAAAAACCTCTGTAGAGGGTTGAAAAGTAACTTCCGTTCCTGTTTCTGAATTTGATGTACCAACTATATCGAGTTTTTTAGTAGTATTTCCATTACTAAAAGTAGCAGAATGTTTTTTACCATCTCTCCAAATAGTTAATTTTAAGTATTCTGATAGAGCATTGACTACAGAAACACCTACTCCATGAAGGCCTCCTGAAACCTTATAGGAGTTTTGATCAAATTTACCTCCAGCATGTAATTGTGTCATTATGACTTCAGCCGCAGAAATACCTTCCTCAGGATGAATATCAGTAGGTATACCTCGACCATTATCTTTTACTGTTACTATAGATCCATCATATAATGATACGCTTATCTCGGTACAATATCCCGCTAAAGCTTCATCTACACAATTGTCAACTACTTCATAAACCATATGATGAAGACCAGATCCGTCGTCTGTATCACCAATATACATACCAGGACGTTTCTTGACTGCCTCTAAGCCCTTTAGGACTTTTATAGAGTCTGCATCATAACTACTATTTTTCTGCTCATTTATCAAATTTTTACCTCTTTTTCACAATACTAAATTTATTTGATTATGTCACGCATTTGAAAAATATAATTAAATAAATTTTTAACTTTGAAAAACTTTACTTTCTCCACCATTCCAATCTAAGGAATATGACACCGTATCAGCAGGTAAAATATCTAAATTTTTTTTGTCTGTTCCAGTAGCAAATATTTGAGCATTTATACTAATTAATTGATCTAAAAAAATTGTTAAATTTTCTTTATCTAAATGAGCTACTATCTCATCTAAAAGTATAACTGGTGGCTTTCTAAATTTTTTTGAAATTGCTAAAGAACTTAATATAAAAAATGAAAGTAAAAGTGATTTTTGCTCACCAGTTGAACAATTTTTAGCTTGCATTTTTTTTAAACCATGACTTACTTGGAGATCTGTCTTATGAGGACCAATGAGAGTTCTTTTAGCATTAAAATCAGTCTTTCTTGATTTTTGTAATTCCTCAAATAAATCCTCTCCATTTTTTATAGGATAAGTATCTAATTCCAGTTTTAAAATAGGAAAATGTCCGTTTTGTTCCATACTGATTTGCATTTCTATAATTATTTCTATTACTTCTCTCCTATTTTTATCTATTAAGTATCCAATTTCTGCTAACTGTTTTTCTACAGCCAAAAACCATGCAATATCGTTTACATTTTCTTTAAATAGAAAATTTCTTTTTTTTAATGCATGCTCATAAAGTATACAGTTTTTTGCATGATTAGGAAAAAAATTCATAACCAGTCTATCTAGGAACCGTCTTCTCTCACTAGATCCTCCAATCCATAAACGATCCATCAATGGAGTTATCCATATTATTTTTAATATTTCAGTTAAATAAATTAGTGGTTTATTTTTTCCATCAACTCTTAAAGTTTTCTTACCTTTTTTATCTAAACCTATCTCTAATTCAATAAACACATTCGATATTTTAAAAAGAGAAGATAAGTTCCAAAATGTTTCACTTTGACTTAGTGTAAGATCACTAATGCTTGCCCCTCTTAAACCACGACCTGGTGAAAACAATGAAATTGCTTCTAGTATATTAGTCTTTCCAACTCCATTTGGACCAGAGAAATAAACAAAATTTGAACTGAAGTCTAAATCTAGACTTTTATGAGAACGAAAATTCCTCAACTTCAACTGTTTTAAATTAAGAGTATCCACAAATTAATAAACTTTTAGACTCTCATTGGCATTACAACATAAATTGCACCTTCATCTTCAATATCCTTCATTAAAGCAGGATCGCCAGATGATTTAAAGCTGAACTCAACATTTTTTCCGTCTACTTGAGAAGTTAACTCCTGTAAATACCTCGCATTAAAACCTATTTCCAGATCATCATAATTATAATCAACAAGTATTTCATCTTCTGCTTTACCATTTTCAGGAGAATTTACAGAAAGATGCAGCCTACCAGAGCTTAGAGAAAGCTTCACTGCTCTAGACCTCTCTGAACTAACTGTAGAGACTCTATCTACAGCTTCAGAAAATTCATTTGCATTTACTTGTAATTTTTTATCATTTTCTAATGGAATTACTCTCTTGTAATCCGGAAAAGTACCATCAACAATTTTAGATGTTAATGTTAAAAAATTATTAGAAAATCTTATCTTATTATTTGAAATTGAAATTGTAATATCGTCATTTTCATTTTCTAAAACCATTCTTAACTCTGAAACAGTTTTCTTAGGTACAATTATACCAGAGAAATTTTCTTTGATTCCCGGATTCTCTATATCTATTTGAGCTAGCCTATGTCCATCAGTAGCAACAGCTCTTAAAATATTTTTTTCATTTTCAACACATGGATGTAAATAAACACCATTCAAATAATATCTTGTTTCTTCAGAAGACATAGCAAATTTTGACTTATCAAAAAGTCTCTTTATTAACTTCGCTTTAATAGTAAACTCAAAATCATATTCCTCTGAAGCCATCACAGGAAAATCTTCTTTAGGCAATGTTGAGAGAAAAAATCTAGATCTTGAAGCAACAATTTCTAATTGACTTGATCCAATATCATTTAAAAATTCAACCCTAGATCCATCTGGTAATTTTCTAACAATTTCGTAAAGAGTATTAGCACCAACGGTAAGTGAACCTGGCGTTTCAATAATTGCTTCTACCTTATCCAAAACTTCAATATCTAAATCTGTAGTTCTTAGGTATAAAGAAGAATCCTTAGCTTCAATAAGTACATTAGATAGTATAGGTATGGTGGTTCTTCTTTCAACTATGGACTGCACTTTGGCCATAGCTTTTAGAAGTTCTGTCTGCTCAATGCTCGCTTTCATTTAAGATATCCATAAAATATAAATTTAAACAAAAATTATTAATTATTCAATTAATTTTTTAAATTATGCTTCTAACATTCTTCTTAAGATTTCAACTTCCTCGGCAATATGTAAATCTTTATTTTTTAATTCTTCTATCTTTTTTACAGCATGAATCACAGTGGTATGATCTCTTCCTCCAAATCTTCTTCCAATTTCAGGAAGAGATTTAGAAGTCAAATTTTTTGCTAAAAACATAGCCAATTGTCTAGGCCTTGAAATAGATCTAGATCTCCTTGCAGAAATCATATCACTCATTCTTAAATTATAATGATCAGCAACTTTTCTAATAATTTCCTCGATAGTAACTTTTCTTTCAGAACTCCTGAGAATATCAGCTAAACATTCTTGAGCCATGTCAATATCAATCGATCTACCTACTAAGGAAGCATAAGCAAATAATCTAGTTAAAGATCCTTCCAAAACTCTTACATTGGAAGATATTCTATGCGCCAAAAATTCTAAAATACCTTTATTTACAGTTATTCCGGGATGGAGTTTGGTTTGAATTTCAACTTTAGATTGAAGAATTCCAAGTCTTAACTCATAGTCAGTTGGATGTAAATCTACAACTAAACCCCATGCAAGTCTTGATTTTATTCTTTCTTCAAGCCCATCTATTTCGCCAGGTGCTCTGTCTCCTGAAATAACTAGCTGCTTACCTTGTTCAACAAGTGCATTAAATGTATGAAAAAATTCATCTTGAGTACTTTCTTTACCAGCAATAAACTGAACATCATCAACCATAAGAATATCGACTGATCTAAAAATTTCTTTAAATCCATACATATCTTTAAATCTCAGTGCTTGTACAAATCTATACATAAATTGTTCGGCAGAAAGATAAAGCATCCTAGATCTAGGGTTTATTTTTTTAATTTGCCAAGCAATAGCATGCATAAGATGTGTTTTTCCCAACCCTACACCACCATATAAAAATAAAGGATTAAAAGTAACAGGACCACTTTCAGCCACTCTTTTTGCAGCTGCATGAGCTAATTCATTTGGTTTTCCGACTACAAATCTATCAAATGTAAATCTTTTATCTAGTGGTGATGATGGTAGTTCTATATTTTTATTTTCTTTTTTATTTTTAACATTAGATAAGTTTATATCTCTAGTTTGACCGTTACTACTTTCATTCTGAATAGATAATGTTTCATTGGTTTTATGTTCAAACAATAGATTTTCAATATAAATTTCTTCATTAATAAAAGACTCAATTATTTGATCTCTATAATTTCTATCTATCCAATTGGCAATAAAACTGCTTGGGACATGAAAATGAGCCACATTGTTTTTAACTTTTACAAAAGAGAGCACTTCAATCCAATTTTTATATATATCATGACCTAATTTAGATTTAAGTTTAGATCTTATTTTTTCCCACGATTCATCCATTTCTAAATCCAGATATTTCACTGCTGTTTCCACGGTAAATCTGAAAATTTCCAACCATTTAAATTTCCTCTCCTGTTTTCATTGGACAGATCACCTTCAAACCCAAATTTCACATTAACGCAATTAATTTTGTCTTTCAGCTCTAATTTCTTATTAATATGAAATTGTATTGAATTAGCAGCATGAAAAGATCTGGACCCAGAACGACAAATAAAAAATAGATTTTTGGTTTGCTCAAAATTAAGTTTTGAAAAAATTTCATTTTCAAAATTAAGGTTTTTATCCATCAAGGGATAAAAAGCCCACTCACAAAAAATTACCTCGTTTTTCATATCTTTGCTATCTGGTACGCCAACAAAACTCCACTCAGGTTTGCTCCTTACATCAATTAGAAAGCAGAAATCATCTTGAACCAATTTCATATAAGCAAAAGATGGCTCACATTCCTCGATAAATGGCATTTTATCGGCATAATCATTATAGTGAACCAAAACAATTCCTTTTCAACAGAAGTAGTCTAAATGAATGTTAATAATTAATTCCCTCACACTGAAGAGAATCGATTAGTATTAACTCAGATTAAACACTGCTAAATAATGGATCAATAGGAATGAAACAAGAACATTAAAAAATATTGCAAATTATTTTGAAATAGCTTTTACCCTAGACGACAAACGAGATATTTTTCTACTAGCTGTATTTTTATGAAAAATACCCTTATTAGCTCCTCTCATAATTTCTGGTTGAGCTAATTTTAAACTTTCCACTGCAGATTCGACATCTTTAGATTGAATTGCTTCTTCAACCTTCCTAACAAAAGTTTTAATCCTAGACTTTCTAGCCTTATTTACTTCAGTTTTTCTTTGTATTTGTCGAACTCGCTTTTTAGCAGACGGTGTGTTAGCCATTTAATATCTTTCCTTTTAAAATTAATTAATGCTGATTACATAGACTTAATCAAAAGTCAATAATAAGAAGTTATCTATCTGTGAATTTTGGTGTTCTTTTTTCTATAAAGGCGGACATACCCTCCTTTTGATCTTCTGTTGAAAATAAAGAATGAAACTTTCTTCTTTCAAAATTTATTCCCGCAGCTAGATTTGCTTCGTATGAAAAATTTATAGATTCCTTAATAGCAATGATAGAAGACATGGATTTTTCACTAATTTTTTTTGCTATTTCAATAATCTTTACTGG
>CACMAH010000014.1 GCA_902611605.1 uncultured Alphaproteobacteria bacterium
CTACTTCATTTATTGAAATTAAATTATTTTTGTCATTCAAATTTGATATATTTCTCATTATGAGCAAACCTACTTTTTTAAACAAATTATAGTAACAGGGCTTTAATAATAAAGTAAATTAATTTTAACTGTTCAAAATAAATCTCCTAATTTAAGTCACTTTTATAAATTTTTTTGACATCCTGCATAGGTACCAATGCACCTTTAAATCCAATGACATAAGATGAAATGTTATGAGCTTTTCGAATAGATTCTTTTAAACTATAACCTTCAATATAAGCAGATAGAAAAACCCCATTAAAACTGTCTCCCGCCCCTGTACTATCCACAAGAGGCTTTTTTTTAGTTTCAACACAAACAACTGGGTTATCCCCTTGTTTTCCATAAATGGAAGATCCCGCATCTTTAACAACTATAAGAGGAGCACCTAATTGACTATATCTATTAATAGTTTCCACGGGTATATTATCACCAAAACAATTAGATTCTTCTTCAAAACTAGGTAATATTAAATCACAAAAACTTGCAGCCTTTGAAATAATACTATTAGCTAAATCTAATGAATCCCAAAGTTTAGGTCTGATATTAGGATCAAATGAAATAAAAGCACCCTTTGATCGTAATTCCTGCAAAATAAAAAATAAATTTTCACGTCCTTCTGGTGGTAAGATAGCTAGAGTTATCCCTGAAAAATGAATAATATCTGCACCTCCCAACATATGTTTTAAAATTTTTTGATCATCAGCTATTAACCTAGCAGCAGAATTTTCACGCCAATATGCAAAATTTCGTTCACCATTATTTAGTTGGATGGCATAAAGTCCAATGGTTCGTGAGGGGTGATAATAAATTCTGTCAGTACCAATGTCATTTTGATTAAAAAAATTTATGACTTTTGACGACATAACGTCCTTACCGATTTTAGTTGCGAATAAAACACTCCAATTTTTTGACAAACATGCTCTTGCATACCACGAAGTGTTTAAAGTATCACCTGCAATACCCATTTTCCAAATATCATCTTTTACTGAAGATAACTCTAACATACACTCACCAATTGAAATCAGTTTTTTCATATTATTTCCTGTTCAACTATGCTTTTCATTGGTTTACACATCATGTTATTTAAAATATCAGAGACTTGACCCCAAAACATTTTATCATCTTTTAAATCATCAATTAATAATCCTATTCTTGATAAATACTCCGAAATAGAGTGAGCACTCCTCTCTTTTGGTAAGGGACTTAATTGATCAGCCATAGGGTCGCGCAGCTCATAAGGTGCGCAATCATGATAAGATTGAGATATATGTCTCAACCATGCGGCTATCGCAAAAGCAAATGGTCGTATATTTAAATTTAAGCTTATTGCATCTTTAAGAGGATAAAAAATACGCTGTTGCATTTTTTCTGAACCATCCATGGCAATTTGAAATGTTTCATGAGCAATTTCAGGGTTTGAAAATCTTGAGACCAAAGATTGGGCATAATTGTTGTAATCAATTCCTTTAATTGGTTTAAGAGTTTGAGCTGCTATTTGAAGGTGCCGAGTAACGAGGTTGGATAGGACTTTGTCATTCATGACATCACGAACATACCTATGACCACAATGAAACCCAACATAAGCAAGCATTGAGTGAGTACCGTTTAGCATACGAAGTTTCATCTTTTCGAATGAACCAACATTATTAGTAAAAATGGCGCCTGCACAATCCCAATCTGGACGACCTAACGGGAAATTATCTTCAATAACCCACTGACTAAACTCTTCAGTTTCAACAGCAGCATGATCTTTTAAATTAATAACTCGTTTTGCTTCTTGGTATGTATTTTGAGTAGGAGATGGCGTAATTCTATCTACCATTGTTGAAGGAAAAGCTACCTCATCTTCTATCCATTGACTAAGTTTTATGTCAATACGTTTGGCAAAATCTATAACAGCAGAACGAAGCAACTTACCATTATTGGGTAAATTATCACAGCATAATACTGTAAAAGGTGGGATTTTTCTAGACTTACGAATTGCTAATGCTTTAGTTACTATACCTAAAACTCCACGTGGTGAATGAAAGTTTTTTAAGTCGTAAGCAACTTCAGTATGATTAGAATTACATCCTAGATTTAAAAGATCCAGTCCATAAGCTTTTTCTGTTACTGTTAGAGATACAATCTTAATATTGGTACTAACCATTGCTTTGATAGCAGGTCCAGAATCTGTTGATACGCTTAAAACATCAGAAATAGAGCCTATTAATTTAGAAGTTGTCCCCGTTTTTCCTTTGATTAAAAGTGTATATAGTCCGTTTTGAGGCCTTAATTCGTTTTGAGCTTTTTTAGAACGAAGAGAAACTCCAATTATTCTCCAATCACCACCAGATTTTTCCAAGACTTTATCTGTATAATAAGCTTGATGCGCTTTATGAAATGATCCCACTCCTAAATGGACTATTCCAATACCAAAACTACTTGGATTATATCTTGGACGATTAATATTTGATAAATCACTTAAATTCCTTAGGCGTTTAGTCATTCCTTATCCTCAAACTGCTTTGATAATGCAGTTGATATACCTCTAAGCTCAGCCAACCCTTTTAACCGACCAATTGCAGGGTAACCAGGTTTAGAATACCTCTGCAGATCGTCTAATATATTCTGCCCATGATCTGGACGAAATGGAATTGACCAGTCCTTTCGTCCATGTTTGCGACGTCGATTTTCTTCTTTTAAAATAGCGCTTATAAGAGATACCATGTCAGTACTTCCATTTAAATGTTCCGCTTCATAAAAGGAGTTTGGAATGTTATCAGTTTCTCTTTTTACATTTCTTAAATGTAAAAAATGGACACGATCTCCCAGCCGTGACATCATACCTGTTATATCATTATCTTTTCTGACACCAAGAGAACCAGAACAAAGTGTAATCCCATTTGCTTGTATTGGTATCTCATCCATAATTATTCTATAGTCTGATTCAGTTGACATAATCCGTGGTAATCCTAGTAAAGAAAATGGTGGATCATCAGGATGACAGCATAATCTGATACCTAGATCTTGAGCTATTGGAGTAACTTCTCTCAAGAAATCGATTAAATTTTTTCTAAGGATCTTTTCTGAAATATTCTCGTATTTTTTTAAATGATTTTTGACGTCTCCAAGAGAAAATTTTTCTGCTGCACCTGGTAGTCCAGATACTATATTCGATGTCAAATTTTCTTTTTGTTTTTTACTCATATTCTCAAATCTTTTTTTAGCTAAAACCTTTAGCCTCTTAGAATAATCTTTAAAAGCCTCATTTCTCTTCAATATAAAGACATCAAATACAATAAAATCGATTAAGTCAAAACGCATACAAGTAGCTCCAGTTGGTAACTTTCTGGCAAGCTCTGTACGTGTCCAATCTAGAATTGGCATAAAATTATAACAAATTGTAGAAATACCAGCGGCAGCTAAATTCTCCATACTTAAACAATAATTTTTAATATGATTGCGCCAATCTCCTGATTGACGTTTTATATCCTCACTTACTGGCAAACTTTCAACTACACTCCATTGCAAATCAACTTCTATATTCTCCTTAGATTTTAAAATTTCATTCTTCCTAATAGAAATTTCTTTTTTTGACCAAATAACACCTGCCGAAAGGTGATGAAGAGCTGTGACAACTCCTGAAGCACCAGCTTGCGCAATATCTTGAAGACTTACTGGATCATCGGGCCCAAACCATCTCCAAGTTTCTTGCATACTAAAATCCTTTATTACAGTTTAATTTTTTTAGTTTTATAGATATTAGAGAAGTATACTACTTCTAACATTTAAATCTACAATCTCAATTAACACATATACTTTTATAGCTCTGGTTTTTTAATTCACTAATTTCACTGACTTGCAATTTGTTTAGCTTTTTCAACAAGTACTTCAGCCTGTTTAATAGATGCATAATCTATAAGACGGCCATCAAGAGAAACCGCCCCTTTACCGCTTGCTTCAGCATCAGCCATGGCATCTAAAATTCGATTTGCTTTTAGGATTTCAGCATCTGACGGGCTCATAACATCATTAGCTAATTGAATTTGACTTGGGTGAATTGCCCACTTCCCTTCACATCCTAAAACGGCTGCCCTTTTTGCAGCAGCTCTAAAACCATCAGGATCTTTAAAGTCACCAAAAGGTCCATCTATTGGTCTTAAGCCATTTGCTCGTGCTGCTACAACCATGCGCGCAATCGCATAATGCCACATATCACCCCAATGAGTTTGACGTGGTTCACCTTCTACTCTATCTGTTAATACTGAATAATCCGGATGGACACCACCTATGCTAGTAGTGCGAGCTCGTGTAGATGCAGCATAGTCTGCAACTCCAAAATGCAGGCTCTCGTTACGTTTGGAAGCAGCTGCTATCTCAGAAACGTTTTGCATTCCCAATGCCGTTTCTATTATAAGTTCGAAACCAATACGTTTTTTGTAACCCATTGCATCTTCAACCTGGGTTACAATCATATCAACGGCGTAGACATCGGCAGCTGTACCTACCTTAGGGATCATTACTAAATCTAACCTCTCCCCGGCTTGTTCAATAATGTCAACAACATCTTTGTACATGTAATGAGTATCCAGACCATTAATTCTAATAGACATGGTTTTGTTTCCCCAGTCTATTTCATTAAGCGCTTTAATAATATTTTTACGCGCTTGCTCTTTTTCGTCCGGAGCTACTGCATCCTCTAAATCTAAAAAAATAATGTCAACATCTGAATCTGCAGCCTTCTGAAACATATTAAATTGAGAGCCCGGCACCGCCAATTCAGATCTATTTAGTCGGGGTGGCGCCTGTTCAATTGGAAAAAAAGACATTTTTTAGTTCCTCCTACTTTTGGGTTATCTAGTCGAGGTCATTGCGGTAAAAAAGTTCACTGTCAATAAAAAAATTTAAATTCCAGTGTAAAATATAATATTTCACACAGTCAATTTGGATTAACCCAAGTGGGACATCTCTCTCATTTATAATATCACCTATTAGTGTTAAGGAATTAGGTGGATATTTGAGGATACGTTTGTATGATAAGAAATGTTTATTTAAATTACTTTACTTTACGTTATCCAAAAGCTAGTTAGAGGTGGTTTCTTTTTTAAATAACCTTGATACATTTTTAGTACAGGCGTAAGGAGTAGTAATGTTCAAAAAAAAAAATTATCCAAACCTAGATATACCTAAAAAAATAGTCTTCTGCCCATTAACAGGTAATATAATGCAAGAGTATTCAATGCATTTTCAATTACTAGCTTAATTGACCAAATACATTGAAAAAATGATATAAAAGTATTGGAAAGTTTAGTTGGAGATAAATAGATGGATATCCATGAATATCAGGCGAAAGAAATATTAGCAAAATTTGGTGTAGGCGTGCCACCAGGAGCTCTTGCATATAGTCCAGAGCAAGCAGCATATCGAGCTCGAGAGATTGGAGGTGATATCTGGGTCGTTAAAGCTCAGATACATGCAGGTGGTCGTGGAAAAGCTGGGGGTGTTAAAGTTTGTAATAGCGATACCGAGATCGTGGAAATATGCGAAAACCTATTTGGAAGTAAATTAGTTACTCACCAAACTGACTCAAATGGCAAGGGCGTATACCGAGTTTACGTTGAAGGTGGTGTTCCAATTGATAGGGAAATATACCTAGGATTTGTTTTAGATAGATCCTCTCAAAGAGTGATGATCGTAGCGTCTGCTGAAGGAGGTATGGAAATCGAAGATATCTCTGAAAATAAACCGGAAAGTATTATACGGTCAACAGTTGAACCAGCTGTTGGATTGCAAGATTTTCAGTGTCGGCAAATTGCTTTTAAATTAGGTATTAATCCAGCTTTAACTCAATGCATGGTAAGGACTTTGCAAGGTTGCTACCGTGCATTCAGGGAACATGATGCAACCATGGTCGAAATAAACCCTCTAGTAATCACAAGGGATAACCGTATTCTAGCATTAGATGCAAAAATGACATTTGACGACAATGCGCTTTTTAGACATCCTCATATCTCGGAATTGCGTGATAAAAGCCAAGAAGACCCTAGGGAAAGTCGTGCTGCTGACAGGGGGCTAAGTTATGTTGGATTAGAAGGTAACATTGGGTGCATAGTCAATGGGGCAGGCTTAGCTATGGCTACAATGGATACCATCAAATTGGCTGGTGGTGAGCCAGCTAACTTTCTTGATATTGGAGGCGGAGCTACACCCGAACGGGTGGCTAAAGCTTTCCGTTTGGTAATGTCAGATGATAACGTACAAGCGGTATTGGTTAATATATTTGCTGGTATAAACCGTTGTGACTGGGTTGCAGAGGGTGTTGTTCAAGCATTGCATGAAGTTCAAGTCAATGTTCCAGTTATCGTCCGCTTGGCAGGTACAAATGTTGAAGAGGGACAAAAGATCCTAGCTAACTCTGGTCTTCCAATTATCAGAGCAAAAACATTGATGGAAGCAGCAGAGCGCTCAGTTCAAGCTTGGCAGAGTTTCTCTGTTGGAGAAACTAAACAGAGAGTAACAAAATGAGTATATTAATTGATAGAAATACCCCAGTAATTGTTCAAGGTATAACTGGTAAAATGGCCCGCTTTCATACTGAAGACATGGTGAAGTATGGTACTAATGTTGTTGGTGGAGTTGTTCCTGGAAAAGGTGGTATGGAGGTAGAAGGTCTGCCAGTATTCGATACTGTTGCTGATGCTGTTGAAAATACTGGTGCAGAAGCAAGCCTAGTGTTTGTTCCTCCGCCTTTTGCTGCTGATAGCATAATGGAAGCTGCAGATGCAGGAATAAAGTATAGCGTATGTATAACTGACGGTATTCCTGCGCAAGATATGATACGAGTGAAACGATACATGTATAGATATCCATTAGAAAGACGCATGGTTTTGACTGGTCCAAATTGCGCAGGAACAATTAGTCCAGGCAAAGCATTACTTGGAATTATGCCCGGTCATATTTACCTTCAAGGAAATATTGGCATCGTTAGTCGCTCAGGTACTCTGGGATACGAAGCTGCTGCTCAGTTAAAAGCACATGGTATTGGTGTTTCTACTTCAGTTGGTATTGGCGGTGATCCTATAAACGGTTCATCCTTCAAAGATATTCTGCAACGCTTTAAAGATGATGATGAAACTGATGTTATATGTATGATTGGTGAGATAGGTGGACCACAAGAAGCAGAGGCTGCAGCATACTTAAAGGAACATATTAAGAAACCTGTTGTTGCCTATGTAGCTGGCATGACTGCACCAAAAGGGAGAACTATGGGGCACGCCGGTGCAATTATTTCTGCATTTGGAGAAAGTGCGAGTGAAAAAGTAGAAATTTTATCAGCAGCGGGTGTGACCGTTGCTCCTAACCCTGCAGTAATTGGTGATACTATTGCTAAGGTTATGAAGCAAAAAGCTTTGACCTAAATAGAACTCTTTAATAGGTTGCAAAATCTTAACTATGCAAAAATAATGTTGTAAATAGTAATTTAATTAGTCACAAATTCTGAAACTATCAAGAAAATCTCTCTTAGGGGTAACACCCAATCCAGGTCCAGTTGGTAAAGATACAGTACCATTATTAGCTTTAACTTGATTTTTAATTTCTAAGGACTCTGTTAAAAGATCATCAATAAATCTATTATGAGTTGTATCATATTCTAGCATTGGTTCCCATGGGAAAAGCCCTCCTGGCAAAGGTGGCATCGCAGCTAATAAGTGTAAGTTTGTAGCTACAGCAATAGCAGATCCCCATACGTGGTTTACTACAGGTGTAAAATGTGCATGACATAATGCAAGAACTCTTAGATACTCAGAAATACCACCAAGTGCACATACCTCGGGTTGGGCGATATCCAAACCTCTACTTTCTAAAAGATTTCTCCACCCCCAACGATTGAATTCAGCTTCTCCTCCAGAAATGTTGACTTTAAGACTAGCTCGCAATTCTCGATAACCATCAAGATCTTCTGGTGCTACAGGTTCTTCAAACCAATAGGGGTCAAATTCTTCCATTGCGCGTCCTACGTAAAAAGCATCATGAGTTGTATACGCATGATTAGCGTCAACCATAAATCTATAATTATCTCCAACTCCACGTCGAACCGACTCTATAAGTCGTAAATCGTCTTTAGGACCAAGTCCTACTTTCATCTTTACAGCCTTAAAACCCTTCTCTTTGATTTTGGTAGCTTCATCCATAAATCTAGAAACAAGACTATCAACATTTTCAGGTCGAAGCATCATACCATATCCATAAACTTCAACTTTTTCACGATGTGCTCCACCAATCATTTTATAAATTGGAAGCCCAGCGGCCTTTCCTGCTATGTCCCATAATGCAATATCAACACCTGATAAAGCCTGAAGCGGCATACCTTTTTGACCATGATCTCTCATTAAATTATATACCTTATGCCAAATTACATCACGATCTAGTGCTTGCATCCCTAAAACCATAGGCTGAATTACTTTTTCAACTATTCCTTTATTAGCAAGAGCAATATTCCCTGCTCCAAAACATTCACCCCATCCTGTGATACCCTCATCAGTTTCAACTTCAACAATATGTGAGGTTCGCTTATTGTAATACTGTTGAGAATAACCTAATGACTCAGGCAGATCATAACCCAGAACATGACTAGTAATTCGAGTAATTTTCATGAGTTTAACCTTTCAAACTTATAGGTTTTTTTTGCACTAGTAATTCGTTTTTGTACAAGATAATCCATTAGAGCTAGTGATGAACAATCATGCCCTATTCCTGATTGACCAATCCCACCATGAGGTAAATCAATATCATATTTAACTCCATTAATCTGAATTTCTCCATATCTTAATTTTGAAGCATAATATTCAGCACGAGTTTGGTCAGAAGTAAAAACATATGCTGTAAGACCACCTTCATCACAATCATTGGCCATTTTTAAAAGCATAGTCTCTTCAGAAAATGTGATCAAACTAATAATAGGACCAAAAGTTTCCTGAAGGTAGACTTGCATTGTTTCTGTTACATCACTTAAAACTGTTGGCGCTATATAATATCCTTGTTTTAAATATGAAGGCCTATCACCACCTACTAAAAGTTTAGCACCGTTTGTGACTGCATCGTCTATAAGCATTTTGATATTTTCAAATGCTCTTTTATCAATCACTGGACCAGTTGTAATTTCCTTATTCTTATCAAAACCGACTTTTGCAGCTTTTGCTCGGGAAACAACCTTATCAGTGAAATCCTTCTTTACTAAATCCGAAACAAATATTCTATTTGGTGCTACGCAAATTTGACCTGCATTAGAAAATTTAACACCTGTTACTATATCAGCTGCTAGATCCAAATCTGCATCTTCAAATATCAAAACAGGGGCATTTCCTCCTAATTCCATAGAATAGCGTTTTATTGAAGATGCTCCAGTACGCATAATGTGCTGACCTGTTTGAGTGGATCCAATTAAGGTTATAACTTGTGGAATATTTGATGAAGTTAACTTATCAGCTACTTCATGACTTTCAGTACATAAGATTTGAACTACTCCATCTGGGAGTTTAATTTTTTTACAAAGCATCCCTACAGCATATGCTGATATTGGCGTCATTTCAGAAGGTCTTATAATTATTGGACAGCCTGCAGCCATAGCTGGACCAATTTTGAAAGCTAAATTCAGAAGTGGAAAATTCCATGCTAAGAATGCCAAAACAACACCTGCAGCTTCATATACCATCCGATGATTATGTGTACCTGCGCGATCTACTAGACTATAGTTTTGTATACGTGAAATCTCTTCTGAATAAAAATCAAGTGAAGCGACTAATCGGTCCCAATCTTCATAAGTTTGAGCCCAAGGTTTTCCCATTTCGTAATGAATACATTCTCTTAAAAAGTCTTCGTTTTTTACAACTTCGTCACATAATTTCTTCATCCATCTCTGGCGATCTTCTATTGAAGTTGTAGACCAGCTTGGAAAAGCATTTTTAGCCGATTGAAGAGCTTTTTCAATATCACGTAATCCAGCAGTTGAAACTGTAACAACCTCTTTTTCAGTGGCAGGGTTAAAAACTTGCTTATATCCATTACCAGATGTTAGTTTACCATTTATATACATTTTTGTTGGAAATTTCATATAGCTCTCAATCAAATAATGTTCCAATATTTTTTTTAATTTGGTCACCAATATATAATGCTAGTGCCTGTATTGTGGATGTAGGATTAACGGCACCAGCAGTTACAAAAATTGAGCCATCAACTATGAACAAGTTCTTAACATCATGACTACGCCCCCAACCATTCACAACAGATTTTTTTGGATCATGTCCCATTCGACAAGTACCCATTTGGTGCCAACCTGCACGCCACCAGACATTATCATCATTCTTGCTTAATATTTTTTTTGCACCTGCAGCAATTAATACTTCTCTAGCACGCTCCTCACCATGCTTTATCATAGCTTTGGTATTTTCACTAACTCTATAAGTTATTTTTGGCGCTGGAATACCGTCACTATCTTTAAGTTCGTTATCTAAAGTGACACAATTATGTTCTTCTGGTAAATCCTCAGTTACTATTGTTAGACCCGCAAGATATGGATACATATTATCCATAATTTCTCGATGCTCATCACCCCAAGGAATAGGATTATCAATCCCATAGCCTCCAAGAGCAAAAGTCATTGGAGTTGTTGAGCGTCCTGAATGAAGTCCATAGCCACGAATAAATCCCCGAGAACTGTCACTTTCATAAAATTCCTGAGATAAAATAGAACAAGCCATAGGTCCTTCATGCCCTTTCATAGGCTCATCAAAAACACCTGCAACTCCAGTTAAAGGATGAAACATTAGATTTTTACCAACCAAACCTGAGTTATTGGCTAATCCTTCAGGAAATAAATCAGATTTAGAATTTAAAAGTAATCGTGGAGTACCAACACCATTACATGCCATTATAATTATTTCAGCTTTTTGTTGATTGAGCCTTCCATCAGCTCCATAATAAAGTACACCATTTGCCAAACCAGAAACTTTATCAACTTGGATTTCAGAGACTCTTGCATTTGTGCGCAACTCAACACCTGCATTTTCTAATATAGGCCAATAAGTAAAATTGGCACCGCCTTTTGCCCCTGCAGCACAACCAAGATCACAAGTACCTGCATTCACACATTTCTGTCGACCATTATCATCCTTGCTAAGAATGGCAACGTCAGAAGGCCACCAATGCCATCCTAATTTATTAAAACCTTTTGCTAAAGTCTGACCTAAAATTCCAATGGGGATTGGAGGATTAGGTACACTATATTTTGGATAGGCTGGATTACCACTAAGACCAGATACTCCAACATTTCTATCATTTATCTCATAAAAAGGTTCAAGGTCATAATAATCCACTGGCCAATCTTCAGCAACACCGTCAAGTGTTTTTGTTCTAAAATCACTTGGACGCATTCTAGGCCAGTGAGCAAGAAAATTCATTGTAGAGCCACCTACCCCATTCCAATTAACAGGTGTTATACAACTATCTTTTGAATTTATTGGATAATCCTGTTTAAGCCTTCGTACATTGGGATCACAAGAAAATTCAGCATATCGAGATAGTTCATAATCATCACGACGTGATGGAAAATCTTTATCTGACAAATGATTTCCCTGTTCTAGACATAAAATTCTCATCTTGGTTTCAATTAAAGACCAAGCTATAGCCGCCCCAGAAGCTCCTGCTCCAATTATTAATACATCAACTGGTTCATTACTCATAATTAGCCTCCAGTTGGATCCCTATATATTGGACCACGGGCTCTAACTGTATCAGTTATCTGTGCTAAATAATCATTACTTTCTGATACAACTAAATAGCCAGATGGATGAACAGGTTTTTTACTAAGACCAAATTTTTGTCTTATATCTGGACGACTATAATATCCTTTATAAGTTTCTGTTAACAATGAAACAAAAGCGTTGGGGTTTTCTTTTTCTAATTTGCGGACAAGACAGGGAGAAATCTTGTCCGCTTTAGTGAGTGCCCAATCTAATATAAAGACAACATCATCTTTCAAATTATTATTTTTATTAGCAGCATCAAAAATAAAAGAGGCAATTCCAAGTTCTCCTGCACTTGGAATATTTCTTTTTGAGTTTTTAGGAATAAGTTGATCAAGTATTATATTAAGAATATTTTTTTCATTTTCTGACCACATTTTAACGACCACCTACAGAGTTACGGGATAATGCATCTATTGCTACTGCTAAAAGTAAAATAGCTCCAGACACCATAAGTTTATCAGCAGCGGACGCACCTGAAAGATCAAGACCATTTCCTAGTGATCCAATTACTAATGCTCCTAAAATTGCATTCCAGACGGAGCCTCGTCCACCAAAAAGTGAAGTACCACCTATAACAGCAGCACCAATAGCCTCAAGAAGAAGTGAACCACCTGCAAAAGCAGTATATGAAACAGATCCGTATCTAGAGGCACCAAAGATACCTCCTATTGCAGCCATCAAACCCACAATAGCAAATGCTGAAACTCTAATCCTTTTGATTTTCATACCAACTCTTCTTGCACTTTCAGCATTACCTCCAACTGCAAAGATGGATCTTCCATAAGGCGTGGATCTTGTGATCCAATCTAAAAAAGCCGTAAAAGCAATTAATAAAACTAATAGTAAAGGTAGAGACCTGTAAGCATTTAATGTAAGAACAGCAGAAATCACAATTAAACCAAAGGCTAAAATTTGAAACCAAACAGTCCAATTATTATCTAGTTCTAAGCCTTTTGATTTTCTTTGGAATTGTTTACGAAGTGTTGTAAATAAAAATAAAGCAAATACAAATAAAGCAAGAATTAAACCCCAAATATCTGGTATCAAAATTCTTGCTATACTTCGAACAAAAGGGTCTCCAACATTCAAATTGCCTGTAGGAAGTATTTTTTGCATCAAACCCTGATATCCAAGTAGGCCTGCTAATGTTACCACAAAAGAAGGTATTCCTACATAAGCTACAAGCAATCCCTGAGCAGCTCCCATTATTATTCCTACAAATATTACAATTAAACAAGCAATAAAACCAGGTACTCCAGCGAGTACAAGAACTCCCAAAAGAGCGGCACAAACTCCTGCAGTGGCAGCTGCAGAAAGATCTATTTCTCCTAAAAGAAGAACAACAGTGATACCTACAGCAAGCGCAGCTATAACTGCTGACTGCATAAACAGATTATATATATTTCTGGGACTTAAGAAAATTGCACGAAAATTTTCTGCTTCGCCTGAAATTAAGTCATGAATTGGTAAAATTAAACCAAAGTATCCCCAAATCGCTGTAAGAGCAAAAAGTACAGGTAAAAAAGCACCAAACTGAGTTTCGCGTAGTAAGCTTAACCGATCAAGGAATTTAATTTTTTTTTCAGATTGCATTCTAAACACTTCCTACAGAATTTTTATCTAATCCACGTGTCATAGCTACAACAACTTCATCAGGTGTAGTGTTAGATGTAATAAATGTAGAAACATTCTGACCATGACGAAGAACTGTAATTCTATCGGAGACTTCAAAAATGTCCTGCATATTGTGTGAAATATAAACAACTGCATGATTTGTATCCCTCAATCGCTTTACAACTTCTAACACTTGTTTAGTTTGTGCAACTCCTAATGCAGCTGTAGGTTCATCCAACATTACAACTGAACTCTCAGTACCTACTGCACGTGCTATCGCTATAGCTTGACGCTGTCCACCAGATAATCCACTTACTTTTGAACGTACAGAATGAAGAGTACGTACTTGTAACCGTTTAATCGCTTTATTAGCCTTACTCTCCATTTCTAAATTATCAATTGGACGTAAAAAGTATGGTAAAAATCTCCAGCCATTTTTTACTGGTTCTTTTCCAAGTGAAAGATTTGCAGCTACGTCAAGATTTTCACACAATGCAAGATCTTGATAAACAATTTGTATACCAAGAGCACTTGCATCATTTGGTGATTTGATACTAACTCTCTTTCCGTCTAGAAAGAAATCTCCAGCATCAGCTGAATATGCTCCCGCTAAAACTTTCATTAAGGTTGATTTACCAGCACCGTTGTCACCAACGAGAGCCATAACTTCTCCACGAGCAACTTCAAAATCAGCATCTTTTAATGCTTGCAGTCCGCCAAATTTTTTATCAATTCCACGAACAATGAGGTGAGCTGGTGGGACTTTATGCCCCACCAAATCATTTTTAGATTCCATTTATTTATCTATCACTTACAAAATGTTGTTTCTGCAGCCTCACCTTGGCAAATCATATCTTTTGTTATTGATTTGTCATTGGCAATTACATAGGCTACACCGTCAACACCTACTGCTGAGTAGGAACCAACTGGTACATATGCTACTTCAGCACCAACTCCATTTTTGACCTTTTGCGGGGCTAGATCAGAAAAGTCCTCACCATTAACCAAACGAACTGTAACTGCAGCGGCAGCTGCTGCCATGTCTTCGAGAGGACGCCAACCACACTGAGTTTGTTTACCCAATAATATTAATTGCTGTGCTTGAACAGTACAATCTAAACCCGACACTGGAACTGTTCCAGCCATTCCTTGTTCTTCCATAGATGCTATAGCAGCTCCAGCATTACCATCATTTGAAGATACAACTCCTTGAACATTATTATTCAATTGGGTAAGTGCTTGATCCATTGAACGACGCGCAATTGCAGGGTCCCATCCTTGTGTCCAATTTTCGTAACCCATAATTCTTTCACCACTTTCATATAATGGTGTTAAAGCCCTGAGTTGTCCATTATGGATAACTGCAGCGTTAGGATCAGTAGGTGATCCTTTTAGCATAACCAAAGTATCCCCTGATTTAGTATTATTAATAATATGCATTGCTTGATCATATCCCATGCCTTCTAAATCAGCTTGCACCCAAAATGTAGTATTCATTGAATTAATCATACGATCATATGCTATAGTTGGAATACCCTCTTCTGCGGCATTATCTGCTATAATTGCTGAGCTTTCACCATCGATTGGAATTACAACTAAAACCTTTGCACCTTGTGTAAGAGCTTGTTCAGCTTGACGCTGCTGAGTAGAAGTATCATTGTTTGCATTGAATACTTCAACTTTAACATCAGGTGCCAACTCACCCATAGTGCGAACAAAAGCAGCCGCATCTTGAGTTTCCCATCTTGGATTTACGTTTTCTGGCAACAGAAGCGCTACCATTGCTCCAGCAGAAACTGTACCAGCCATTGTCATAGTTGAAATAGCTAGGGTACCAGCTAGAAGACTTTTTTTAATTTTTGTAAACATCATCTCCTCCTTTTTTTTGATGTTGTTTGGCGTAAAAAACACCTTTTGTTGGTGGATTTTCCTATAATGTTTAGGAAATTTTACACGAGATGTTAATTTAAAAATCGTGTTTGACCACTGGCTCTACCACCAATTTGAGCAGTTGTGGAATTATTTAACTTACATTTTTTTAATCTCCGATTTTAATTCAGGAAGTAATTTTGAAAGACGTTTATATGTATCAGCCATATGCTTACTCATAGCGAATTCCGCACGTTCTCTATCATGAATTTCTATTGCTTTAAGAATTTCAAAATGAAGAGGTAAGGAACGCTCGCGGTTATCTATAGGATCATTATTGGTAATTTTAATCGAACTCAATAAGGCAGAAAAGATTACTCCCTCCATGGCTGTAAGTAATTCGTTATTTGCTCCCCTTAGAACAGCTCGATGAAATTTAGCATCAGCAACTACATATTCTTGAATGGAATCAGCTTGTTCCATATCATTGTGGGCTTTACGAATTTCTTTTATTTGCTCTTCAGTCGCAGCACCTGCCGCCCAAAAAGCTGCATTTGGCTCAACCATAAGTCTTACATCGATAAGTTTGCGAAGAAAATCTGGATTTGGTTCAACACCCTGATGCCATGCAAGAACGTCGTCGTCTAATAGATTCCAGCTGGCTCTTTGGCGGACTCTTGTTCCATTTCCACGTCGAACTTCTAACAATCCTTTTGCTACCAAAATTTTAACTGCTTCACGTACAACAGATTTACTAACATTAAATCTTTCACATAACTTAGTTTCGTCGTCTATAAATTGGCCTTCTGGAAAAAGACCTGCAACTATTCTACGGCCAATTTCTCTACAAACTTGTGTCGCTAAGCCAGGTGTTAATCCTGAAACATTTTTTAAGTCATAGTAAAGTAATTCATCCATAAATCTAATCTAAACATCAGATGTTTTATTTGTCCAGATGTTTTGTAAATAAATTTTTATTTATACAAATGTTTTATAAACCATGCAAAATGTATTCAAAATCATTGATTTTGATTATAATTTGAAGCACGTTTGTAATATAAACTAAAAATTACGTAACGGAGCAAAAAGTATCAGGTAGAGATTTTTAAGTGGTGCCCGGGGGCGGATTTGAACCACCGACACGAGGATTTTCAGTCCTCTGCTCTACCCCTGAGCTACCCCAATAAAATAAGGAAATAAAATTAAGTGAAGCCTTGTCAGTCACACTACAGTCACAAGGAGATATGTAGTTGGCCTCATTTCGTAAACGTAATGGCAAGTGGCAGGTACAAATTCGTCAAACTGCCAAAGGTTCAACCTCAAAGACATTTATTCTTAAAAAAGATGCTGTATGTTGGGCTAGAGAGCAGGAAGTACTCTTCCAGAATGGGCAATGGTTGAAATCAGAAACCTCTGATTTAACAATTTATGATCTAATGAAAAAATATAGAGACGTAGTTACACCGCAAAAAAGAGGACGTGTAACTGAAGTGCGTCGACTTAAAAGACTCCTCAAAGATAGCGAATTAATGGCAATCAAGTTACAAAATGCCCTACCCCATGTCTTTGCAAGCTTTCGCGATAAACGCCTTCGCGATGGGTCACGGACATGTCATTATGACTTAGTCTTATTACGCCATGCTTGGAATATCGCAAAAATAGAATGGGGATGGCAACTTTCTGAAAACCCTATCGCTCAAATTCGTTTTCCGCGCACTAACCCACCTCGGGAAAGAAGACTAAAATCAGGAGAATACAAAAGACTACTATCAGAGGCTGTTAAACGAAAGTCCTGGTATCTTTACCCTATGATTATCTTAGCTGTGGAGACAGCGATGAGGCGTGGCGAATTATTAGAGTTGTCATGGCAGAATATTGATTTTGAAAAATCATGTGTTTTGTTACCAATTACCAAGAATGGATCACCCAGATGGGTGCCGTTAACAAAAAAAGCCTTAGTGTGTCTCAAATCAATCAAAAAGAGAGACAAAGAGAAAGTATTCCCTCTAACAGATAACGCATTTCGTCATGCTTGGAATAGACTTAAAAGGCGCACAAAGATTGAAACTCTTACATTTCATGACCTTAGACATGAAGCTATCTCTCAAATGTTTGAAAGTGGATATAGTATTCCACAAATAATGGCTATTTCAGGACATAAAACTGTAAGCCAACTTTTTCGCTACGTGCAATTACAGGAATGGGGGCGGGGGTAGCAGACCCCGCCTCTCATCATCTTTAACTAATACCTCCCCTACCCAGCCTCCCAAAAGCAGCAAAAATCGAATTGGTCAAACTAAAAAAAACAACTTGTAGATAGTACTGGGGCAGGGGATAGTTTTAACGGAGTATTTCTAGCTTCATATATTGCTGGATTTGATTTAGAAAATTCTATCAAAAAAGCTCATAATATTTCATCTCATGTAATTGAACAAAAAGGTGCTTTGGTACCTATTAAGGAAGTAAAAAAAATTTTTAAAAGCAACTTTTATACATAAGATTTTCACCGCACGTCTCGACATCACTAGCTTATCAGCACTTTGCTTATCTAAACTGCATGAAGTAATCACCCGTGGCATAGTAACTAGCGTTAATCCTAAGTCAGCGTCAAAGTTTACAGGTTTTTAAATTTTAACGCAACCAGTCATAGGCCGTTTTTGGCGCATCTGGTGAAGTGGCTAGCCAATGACGCGCTTCCATCCACATTTGGGTCCACTTCTCTGGATCGCGAAGCTCACTTGCAGGATTTTTGCGGCTTCGAGCAATGAAACTAGGAAAAATTTCCCGACCAGAGTTCTGATGGCTTGGATTGTAACGCAAATCTAGGCTGAATCGGATTTCATTGCTAACGTTAGGCAAGCTACTGTGCGGACAATTCCGATGGATTAACAAAATATCACCACGCTTTGCGGGCACCACAACAGGTTCTATATTAGAAACCACTTCTTGAGGAATCTCTAAACCGTCGACTGGACCAAAGCCATGTTTTATTAAATCGCGCTCTTGTCCACCCTCTATAAATTGCAAGCACCCATTTAGCTCGTCAGCATCATTGATAGGCACCCAAACAGTGATTAACTCAGTGCCGCAATCTGGCGGCAGTACCGCTGCATCCTGATGCCAAGGAGTCTTACCAACTAGACCACTTTTCCTCATGCCTTTCGCAATAATGTTTTGCGGTGGCTTTATACGAACATACTGAACAGGATTAGAAGCTATCTCAGCACCTATGATTGATTCGACAATATCGAGTAATTTAGCATTCCGAATAAGGTTAAAAATCGCTGGTCCTGTCCAGAAAGGTGTGTCTTTTGAAACATTGAGCAAAGGTAAGCACATATTAAAGTATTGGGCAAATGTTTCTCCAGTTGCTTTAAATACTTCTGTCATTCTCGAGCGAAAATCCAAGTCTTCAAAGCTTTCAGTAAGTTTGCCTTCCGCAATCAAACCACGAACCAGATCATCAAGCAATATTGTATATTCCGAAATTATAGGATCCAAAATTTCAATTGGATCAAGTACCTGTTCTACCAACAAAAAACCTCGATTTTGAAATGTTTTTATTTGTTTTTCATTTAACATAATACCAAAGTCTGTAATTAATCACATATCACTTTCTAGAATTAAAATTTTTAAAAGATTAATCAAGTGAAAAAATAAATAGCATAGTTTTATTAATACTTTATTCGCCATAGTAAACCTGTTAAACAGTTATAAAGAAGCACTAAATGTTAATTTATTGTCAGCTTATAAAAATTCTTAAGCTATGAGTTCATCGCAGCTCTAATATCCTCGTCTGCCATTTCACGACCCAAATAAGCTTCTACAACGGCTGGATCATTTTTCACAAATGTAGGACTGCCTTCAGATATTTTTTGTCCATGATCAAGGACACTAATAGTATCGCAAGTCGCCATCACTACTTTAAGGATATGCTCTACCACTACGATCGTGAGATTGTAGCGTTCCTTGAGCGTCAAAATTGTTGCCATCAGATTATCAACATTGACTGGAGACAAGCCGGCACCAGGTTCATCCAACAATAACATTTTTGGCTTCATTGCTATTGCCCGCCCAAGAGCTAGTAAACGTCGCTGTCCACCCGAAAGTTCTGCCGCAGGAATCTCTGCATGTTCAGCAAGCCCAATGAATTCGAGCAAGTCCATCATCTCTTCCTTGACCAACTTGTCTTGACGTCGAACTTCAGCACCCATAATCAACGGAGCAAGTGGACCATATTTAGTGTGAGGATGATACCCAACGAGTACGTTTTCTAAAACACTCAACTCACCATATAATCGAAGCAGTTGGAACGTTCTGGCCAGACCTTGCGAGGCAATATAATGTGCGGGTTTGTTAGTTATATCAATATTATTGAAAGAAATATGGCTACCAATATCTGGCTGGTAAACCCCAGTCAATAAATTAAAAAAAGTAGATTTTCCAGAACCATTTGGCCCTATAAGGCCATGTACCGAATTTTCATCAACCCTCAAAGATACGTTATCAATGGCTTGCAAACCACCGAAACTTTTGCTTAAATTAAGTGTTTCTAGTAGAGCCATTCAGACGCTCCTCACTTCTGCGAATAAACCTACGGTTTCTTTGGAAGTCTTCGATCCATCCCCCTATCCCTCTTGGCATAAACATAACTAGTAATACCATAGAAAGCCCAAAAACCAATGGCTGGATTACAATGGGGCGGTCCATAAAGTAAAATACCAAGTCTTTTGTCTGGTCATAAGCAATAGCAACCACTATTGCGCCGATTACTCCTCCCCAAACATTACCAATTCCTCCAAGCACTACCATCAAAAGTAAAGTCACCATCTCGATAACGGTAAAATTATTATGATGCAGATAGCCAGGCGGCATGTGTGCAAATAATGCACCTGCTAGTCCAGCATAAACGGCACTAAACACAAAAGCTAAAAGCTTATATTTGATAACATTAATTCCATTAACTGCTGCTGCTGTTGTATCTTCCCGTATTGCCTGAAAAGCTCTACCAGTTGCTGATCGTAGAATAGAAAAAGAAAAGTAAATCCCGAATAAAGCCGCTGTCATTACAATGTAGTAATAGCTGGTAAAACTATCTAACGTAAAAGAACCTACGCTGGGAGCAGGGATCATCATTAAACCTGTGCTTGAACCAAGTGCGGGGGTTACGGCAATGAAAATACGTACTGACTCGCCCAATCCTAAGGTGGCGAGCGCCAAATAAGCTCCCTGTAGTCGTACAGATGGCAAGCCAATGATTAAACCCGCAAAGGCCGTAACCAGTACAGCAGTTGGGATGGCCAACCAAACCGGCCAACCAAAGCCAAGAGCTCCACCAAACCCGCCAGGTTCTAATGACAGCACTGCCGAAGTCACTGCTCCAATGGCGTAAAGACCAATATGGCCAACCGTGACCTGCCCACAAAAACCCTTTACTATATTAAGACCTACAGCCAGCAGAATAAACAGGCAGATGCGATTGACCAAATCAATAAGATACTCGTTAAATAGACCTGCTAAAACAAAGGGTAACGGTAGCAATAATACATATGCTAATAGCCACGGTAGTAATCTGTGACGTTTTGCCAAATATTCAAATATATCAGTTAGTTTTGACAAAATTATCATTCAAAAAACTATCCGTCTTTAATCAGTAAAAGTTATATTTTCAACTGGGACGGAGCTAAAGTCCGCCCCAGCATAAAAGGTCAAAAGACCTATTCAAGGCCAAAATCCTCTTCCATAGTTACACGGGCTAGAACCTCAGTTTCAAAATTCTCACCACCTTTTGTATATCCGATTAGGACAGCTGTTCGGTTTCCATCACGGCATTGAGGTGTTGCTGCAGCACAGAAACTAATTGGTCCAGAAGCCAGTCCCTCATAGCCCTTTACGTTAGCAATTGCATCCCGGATGGCAGTACGATCGTCTGCAAGAGAACCCGTAAGAGCTGTATTTTTCAAAGCAATTTCCATGATCCGCACTAGGTCATATGCTTGTGAAAAATCATGGTCTGGTGCATGGATATCATAGCGCTGCTTTACCATTTCGTTAAACAGCTTTGCAATTGGTCGCTGATCTGCTGCCGCATAGGCAGCCGCGAAAAATACTCCTTTTACAGCATCGCCTGCAATTTTTGGAACTGGCGCGTTTGAGGCTGAAGACGAGCCAATACGCCTTACATCTTCTCCAATACCAGCTTCATAAGATTGTACTAATGCCCGCGCCATTGTTTCGGCGAGTGCAGCAACTAAAATTCCATCAACATTCATGGATTTGATTTTTTGCATGTGCGCGCGAAAGTCAACTTCCTTTTCTTGAACGTCAGCTCGATATGCTGGCTCAACACCAAACCGGGCTTTCATTTGTTTTTCCATGTTAGCGCAATCACCCACTGAAGCGGCGTCAGCGGCACAGATGTAGGCAATCTTCGTTCCAATATTTTCACCAACGTATTTTGCATTAACACCACCATAGTATCTCCCAGATACTGGTACGCGAAATACCCACTCACTGCCTTTTTGCGTAATTTTTGAATTGGTGGAGTGTGGCACGAGTTGTGGAACACCAGCCTTTGCTGTAACATCAACTATTGGCAAAGTAACTGAAGAGCAGCTTGAACCAATGAGCAAGTGTACTTTTTCTTGAAAAACTAGTTTATTAGCATTAGCGACGCCTTTATCAGATTTGCATTCATCATTCATCAAAGTAGCCTTAATCATATGGCCATTGATTCCGCCCGCTTCGTTAATTCCTTTGATTTCATCCATCATCATTTGGCCATATGCCTGACCATTTTCACTCACCATCCGCATGGTGATGCCTACGCGTATATCATCGGCATAAGTTATTGCTGCTCCAAAACCAACACTTGCTATCAGAGCACCAGTTAACAATTTATTTTTTAGTTTCATTTCTTTCTCCTTTTTAAATTTCTCCTTTTTAAATTTAGGTTTTAAAAACCATCACAGCGACCGCTAAATTGGTAGCTATGCCTTAACTTTTGCCTCGACTCCAAACAATCCTGATGGCTTAATCATAAGGACTAGAATCAATAACAAAAATGCGTAAATATCTTTGTGACTTGCGGATATATAAGCGGCACCAAGATTTTCAAATACACCAACCATAATTCCACCAATTATTGCACCTGGAAGTGACCCAAATCCTCCCACAACCGCAGCTGCAAATGCTTTCATCAACATCAAATACCCCATTTCAACCTGCACCGATTGCATTGGGCCAATCAATACTCCTGCTGCTGCAGCAAGAGCACACGCTACTCCAAAAATCAACGAAATCATTAATGGAACGTTTATGCCCATAAGATACGCAATATCTTTATTATGGGCTACAGCCCTAACCGCAAGACCAGGTTTTGTGTAACGCAAAAAATAGTGTAACGTAAACATTAAAATGACTGAAATTATTGCAGTCAGTACATAGCTTTCAGGAACCTCTATATCACCAGGGAATTGCAAACGAGGAATGTAATCAAGATTAGCGCGGAAAGGCTCCGCCTCAGCTCCCCAGATGAAATATGCTACATTTACCATGGCAACAGACATACCGAAACCACATATTATCATACCCATTCCCGCAACGGTATAGCCGCCGCCGGCACGCGTTAGCCTTCTATAGAAAACTCTTTCCACCAACATACCTACTACTGCAGTGATGATCATAGCTCCGACTAAGGCAACAGGATAAGGCAGTCCTACGTTCTCTGCAAGTACAAGACCAAAAAAAGCACCAAACATATACATCTCACCATGGGCAAAATGGACAATATCTAAGCCAGAATAAATTAAAGAAATTCCGAGTGCCACGATACCATAAACTACCCCGATCGTAACACCAAATATAATAAACGCTAACAATGAGTTCAAATCAAATGCCATTTTATTATTTCTTCACTTTCATGTTATTTCTTATTCAAACCTCTTGAAACGTCAGCGACTGAACCACCAAGAAATGATTCCTTTACCGCTGGATCTTTTATAAGCATATCTGCGTTACCTTCAATTAGAATTATACCATCGCGTATAATGTATCCATATTGTGCTAAAATCAAGGCCATTCGCACATTTTGTTCGACTATTAGAATAGTTACTCCAGATTTGGCAATGCGATTTATATTTGCAAAAATTTCGAGAACTACTTTTGGTGCAAGAGCTGCACTAGGTTCATCAAGCATGAGCATTTTGGGTTTAGCCATCATTCCGCGTCCAATTACCAGCATTTGTACTTCGCCACCCGATAGTGTTCCAGACATTTGTTTACGCCGTTCTCGAAGTACTGGAAAAAAATCATACACGCGCTCTAAATCTACCTTAATCGCTTCACGGTCTTTACGGGTGTAGGCTCCCAGTACTAAATTTTCTTCTACACTCATTGCCGGATAAGCTTCTTTGGCCTGTGTGACTTGAACAATACCAAGACGTACTCTCTCATGAGGTTTCAATTTTGAAATATCTAGCCCATCAAACGTTATCTGACCTTTCATAAGAGGTATAAGGCCTGAAATCGCCTTAAGTAATGTCGATTTGCCCGTGCCATTACCACCAAGCAAAGTGACAATGCCGCCATCGGATATGCTCATATCAACGCCGCGCAATATCTTAAGGTTACCGTAACCCGCATGAACATCATTAACCTGAAGCACCTGTGCCTCCCTCTATAAGTTTAATAATTATAGCCTTACACTATAAACATTATTCAAAGTTGAACGCAACTTCGAAAAGTGCTTACTCATAACAAGTAAGCTGAATAAAACTTTGTCATATCAAAGGTGAAAAATTTATAAAATGTCATCATTTTAATGAGAAGCACAAAGAATGATATAACTGAACTAAAAGCGTATTCTACCTAATAGTATCGATTCATCCCATCAATAATTGCCTTCAACATCTCTTTTGGTGGCCTCTTCCACCATCCTTGATCAGAAAAAATCTCAAGTTCAACAGGGCCGTTATAACCCGCCTGCTCAACCATCTGACGCCATTGCAAAAGGTCAATCTGCCCCTCGCCGGGCATTCCGCGATCCAGCCGGATGTGTCTGGTATCCTCCAACCAATCAGACACATGATAATTCAAAATGAGTTTACCTGCAGCAACAATCTTAGTAGCAAGGTCGTGCTCCCACCATAACGCATAGCTGTCAATGGCAAGACCAAGCTGATGCGCAGCATCGAGTTGATGCAATAAAGAAAGGGCTTCCGCCAAACTGGAAATGACTGATCTGTTTCCACAGACCATTGGGTGGAGTGGCTCAAAAGCCAGAAGCACGTCAAATGGTTTAGCAAGTTCATCAGCCTCAGCCAATAGCGGTAAAACGTATTCACGCGCCTGATTCAGCTCTTTCCCATCGATCAACTTTAGACCGCCAGTGATTAAAACCAGCGTGCGGGCACCAAATTTATCAGCGCGTTCGAGCATCATTTTCAAATTTTCTGAACCCGCAAAAAGCTCTGCTACACAAAGTGACTCAACCATTAAACCACTATCATTCAATATCGCTTTGGCTACCTTTTCGCCACAAGCTTCAATCATTGGGTTCCATAAAGCTGTCCGTTGAATTCCCTGCCTTGCAAGCAGGTCAAGCGCGCCTGCAAAGTCTAGTTGTCCAGATAAACAGACCTGATGAACGCACACATCTTCAAGAGTAAGCTTGCGTAACTTAGCTACCATGTGGCCCGACCACCACTCAAATCAAATACCTGCCCGGTTGTAAAACTACAGGCAGGTGAAGCTATAAATGCTGCCATGTGGGCAATTTCTTCAGGCGTACAAAATCTGCCCTTCGGAATTCGACTTTTCTTATCAGCGATATAGGCATCACTCATCTCATCTAACAAATCAGTCACAGCCATAGAAGGAGCTATACAATTTACAGTGATCTCCGACGGCAAGAGTTCTCTTGATAACCCTTTGGCCAAACCAATTACGCCAGCTTTAGCAGCGCCATAGGGGACTGCCCCTGGATTACCCTCTTTGCCTGCAATCGATGAGATGACTATGATTCGACCCCGTTTACGGATACGAAAATGCTCAAGAGACGCTTTTATTGATAGAAATACTCCGGTAAGATCTACTTCCATGACAGCATGCCACTCTTCCAGCGAATACTCCCACATTGGCTTGGTCGGTCCGTTAATGCCAGCATTAGCAATAATGCCATCAATATCGCCAAGACTTTGCAATGACGAAGCAAATCCTGCAATTGTTGCTTTTTCATCCGTAACATCGACAACTTGAGTATCGGCAAACACCGAATTGTCTCGCATCTCACCGGCGTCAATGTCCCAGCCAGAAATCCTGGCACCAAGGTTGCTAAACAGGGTGCTGATGGCTAGGCCAATTCCACGCGCTGCTCCTGTCACGACAAAGTTTTGACCAGAAATATTGCGAGATAGCTGCATCAAACCCTCCTTATGTTAGGTATCGGTTGAAGTTTCAAAGTCATTTGTTGGGAACCCATTGCAGAATATGGCTTCCAACAGCAACAAGATCCGCATCTTGGTTAGTTACCTCAATTTGCGCCACAGAACGCCGCTTTTCGATATCTACCGCCGAAATTTTATAAACTGTAGACACTGTATCACCAAGAAACACTGGCTTGATAAACCTTATCTTATCATATCCAACGGCAACCGGCGTCTCGTCTGCGTCACGGCAATGCGCAATTACCATTGTCGACACCGTGGACATAAAACCAACTAGCAAGGCACCATGTGCCATTAATCTTCCATACGATGATTTCTCCATATATACCTTGTTGACATGGTTAGGCGAGAAATCACCAGTAAGTCCAGCGAACTGGTAAACATCACTCTCCGAAACGGTTTTAGTGAACTTAGCATTATCCCCAACTTTAACATAAAAATCTGTCATGTAATATATCCCTTGTCTTATTTTAATAAACGGTCAATTATGACCCGAGTACCCTCGTTGGCCGCCCGAATGACGGCCAGCGTTACCTCCAGCGACTTGGTACCATTTTCTGCGCCTATAATGGGCCGTTGCGTACCCCTCACAACCGAGCACAAGTGCCGACATTGTGCTACATAGGCATCGACAAAAGGCGTCTCTATTTCTTCAGGAAATATCTCATCCTGCCAGTTACCATCTGCGTTTGAATGCGACCATAATACTAGGTTTGGAAATTCCAGTGAGCCTTTGGTTCCCATAAAACGAATGGCATTCTGTTCCGATTTGGGGAATTTTGCATTCTCACCCAACGCCATCTCCCAATTCCAAGGTGTAGGAGTGCGATCGGAAAGTACAAAACTTCCGATGGCATTATTGGCAAATTTCATAATTATTGCCACAGCATCTTCCTTTGAAAATTGCTGGTCATGATTGGTAATTTCCGCTGAAACCATCACGATATCACCGCAGATGAAACGTAACAAATCAATCTCGTGAATCAGGTTCGTCAGAATTGGTCCCGCCTCGACTTGTCGGCGCCAATGCGGTTCATAATATTGAGAGTCTTTTCGCACTGTCCATTGGCCAGTCATAGCCATCAAAGTGCCAATCCTGCCACTATGAATTATATCTTTGGCAGTCTTTGTGCAGGGATAATACCTTCGCTGATGTCCCACAAGTACTTGACATTTTTGCTTGTAAGCGAAACTTGTAACCTTTCGCGCCTCTTCGATAGTTGCAGTAATTGGTTTTTCCACTAGCACAGTAAGGTGATGGTTGAGTGCATTCATCACAATGTCGTAATGATGATTGGTCGGTGCCGCGACAATCACTGCATCAAGATTTCCTGCCTCAAACATGGTTTGAGCTTCTTTATACAATGGAATAGCACGTTTTGTGACAAGCCCTTCAACTGTCAGTGATGGGTCGGCAATCGCGACAAGGCTGATCTCTTTAAGTGCGTCGATAGCTTGAATATGTCTCATGCCAATTGTTCCCGCACCGACCAAGCCGACTTTGACATTTTGCATTATGGTAAGTCTCCATTTTCATAAAATAGTGAAGCATCCATTATCTTTGGCACTGTATCAATCTGCGGTGCAAATCCCATCCGATCAAGCACGTCATTTTGTAAATCCACTCCGGGCGCAATCTCAATCAAAGCAACCCCATTTTTAGTCAAAGCAAATACTGCGCGTTCTGTGACATAAATTACACGCTGCCCATGGACCAATGCTTGTTGGCCTGAAAACGTAATCTGTGCTACTTCTTTGACTAGTTTAGTAATTCGTCCATTTGCCTTTATCAACAACTTGCCAGCACCAATCTCTACCGAAGTACCACCAGTATCAAAAGTACCACAAAAAATGACAGTTCTCGCATTTTGAGCAATGTCGATAAATCCGCCCGGCCCAACCGTATTACCTGCTAACTTAGAGACGTTGACATTGCCATGCTGATCTATCTCGCCAAATCCAAGAAAGGCAATATCAAGACCTCCACCAGAATAGAAATCGAACTGCGAAGGGCCGTCTATCATGCAAGTTGGATTTTGAGCGTAACCAAACAGGTCACCGTCTAGCAATTGGCCACCATAAGTACCATGCTCAATAGTCTGGTAGTAGCTTTCTGCCATGCCATCAAGAGCAATAAGCTTAGCCACCTGATCAGGGATGCCAAAACCAAAATTAATCACTGACCCTGTGACAAGTTCCTTTTTTGCCCGCCTTGCAATTACCAAACGGGAAGAGAAACTTAGTGATGTCTGTTTGATATTTTCTCGATAAGCCTCACCTGAGAGGGCATCGTCGTAAAACAGATCGTAGCTCTGTTGCTGGCTTGGATCAATTACCACAGCATCAACAAGCGCCCCGGGAATGCGAACCTCGCGCGCTTTAAGACTGTTGCGTGGCACTTTACCCTTGACCTGAAAAATTACTTTTCCGCCTGTGTTATGTGCAGCAGCAGCCATAGCATAAATGTCAAGATTTGCCGGTTCTTCTTCTAGTGAGATATTACCGTCTTCGTCTGCATAGCTACCACGTAGAAGTGCAACGCTTATGGGGATAGGCAGATAACGAATGTATTCTCTTCCACCTATTGAAATTAGTTCTGTCAAATCGGCCTTTGCTGCCTGGTTCATCCGGCCACCATCTTGCCTTGGGTCAACGAAGGTTCCTAAACCAACATGAGTTATCAATCCTGGTCGACCAGCTGCGACTTCACGCATAAGTTGCATTATCACTCCGCCTGGAAGAATATAGGCCTCAATTTCGTTGTCTTTTGCCATTTGTTGCATGCGAGGCGACCATATCCAATGTCCTCCAATAACTCGTCTAGTCATACCAGTATGCGCAAAGCGATTCATTCCGCGCCGCTGCCTGTCACCAATTCCAAGTGCATGAATACAAGTCAAATTTCGGGGGTAACCTGTCTCAAGGAAACGCCGCTCAATCGCTTCATGCAGGGTACTGGCTTCGACTAAGCCACCACCACCACCAACCAGTCCAACAGTCGAGTCATCACTTACAATTGCTGCCGCCTGTTCAGGTGATATAAATTTTACCCCTGTCATTTTATTCCTCGTAGCAATCATAGAGTGAGACATCGCCCTTCATTAGTTCCCTCGCCATCACTAATCGATGAACTTCTGATGTGCCATCATAAATCCGACTAATTCTAGCATCTCGATAGTATCGTTCGATTGGAAAATCGCGGCAGTACCCAGTTCCACCATAAATCTGTACGGCACGATCCACCACGCGACCAAGCATTTCAGATGCTTGAATTTTTAACATCGAGATACCACCTCGCATCTCTTCTCCCGAATCTATCCTACTAGCTATTTGCCAGAGTGCAAGCCGACAGGCATTAATTTCCATCGCAGAATCAGCTAGCATTTGCTGAATCATCTGAAAATCGCCGATAGCAGCTCCAAACTGGCGTCTTTGTCTAGCATATTCGAGGCTCATTTTCATAACCATAGTTGCTCTACCGACAGCTCGTGCAGCCACTTGAGCAAGCCGTACTCGTCCAAGCGTTGCAAAGGCTAATTTCAAACCTTGCCCTTCTCGGCCAAGCAAGTGCTGAGGACTGAGCCGAACCTCATCAAAGCGCATTTCGACATGGGAAGTACCACGCAGGCCCATCATTGGTTGGTCACGGCCAACAACTAAGCCTGGCATCCCTTTTTCTACAATAAAAGTTGAAATACCCTTTGTGGCTGCATTTGGATCAGTCACAGCTGTCACGACAAAAAAATCGGAATAATACCCATCCGAAATAAAGTGCTTGGCGCCGTTCAAAACCCATCCATTATTTGATCTAATTGCCTGGGAAGTAATTGCTGCAGCATCCGACCCAGCTTCAGGTTCGGTGAAAGCTATGGAAAAGGTTCGGTCTCCTCGAACTGCAGGCAAAAGATAGTTTTCGATTTGTACCTCACTGCCCTCCAACAATATTTCATAGACATTACCGAAGGCACGCCTAATCAGTATATCGCTTGTCCATCCAAATTGTTCCTCTGCAATCATCCAATCCAGCACTGACAAGCCTCCTCCACCAAATTCTGAGGGTATGTTGACTGCGTAAAGACCAAGTGCTTGAGATTTCTTGCGAATATCTACCGCTAGAGTATCAGATAAGCTCCCGGTTTCTTCAATATCTTGCTCCAGCGGTTTCAACTCACTACGAATAAAAGACCTTATTGTATTAACTAAAAGTCGCTGTTCCTGGTTTAGCTTCAAATCCATTACGAAAACATCTTTCTAGCACCGTACTGACCTTTGAGTAGTAGTTCAAAAGTTAGCAATCTGACTAAGCAGTAAGGTGAAATATATTTTAGGCCGTAATTACTGGTTTGTTCTATCATCAATATACCTGCCAATATTTAATGAGACAATTCTATTCAAAAAGTGTTTTAAATAATCCTATGCATTGGCGAAAACCATCTTCGAAATTACCATTTCCAGGGTGATAAACACTTTCAAACGAAATCACACCCTCGTACCCATCACCACGCATCGCGCTGGCCATCTGTTTGAACTGATTGGCTAATTGTCCCTCACCAATACGTCGAATCTCTAAGGTCGCTCTAGGCGTATCAACATGCACATCTTTAATATGTACATGACCTAGGTAACCCGTCTTAATTTCTTCATAGCCATCTGGAAAGGCTTGCTCATGACACCAACAATTATTTGCTGGATCCCATAGTATTTTTAGCACATCCTTAGCATTGAGATCGTCGATCATTTTACGTCCGGTATAATTTGAGTTAACCATTGTACCGTTGCCTGTCTCAACGACTAGAGTTATACCAGCATCACGTGCTAAGTCGCAAGCTGGGGCAATCAAGGGCAACAATTTTTCCCAAGCTCCATTGGCAACGTTCCATTTTTCAGCCCCATTACTTCCCCAAAGGATTTGTTCTTTTCTTGGGGTCATTATCCGTACAAGAGGGCTGTCTACTATGTGAGCCATATCAATAACTCGTTTCAGTGCATCCATATGTTTTGTATGTAAATCATCACCAGCCAAATTGGCTGTTGTCATACCAGCAAAAATATGACGGCTGAGGCAGCTTACGGGTTTACCTCTATCACGTAAAATCAAATCAATCTCTTTAATTTCCTGAGCCGAATGATCACCTACTTCTTTGTCACCAACAAATTGCAGCTCTGCATATTCGAGTTCAAACTCGTCCATGACATTGACTGTGTAAGAAAGGTCACGGCTGATTCCGTCGCAAATGATACCAAGTTTCATAACAGTTTCCTCTTTCAACGATGCAGTTCTGCACCAATTATCTCTTCCATAACTCGAGTGCAGACCCAATTGTCTCCTTCAGGATACTTTGATTTACCCTGATGGAAAATCTGCATCGCAGTTGACGCCATTAGAAGTGGCACTCCCAATTCTTCAGCCATATTCAAAGAGATAGTGAGATCTTTATGCATGGTTCCTATGCCAGACCCTGTGCCCTCAAATTTGCGATCAATTATATTTTCCAGCGCTACATTTGCCACACCACATCCAGCTCCCGAGGTAGAGAAAACATCGTATAAAGCTTGGCCTGACACACCAGCCTTAGCAGCTAGTGCGGCTGCTTCGAAAGTAGCACCGAAGATAGAGCCAATAAGAGTTTGAAGACAAGATTTCATTACCTGTCCTTCACCTGCATGGGTTCCTACTCGATGGATGGTACTAGAAACTGATTCCATAATCGTAGCGTATTTATCAAGAACATCAGATGCGGCAGCGGCCATCATTGTCAGCGTGCCGTTCTGCGCTCTAGGAAATCCACCAGATACTGGACTGTCTATCAGATGAACCCCTGAACCTTGTAATGCAGTATCTATCTCTCGAGCTTCCAAAGGTTTTATCGTTGCTGTAAGTAAAACCGCACCGCCTTTGGACATGTGCGATGCCAAGCCATTTTCGCCTAGGATTACAGACTTAGCCTGTTCGCCATTCATCACCATTACAAAAACGGCATCAGAATTGTTCCCGACTTCGGCTATGGAAGCAGCAGGCGTTCCACCCATTTGAACAAACGCATCCATACGCAAATTACTTAGATCAAAGCCAGTTGTTAAAATACCATTTTTAATAAGGTTTTTTGCCAAACCACTGCCCATATCACCTAATCCAATAACTCCAGCGCGCATCATATTTGTATCCTCATTTTAATTCTCTTTAGATCTCAAAAACTATACTTAGAATAATGTTAATTATTTAGGTGTTGGCTAGTAGGTCACAGCTTTTGAAGCTTCATAGTGTTGATTATTATCATTTCCAGAATAAGTTGCAAGTTTTGTTCTCTTTTTAAAAGCTCAAATTCTTCAAATGGATATTATTTTTGTTGATATGACATCTAAATAGCTGTTTAGGTTTGGATTTACATTTGAATATTTTAACAAAAGGGCATTTAAAAAAAAAGGCGATGTTTTAATCGTGGTGAGAGGCAATGGTATAGGGAAAGTTGGTCTATTCATTGATGAAATTGAACATTGTAATATAAACGCGCAATTAGCCTTTATTAGAACAAATCAGGAGGAACTAGACTCTGCATATTTGTACTACTTATTCTCCACTGATTATTACTTAGAATTGTTTAAAAGATTTGGAAGTGGTTCAGCTCAGCCTCAACTTCCAATCAATAGATTAAAACTGGTTCCTGTTATTGAGCGAGATATAAAAGAACAGCGAAATATATCCAAAGTTTTGTCTGATATTGATTGCAAAATCGAACTCAATAACCAAATTAATTCTGAATTAGAAGCCATGGCCAAGTTGATATACGACTATTGGTTTGTGCAGTTCGATTTCCCTGATGAGAAGGGCAAGCCCTATAAGTCGTCCGGTGGGGAAATGGTTTATAACGAGGATTTAAAGCGAGAGATCCCACAGGGTTGGGAAGTTATTGAACTAGGTGATCTGGTCAAATTTCAAAAAGGTATCTCATATTCCAGTAAAGACATCGGGCTGTCGGGAATTCCTATGATCAATCTTAATTCATTTAATCTTGATGGCAGCTATAAAAAAGAAGGTATAAAGTATTTCAATGGTAGAGTTAATCCTGACAGACTCTGCAAAAAAGGCGACTTAGTAATAGCGGTAACTGACGTCACCCGAAATGCGGAAATAATTGGGAAAGGTTTTTCTATTCCAGACTTATTTTTTGGTGATGTTCTAATTTCAACGGATGTTGCCAAGGTTGAATTATCAGATCGGTTGACACAAGAATTTACGTAACAATTGTTCAACTCTGAGAGTTATCATAATTACATCAAATATTTTGCAACGGGGACTTTGGTATTGCACCTGGATTTAAATGGCATTCGGTGGAGTAAGATCGCCTTGCCACCACTTGAGCTACAGAGGAAATATTCTGAGATAAGTCGATCTGCAAAACTTAAATTTACAACTTCAATGAGTGAAGATCAAACACTTAGCGAATTGCGCGACTGGCTTCTACCGATGCTGATAAACGGCCAAGTCACGGTTAGAGAACCGAATAATTAGCTAAACAAGCCGGGACGAGACACGAGATATTCCCAGCTAACGAATTGTAATGTTTGAGGTTCAGTTGAATTAAAATAAGGTTTGGACTTTGGTCATCCACACCCCCATAAGGGGGGTGTGGTGACTGACCATTTGTCCATTTAACTTTGGTCATCGATAAATAGACATTTAGTCAACATGACCATTTTTGAATGACCATTTGAGATTATGCTAATTCATACATACCATGTTTCGGTTGCCGAAGAATTCCATCACTAAGCATAGAGGAAAGGGCACGGGAGATTGTTTTATCGGAGAAACTATTGTTGCTCCTCTCGATTCCGTAGCAAATTACAGATCGGCTAAAGGTCCCTTTTTTTAGTATTTCCATTATAAGGTCAATTAAAACTTGTTGTTTTGATTTTACTTCTACTGTTTCAACCTCTTTAACCTTAATAGTTTCATTAATCTCAAGAGATAAAGATGATATTGGTTTTCCTTCATCATCAAAGCCAAGATTAAGACTGAGGTCATGTACCACCGCCTTTAAGTGCAAATCAGGAGCTGGTTCGTCATCCTTTGGGGGTTTCGCATCAAGTTTAAGAATAAAATGATCCCTCTTACCGTACCTAATAGCCAACCCTAAATCAGCAGCTCCTTCTAGGGAACTGTGCCCTCGTGCTCCACCATTTCCACTCTTGGCAGGATGATGAACAACTAGGATACTACATTTAAATTTCTCAATTAAGCGACTGCATATATCAACAAAGGCTGTCATTTCTTTCGATGAATTTTCGTCTCCTAAGAGACACCTGCTCAGTGTATCAATGACAATAAAATCTATAGTTTCAAGTCTCTCTTCTAACTTTTTCAACACAGAAAGGAGCTCGACTTGCTTGTTTCCATCAGCCAGGTTGATTGCTGAAGGAATGACTGAAAATTTCTCCTCAGGAACTTTAATATCGTGAGCTTTTTGCCAAGCTGCAACGCGTTTTTGTATACCAGACTGACCCTCAGCTGCTACATAAACAACATTCCCCTTTTTTACTGGCTTTTCAAAAAAAGGTGTACCAGTTTGAATACAGCAGGCCATGTGAATAGCAACAAAAGTTTTCTTGCTAGAAGGTTCCGCTACTAAATACACCAAACCATTTTCTGGAATGACACGATGGATAAGGTAACTAGGTGGATCAAGGCGGCGCAACTCCCCCAAAGAGTAAATTGGTATCAAACCACATGATAATGGAGATATTAACTCTTCTAGCTTATGACCTTCATCTAGTTTCATATTTTAGGCTTCTGATTTTTTGTCTGCCCAACAATAAGAAATTTTTCCAGATGTTTTTGGTCATACCGAATAGAACCGCCAACACGATAATATTGTGGACCATAGCCGGTACTTCTCCACTGACGCAGTGTTTTGGGTTTCAATCGTAAATAGCGGGCTGCTTCAACTTCTTTCATAAGATTGCTCATTCTATGTACCTTTTTAGACGTTTGTAGATACTTATAGAATTACATGGATAAGTTTGTATGGTCGTCCCTATCAATTAATTTTTTTGATTTTTTTGTCACAACTGTGTCACAAGGAATTGACAAAAAGTGAGAAACCAAC
>CACMAH010000015.1 GCA_902611605.1 uncultured Alphaproteobacteria bacterium
AGATTATGAAAAATTTAAAACTATTATAAAATATATGTTTATATGTACTCCATTACTACAAACACTTATAAACATTCATAAGAATATTTAGAAGAAATAATAGCTAATGGTAAACTCCTTCTTTTAAGAGAGAAGGGAGTAATTTTAATAGATATGAGATAAAATTATATGTATGTATTCCTTTTTATTATTTGCATAATACGGTGCGTCCAAACTTATTAAAAGTAAATTGTACAGGTGCTGAAAAAGTAAATCATAATGAATAGGTAAAAGTTATAACTGAATAAAAACCATTCAAAAAATCTATAAATCTTATTTATTTATAATTTTAGTATTGAAGGTATCAAATATAAAAATTAACTCAACTTGTTTAAAATATAAATGATATATAGTTAAAAATAGGCTATAGATACTTATGTAGGCACACTTCATAAGAAGGATTGGTATTAAAAATGTATTCCTACGTTTATACTTTTCTAAATTAATTTATAATAAAATTTCAGTTATTTATATCAAAATTAAAATAATTAAATTAGTAACAATTTTACAGATTTCATTTTCTTAAAATTCTATTTTATATTATGTATTGTAAATAGATCTCTTTTTTTTAGAACTTATTATGAGTAGGATTTTTTTTTATTAATTTATTACAAATCCTTATCTAATTTTATTCGCATAATATATATTATGTAACTTTTTATTATACAATATAATTTAAAAAAAGATAATTAAGTATAAAAAACAAAGAAAATATTAAAGAATATAAAATCATTTATTAATTTGTATTTGCTAAATAGTTTATTTTATAATTATTAAATGAATTTTAATATAAAAAATGAGTTTGAAGCACTTGTAATTTCAGGTCCAACCGGTTCAGGAAAAAATAAGATAGCTAATATACTTGGAAATTACTATCCAATTATGGTCATAAATGCAGATGCAATTCAAGTTTATAAGAAGTGGAAAATTTTATCTGGACGTCCAACAGATATTGAACAAAAAAAAGTAATTCATAAACTATACGGACATTATGATGGAAACTATTATAATGTTGGAAAATGGTTGAAAGAAGTTTCTTATTATGTTGATATAGCAAAAAAAAATGATCTTCTTCCCGTTTTTGTTGGAGGTACAGGTCTTTATTTAAATCTTCTTTTTCAAGGTATCTCTAATATTCCAAGTATACCAATTAAAATTAGGAATAAAGGAAAACAGATATTAAACTCTGATCCTCTTTTTTTTTATAGTTATTTAAAACAAAACGATCCTCATATTTTATCAATTATTGATTGCAATAATAGTAGACGATTACAAAGAGCATGGGAGGTCATGGAAACTACTGGAATAAGTTTAATAGAGTTTCATAAAGATCGTGAAAATCCTATTTTAAATTCTAAAAAAACAAAAAAAATTGTTTTAAGTGTTGATAAAATTCTATTAAATAAAATCATAGACTTAAGATTCGATAAAATGATAGCATCTGGTGCTATTTATGAGTGCCAAAGAGTTTTAGATGAAGGTTTTTGGGATTACACTATGCCCTCTTCAAAGATTATTGGTGCTCAAGAATTAGTTTTATATTTACAAAATCTAAAGTCATTAAAAGATGCAATTTTAGAGGCAAAAATTAAGACACATCAATTTGCTAAAAGACAACGAACTTGGTTTAGAAAAAATATGAAAAATTGGAAGAAAATTGAAATAACAAATTCTACTACTTTTGATAAATCCTTGCTAAATTTGATATAAAATTCAATGATTGATAGATATTCTCGTAAAGTAATGACCGATATTTGGTCAGATCAAAAAAAATATGAAATCTGGTATGAAATAGAACGCTATGCTTGTGAAGCCCAAGCGAATTTGGGTGTTATACCTAAAGAAATTATTGATACACTAGATCAAAATAAAAATATCATATTTGATGCAAAAAGAATAAATGAAATTGAAAAAGAAACTAAACATGACGTTATCGCCTTTCTTACATTTATCTCGGAAATAATTGGGGACGATGCTAGATTTATTCATCAAGGAATGACTTCTTCCGACGTATTGGATACATGCTTTTCTATTCAATTATTTAGATCTTCTGAGTTATTAATTGAGGATTTAAAAACTCTACTTAAAAATTTAAAAAATCTAGCCTTAAAACATAAATTTACAAAATGTATAGGCAGAAGTCATGGTATTCATGCAGAACCAACAACTTTTGGTTTAAAAATGGCTCAAGCTTATACTGAGATGAATAGAAATCTAGAAAGACTTAAAACTGCAAGCGAAGAAATAAGAGTTGGTGCCATTTCTGGGGCTGTAGGAAATTACTCAAGTATTGATCCTAAAGTAGAAGAATATGTTTGTAAAAAATTGGGCCTTAAGGTTGAAGAAATTTCTACTCAAATAATCCCAAGAGATCGTCATGCTGCATTTTTTTCTACACTTTCTGTAATAGCATCTTCTATAGAAAGATTAGCTGTAGAAATCAGACACCTTCAACGCACTGAAATTATGGAAGTTTCTGAATTTTTTTCTAAAGGACAAAAAGGATCTAGTGCAATGCCTCATAAAAAAAATCCTATTCATTCCGAAAATTTAACTGGATTATCTAGACTAATTAGAATGAGTGTGATTCCAGCATTAGAAAATATTGTACTTTGGCATGAAAGAGATATTTCTCATAGTTCTGTAGAGAGAGTAATAGGACCTGATGCTACAGTAATTTTAGATTTTGCATTAACAAGATTATCTTTACTTATGGAAAATCTTATTGTCTATCCTGAAAATATGAAAAAAAATCTCTATAAATTAAATGGTGTTATATTTTCTCAAAATGTTCTTCTAAAACTTACTCAAAAAGGAATTAGTAGAGAAGAATCATATAAAATTGTTCAAAAAAATGCCTTACAAGCTATAGATGATGATGTATCTTTCAAAGATTTGCTATTAAATGATAAAGAAACTATGAACGTATTATCCCCAAAAGAATTAGATCAAATTTTTGATATTTCAAGATATTTTAAACATGTAGATACCATTTATAAAAGAATTTTTGGTTAAATTTGAAGAGATAAAAAAACTTAAATTATTAAAATGACTTTACAAAAAAAAATATATGAGGGTAAAGCAAAAACCATTTTTTCTGGACCTAAAGAAAATACCCTTATTCAATATTTTAAAGATGATGCAACTGCTTTTAACGCAAAAAAATTTAAAGTTCTTGAGGGTAAAGGTAAAATAAATAATCTAATATCTGAGCACTTAATGAAGATATTATCTAATAATCAGATCCCAAATCACTTCATAAAGAAAATTAGTAATAGAGAACAATTAATACATCAGTGTAAGATTATTCCTCTAGAAGTTGTTGTAAGGAATATAGCTGCAGGATCAATTTGCAAAAGATTAGGAATAAAAGAAGGAAAGATATTTAAAGATCCTATTATTGAATTTTATTATAAAAATGACAAACTAAATGATCCTATTGTAAATAATAGTCATATAATATCTTTTGGCTGGTCTAATAAAGAAGAATTATTAAAAATAAAAAAAATATCACTTAAAGTTAATGAAATACTCAAAAGAAAATTTGAAGAAATTTCCATTCTTCTTATTGATTTTAAATTAGAATTTGGAAGAAAAACTTCTAACAATTCTTTGGTAGTTGCTGATGAAATAAGTCCTGATTCTTGTCGCTTATGTGATATGAATAGTAATGAAAAATTTGATAAAGATATCTTTCGATATGATAAAGGTAATCTCGTGGAGGCTTATGAAAAATTATTAGTTAGACTAGGAATAATAAAATAATTTAATTTTATGTATTTCTATTTGTAGAAGGTTTAGTTTAATGAGAGTAAGGATAAATATAGTTTTAAAATCTAGTGTCCTTGACCCACAAGGTCAAGCTGTGGCTACCTCGTTGTTAGGACAAGGTTTTGATAACATAAAAAATGTGAGACAAGGCAAAATTCTAGACATAGAATTTAATTCTAAAGAAGTTGATATAAATATGATAAATGAAATGTGTGAAGGTTTTCTAACTAATCCTCTAGTTGAAGATTATGCCATAGAGGAAATAAATACGTGACTATGAAGATAGGTATTGTCGTATTTCCTGGATCTAATTGTGATAATGACTTATTTCGTGCCTTTGAAAAGCAAAAACTATATCAAGTATTATTTTTATGGCATAAAGATACTGACCTACCAAAAGACTTAGATTTGTGTGCAATTCCAGGTGGGTTTTCATTTGGTGACTATTTAAGAACTGGTGCAATTGCTTCAAAGTCACCTATAATTAATTCTATAATCAAATTTGCAAACTCTGGACGATTTATTTTAGGTATATGTAATGGATTTCAAATTCTTTGTGAAACTGGATTGCTCCCTGGTGTTCTTTTGAGAAATAAATCAACAAAATTTGTTTGTAAAAATCAAATTCTTAAAGTTTGTAATTCAAATACACATTTTTCAAAATTATATAACGAAAATGAAGAGGTTAATTTTCCTATAGCACATCATGATGGTAATTATTTTGTTAATAATGAAACAAAAAAAATGATTTATGACAATAATCAAATAGCATTTAAATATCATAAAAATAATCCAAATGGATCTGTTGACAATATTGCAGGTGTCTATTCTCAAAATCATAGAATATTAGGCTTAATGCCACATCCAGAAAGAAGAGTAACTAGCGAAATAGGTTTAGATGGAGAAAGATTGTTTAAAAGTTTAAATGTATAAAGCTTATAAAATTATCTAAATAACCTATCTCCTAAATTAGAAAAGTTGGAATAGAGAGCTGAAACCTCAGGACCATAACCATTATAAATTTCTGTCTCACGTTCCCCTCCTCCTAATACCCTCTCAGTTTTTTGTGACCATCTTGGATGGTCCACAGCTGGATTAACGTTTGCCCAAAAACCATATTCATTTGATGCTAAATTTTCCCAAAAACTCACTGGTCTTTTATCCGTAAATTCAATTTCAACTATTGATTTAATGGACTTAAAACCATATTTCCATGGTAAATGTAATCTTATCGGAGCTCCAAATTGATTATGTAGATTTTTTCCATAAGCACCAAGTACAACAAAAGAAAGTTCATTGTTAGCTTCCTCAATTGTTAAACCTTCTGTATAAGGCCAAGGATACCATCTTGCCTTTTGTTCGGTAGCTATTTTAGGATTATAAAAAGTAGTAAATTTAATATATTTTGCTGATGATAAAGGATTACAATGGTTAATAAGTTTAGACATTTGAAATCCTAACCAAGGAACTACCATGGACCAAGCTTCTACACAGCGATGTCTATAAATTCTTTCTTCTAGTTTAAATCTATTAATTAGATCATCTACTTCTAAAATCATAGATTTTTTAACTAAACCAGTAATTTTTAATTTCCAATTATCAGTATCTAATTTTTGGGATTCTTTCCAAATATTTTTTGTTGATCCAAATTCAAAAAAGTTGTTATATTTAGTACTTAGGTTTTCAGAAGTGATTTCAGAAATTATGTTATATTTGTTATTTTTTATAAAATTAAAATTATTAATATTATTTTGAGATGCTGTCCCGTATTTACTTAAACAACTGTAAGTAATAGCAGAAGATCCCAAATAAAATGAAGATTTTTTTATAAATTCTCTTCTATTAAAGTAAAGATCCTCACTAGTTACATTACTTTCTCTTATAAGCCACCTTGGTTTTTTGAAAGTATTCATAATTTAAAGATAATTCCGAAGTTAATTAGTAATCATTTGGTTATGCTTCTTTTTTATAAGATCTTTTGCAGTTTCAACTGCCATAGCTGCGTCCCTACAATATGCGTCAGCACCAATTGCTTTTCCAAATTCTTCATTTAGAGGAGCTCCACCAACTAGAATGATATAATTATCTCTAATTCCTTTTTCAACAAGACAATCAATTACCACTTTCATATAAGGCATAGTTGTGGTTAATAAAGCGGACATACCTAAAATATCAGGTTTTTCTTCTTCCAGAGCTGATAAATAATTTTCAACTGGATTATTTATGCCTAAATCAATTACTTCAAATCCAGCGCCTTCCATCATCATAGAAACAAGATTTTTTCCAATATCGTGAATATCACCTTTAACTGTTCCTATGACCATTTTTCCTAATCTTGGCGCACCAGTTTCTATTAAAAGAGGTTTAAGAATTGCCATACCTCCTTTCATTGCATTTGCTGCAAGAAGTACTTCAGGAACAAATAATATTCCATCTCGAAAATCTATTCCTACTATTCTCATTCCTTCTACAAGTACTTTTGTAAGAATATCGTAAGGCTGCCATTTTCTTTCAAGAAAAATATTAACCCCCTCTTCTATTTCTTCTTTTAAACCGTCATATAAATCGTCATGCATTTGAAGTTTTAATTCTTCATCATCTAGTTCAGATAAGATAATTTCTTCCTCTTCAATATCATCCATTAGCACACCAAAAATGTTTAAGTAAAAATATAGTTTAAATTTAATTTAAGTTTAGACATTCATCAATTATATTTCGACATTTCTTTATATAAAAACGACCAAAAACTAACAAATTATAAATTTTTGTTCTTTTAAAGATATATATTAAGTCTTTGTTAAAAAATCCTTAATCTTTAAAATCATTGAATTTAAACCATTTGAACGTTGTGATGATATATGTTCATTTAAATTTAATAATTCTAGTTTTTTAAAAGGATCTAGTTCTATGGCTTCTTCTACATCTTTTTCATTATAAATTGTAGATAAGATTTTTATAAGACCTTTAACAATCATTGCATCTGAATCTCCATCAAAAGAAAAAATTTTCTTTCCTTGAATATCTTTTATTTTGGGATTAAACCAAACTTGACTTGCGCAACCTATGACACGATGATCTTCATCTTTAAGATCTTCAGGATAATTTTCTAATTCTTTACCCAAGTCAATTATGTAACGGTATTTATCCTCCCAATTTTCTAAAAAATTAAAATCTTCTAATATATTTTCAAATTCTATTTTTTTCATTTATTTTCCTACAATTTTATTAACTTATATTAATTAACTTTAAACCTTCTTTACTTCTATATATGGCAACTTCTCCATTTTTGAGTTTTATTGCATCTTTTCCAAATACATCCCATCTCCATCCTTTTAAGGCTGGTATATCACTTTTCTTATCTAATATTAAATCTTCTAAATCTTGATTGGAAGCTATTAACCTTGTTGGAACTGCATATTTAGTACTTTTCATTTTTAATAAAATTTTTAAGAGATTTATAATATCCTGTAATTTTTCATTTATTACTTTTGGAATTGAATTATCTATTTTTTCAATTTTTAAAGTAAAATTTTTAATTATAGTCAAAATTTTATTTTTATATAAATCATTAAATTCGTTTTTTGAAAATAAAGATATATCATCAATCTCATCAAAATTTTTAGGCAATTGTTTTACAAAATTAACTAATTTACTATCCTTAATAACATGATTTCTGGGTAGATTTAGCTTTTTTGCAATATTTTCCCTAAAATCAATTAAATCAAAAATTAAATCTTTATTTTTAGTGCTTTTATTTACTTTTATTTTTTTATAAATAGAATTTAAATTGTGGTTATAAGTTTCTTTTTGAGTCAATTTTTTATTTTCTTCAATAATCCATTCGTTACGATTTAGTTTATCTAGAAGTTTTATTTGATGTTCGTAAACATCACATAAATAATTTACATCATTTGAAGCATAATCTATCTGTAATTTTGAGAGAGGTCTTTTTGACCAATCTGTAAATTGAAATGATTTATCAACTTTAATTTTTAAAAAATTAAAAACTAAACTCTCATAACTTTCTTGATCTCCAATTCCACAAACCATTGCTCCAATTTGTGTATCAAAAATTTTATTAGGCAAAAGATTAAATAAATTTAAAAAAATTTCACAATCTTGTCTGCCTGCATGAAAAACTTTTGTAATTTTTTTATTTTTAAGAAGATTAATAAAAGGCTTAAATTCTATTTTTTTCTCAAAGACATCAATGATTAAAATTTTTTTAAATTTTTGTTTTTTAAAAGCTAATTGAAGTAAACATAATTTTGGATAATATGTATTTATTCTTACAAATTCTGTATCAATTGCGACATAATCTGAATACTGAATTATTTCATCACAAAATAATTTTAATTCTTCTGAAGAATATGTAAATTTCATATTTTTAGCCAATTAAGTTCAATTTGTATTAACAACTTCGTTGTAAATTTCAAGTACAGTTTATTTAAACATTAATTGAATTTGTTAATATCTTTTTTACTTTATTCATATTAACATTTGTTGAAATCATACCCTTGCCAATTCTTTTTAAAAGAATAAACTTTAATTTTTTATTATGAACCTTTTTATCTTGTTGCATAATTTCAATTAAATTTTTTGCATTAAATACACTAGATTTAATGTGATTAATTTCTGTGATATAATTTAATTTTTTGAAGTGATTTATTACTCTTTTATTTTCTTTGGTTGTAATTAAGTCATATTCCCTACTTAATTTTAGCGCAAGACAGCATCCAATAATTACTGCTTCGCCATGTAATAAATTATTTGCATAATTATTTGCTGACTCTAAGGCATGTGCAAATGTGTGTCCAAAATTCAGTAAAGCCCTTTGCCCTTTTTCTTTTTCATCTTGTTGAACTAATTTTACTTTAATTTTACTTGATTTATATATGATATTAGCAACGTTATTTTCCTCTCTCAGATCTTTATAATCCATTTGCTCTAACCACCCAAAAAAATCATGATCTTTAATTAATGCTTTTTTAACTGCCTCAGCATAACCTGATAGAAACTCTCTTCTTTTCAAGGTGCTTAAAAATGAAATATCAGATAAAATTAATGCAGGATGATGAAATGTTCCAATTAAATTTTTTCCTTTTAAAGAATTTATTCCTGTTTTTCCACCTATAGAGCTGTCTACTTGTGCAAGTAAGGTAGTTGGCATATGTATGATATTAATTCCACGTCTAACTATTGAAGTTACTAAACCAGTTAAATCTCCAATTACACCTCCTCCAAAACTTAAGACATAATCATTTCTTTCAACTTTATTTGAGATAAGCCATTCTGCAATTTTTTTTAAATTATACCAACTTTTAGTTCTTTCCCCTGCATTTAGAATTAAAACTTCAGTTTTTATTTTTGCTGCTGAGAGTTCTCTTAGAAGTGATGATAAATGAAGACGAGCAACATTTTTATCAGTAACTATGCATAATTTTGATCGAAACTCATTATTAGATAAATATAAAATTAATTGGTCAAAAATTTTGTTTCCAATTATTATCTCGTGAGTAAATCCATTATAATCTGCATTAATAATTTTCATTTTTTATAATTCTATTGAGTAGTTCTTGTTAAAATATTATGTTTTTTTAATTTTTGGATAATTTTGTCGACCATTGCTAAATGACTTATATTTGCCTTACTCTCTATAGTAATGTTAGCTTTTTTATAAATTGGATCTCTTTCAATTATTAAATTTTCTAATTCTTGTTTAGGATACTTATTATTTAATAAAGGACGGTTTCCTTTCCCAGAAACTCTAGGCCATAAAGTTTCAAGATCTGCTTTGAGCCAAATTGAAAAACCATATCTTTTTATAACTTCCCTTATTTCTTTACACATAAATGCTCCTCCGCCAGTAGATAACACTTGAGGTTCACTAAGAATTAATCTGTTAATTACTTTTTTTTCACCAGACCTAAAATAATTCTCCCCAAATTTTTCAAAAATTTCAACAATGTTCATTCCTGCAGCTTTTTCAATTTCTTGGTCAGCATCTATAAATCCAACATTTAAGTATTCTGATAATCTTTTACCAACGGAAGATTTGCCAGCTCCCATAAGTCCAACTAAAACAAGCATTTTTTTTAATTTATACAATTTATATTTAGTAAATTTATTTTTTATTGCTATTGCATAATATACTTATAATGTTTTAAAAAACTTTTGAAAATATTTTTTTTTTGAATTAAAACTTATTATATAACAACCTTTTACTTCATCTTATTATATGTGGAAATTATTAAAATTATTTATTTTTATTACATTAATTGTTATAATTGTAATTTCAATTTACACTATTTTTTTTGATTTAAGACCGATGACTAATCTGCTAATAATTAATGTACCATTAAAATAATGATTTTTCGATCATTTTTTATAATTATTATACTCCTAGCTAAATCCTTTTTTATAACTAATTTTCTGTTTGCTAAAGATCCTATGTCTGCAATAGATTGGTTGGCTGAAAAAATAAATGATCCACCAGATTTTTATACAAATCCTTCATTGAACTTTGATATTAATGATAATGATATTAAAAAATTAGACCTTCCAAACATTAGTAAAAACTCTATTGGGATTTTTCCTAGTATAAGATTAGGAATAAATTCTAATGTATGGAAAAATAGCAATGAATTTGAAATATCTAGTTTATTAGATAAAATTGATATAGGTGATATATACTATTTAAACAGATTATTGAAAAGAATTCTTTTAATTGAAGCCGATCCTCCAATTATTGTAACTGGTAAAGAGTTTTCTGGTACTTTTTTTTTAAGATCTAGAATTTTAAAATTAATACAAATGGGAGCATTAGATGAAGCCGAAGCTCTATTACTAGATGCTAATCCAAATACCGATCCAAAATTAATTGATTTATGGTCAAAGATATCTTTTTTAACTTTACGATTTGATAATTTTTGTAATGCAGTTTTGAAAAGTTATCATACTTTAATCCATCCTGCTCACAAAGTAATTTGCCTTGCTAGAAGTGGTGATTGGAATGCGGCAGCTTTATCGTTGGCTACTTATTCTAGTATAAATGAAATAGAAAATGATTATGAAAAATTATTAATAAATTTTTTGGATCATGAGGCAGAACTTGATGTACAGAATAAAGATTTGTGTAATCGAGATCAACCAATATTAGTTTATTTATGCGATTTCTCAAATATTAATACTCAGGATTTACGAATTGATGTTAAATATCTGTATAATGATCTCAGCAGAGGTAAAAGTATACGATCAAGAATTATTGCTTCTGAGGAATTAGTTAAAAGTGGTGCATTAAATCCAGGTATTTTATTTTCTACTTATAAAGTAAAAAAACCTTCAACTTCGGGTGGTGTTTGGGCACGTGTGAAAAAGGTGCAGGATTTAGAAAAATTATTAGAATATAATTTAAAAAATACTGAAACTTTATCAACTCATCTTGATTTAATGGTTAAAGAGTTTTTGAAAAATAAATTGTTATCGCCCTTTGCAGAATTTTACAGTGAAAAGTTGAAATTAAGAGAATTTGAATATTCATCCTTATACGATTCAATTATAGTAATTAATATTTTATCAGGTAATTATAAAGATTTGAAAACTAGAAATAAAATCACAAACTTTAGCTTGCAAAACTTGTTAAATGTAATAAATTATCGAGACAAAATAGTCGCCAAATATAAATTCAATAGTAATTCACATGGTGATACCTCCTTACTTTATTCAAATAAAAAAAATACTGAATTGCAAAAAGCTATATTGGAAGCAAGTATGGGAATTTACCCAGTTGAGTTATTTTCAAGTAAGAATATTGATAAAGCTTTTTTAAAAAAACAAGACGGTTTTGCATTATTAAATGCAATATATTTAATTTCTTCCAGTTCTATCAGCGACGTTGCATCACTACAAACAGGCTTAGCTTCTCTAGTAAAGCTTGGATTAATAAATGATTTTAAGTCAATTTCTAATGAATTATTAATAATGGAATATTTTAAAAAAAATTTAGGTTAATGTAGATGAACATATGCGATAAATTAGATTACTTTTTTGAAACTTTAATATCTGAAAAAAATTTTAGTTTAAATTCAGTAGATGCTTATAAAAGAGATTTAATGCAATTATTTAAAAATGATTCAAAATTTGATTTAACAGTTATTAACGAAAATTATATTATTCAAAATTTGAATTCATTAAAAAAAAAGCAAACCTCTAATAGATCAATCGCTAGAAAAATCTCATGTTACAAAAATTTTTTTAAATTTGCACTTGAAGAAAATTGGATAAATAATAATCCCTGTATAAAATTAAAAATTCCAAAGTATGTAAATAAATTACCAGAAACATTATCAATTGATGACATTAATTTGTTATTAAAATCCTCAAAAATTGCTGATAGTAAAGATATAAATAACATAAGAAATAATACATTGCTTGAACTTATTTATGGAACAGGGTTAAGAGTAAGTGAACTCGTTTCTATGCCTTTAAGCGCAATAAACAAAAATTCAGAAATTATTTTAATTAAAGGCAAAGGTAAAAAGGAAAGATTAGTCCCTATATCGAGTTCTGCGAGGAATGCGACTATAAATTGGTTGTTTTTCAGAGATAAAATGAAAACTAAAGAAAATTCAAAAAAATATTTGTTTCCAGCCAATTCAAATTTAGGGCATATTAGCAGAGTGCAGTTTTTTAATATTTTAAAAAAAATTTCTAAACATGCTGGTTTAATTAATAAAAAAATTTCACCACATGTAATTCGACATGCATTTGCTACTCATCTTTTATCAAATGGAGCAGACCTCAGAATTATTCAAAGTCTTTTGGGGCATTCAGACATTGCAACTACTCAAATATATACACATGTATTGGAAGATCAAAAAAAATCATTAGTTATGAACTTTCATCCATTTGCAAAAATTAAATAATTCAAAAAGGTTAAATTTATGATTGAAAATAATTTGGAAACTTATTTCAAAGTAGCAACTTGGAGTAGTCCAATAGTTGTTATTTTCCTTTTAATATTATCAGCATTTTTTTCAGGTTCTGAAACTGCTCTTACAGCGTCTAGTCGTCCCAAACTCAGAAGTATGAGTGATAGAGGTTCAGTTGGTGCAAAAAAAGCATTAGATATAACAAATGATAATGAAAGTTTAATTGGTACCATATTATTAGGAAATAATATTGTAAATATTCTTGCTACTTCATTAGCAACTGCCTATTTCGTAAAATTATTTGGTGATAAAGGAATTTTTTTAGCAACTTTTTGTATGACAGTATTAATTTTAGTTTTTTCGGAACTTTTACCAAAAACGTACGCCATCAATAATCCAGAAAGTGCAGCTAGAAGGGTTGCTCCTTTAGTATTGTTTTTTATTTATATATTCTCACCAATTATTATTTTTGTAAGAAAATTTGTACAATTATTACTTTCTTTGATTGGGTTAAAAATTGATCCTAATAAACAAATTCTTGCATCTGACGAAATTGCTGGTGCTATAGCTCTTCATCATTCAGAGGGAACTGTTAAGAAAGATGCAAGAGATAGATTACTTGGAGTATTAGATCTTCCAGAGAGAATGGTTGAGGAAATTATGTTACATAGAAGTCAAATTGAAATGATTGATGCGGATGATCCACCAAAAAAAATATTAGAAAAATGTTTAAAATCACCATATACAAGAATTCCTATTTTTAAGGATCATCATGAAAATGTTGTAGGCATTCTTCATGCAAAAGACTTGTTGAGAAAAACTAGTATTTTATCTTCAATTGGATCAAAACGATTTGATATGAAAAAATTTGATATAATGAAAGTAGCTATGAAACCTTATTTTATACCTGAAACAACTACTCTTGATCTTCAAATGCGACAATTTTTAAAAAGAAAGGCTCATTTTGCATTAGTAGTAGATGAATATGGTGATTTAAGAGGTCTAATTACATTAGAAGATATAATAGAAGAAATAGTGGGTGAAATTTCTGATGAACATGATATTGAAGTTGATCAAATGATAGATACATCTGATGGTAAACTATTAGTTGATGGTGGAATGAGTATAAGAGATCTAAATAGAGCTTATGACTGGTCGTTGCCTGATAATGAAGCAAATACTATAGCGGGTTTAGTAATCCATGAAGCACAATTAATTCCAAGTGTAGGTCAAGTTTTTAATTTTTATGGTTTTAGATTTGAAATATTATCAAGAGAAAAAAATAAAATAACTAAAATAAAACTAGCAAAAATAAATTAAACTATTATTTTAGGCTCATGTTTAGAAATACGCATAATCTTAAATTTAAATTTTTACTTAATTTATTTTTCTGTATATTATTTTATTTACTTAAAACTCCCGTTTTTCCTCAAAATGAGGAAAATATAAATCTTTTAAATTCTAACGAAGAAATAAGAGCTGAATATGGAAATTGGCTTCAAGTATGTCAAAAAGGTAGTAATAAATGTGTTGGAGTTCAGTTTGCATTAAACGTAGATGGAAATAGGGCTGCTAGATTTATTATAGAGAGATTAAAAGAAGATACTGATAATTTGGCTGACTCATTAATAACAATTTTTGTTCCTTTTGAATCTATTATTCCAATATTACCAAATGGAATAAGATTGGTTGTAGATAATAATGATCCATTTTCAGAACAGTTTTTATTTTGCGATCAGTTAGGATGTACATCTCAGTTTGGCCTAACAAAACAAGGAATAGATTTATTCTTAGCTGGTGCAAATCTCAGTATGTTTATGATTGATATTAGGGATCCTAATAATAAGTTCATAGTAGACATAGACTTAGAAGATTTTCAAACAATTTATAATAATGTAATTATTAAGTAGTTATGGACATTTTTTTAACGCTAGAACGGCATTTAAGCCACCAAATGCAAAAGAATTTGACAAAACACAATTTACATTTTTCTGCCTAGCTATGTTTGGGACTACATCAAGATCACAATCTGGGTCATTTCTTATGTAATTAATGGTAGGAGCAATTACATTATTCTTAAGTGCCAATAAACAAGCTAATAATTCAACCGCTCCAGTACCTCCAATTAAATGTCCATGCATTGATTTAGTTGAAGATATCATTAATTCCTTTGTATGATTTTTAAAAACTTCTTTAATTGCAGCACATTCAGTTTTATCATTTGCTAAAGTTCCAGTACCATGTGCATTAATATAACCTACATCTTCTGTATTAAATTTCGCATCCTGCAAAGCACCAAATATTGCTCTAGCAGCTCCTTTTTTACTTGGGTTTACGATATCCTTTGCATCTGATGTCATTGAAAAACCAGCCACTTCTGCCAAAATATTTGCACCGCGTTTTTTTGCATATTGATAATTTTCAAATATATATATCGCAGCACCTTCTCCTTGAACCATTCCATCTCTAGTTTGACAAAATGGACGACATGCATCCTTAGACATTATTCTTAGACCCTCCCAAGCTTTAATTCCACCAAAACAAAGCATACTTTCGGATCCTCCAGTTATAGCAGCTTTAATTACCCCAGACCTTATTAAATTTAAAGCTTGACCCATTGCATGATTAGAGGAAGAACATGCAGACGCTATCGTAAAGCATGGACCTTGAGCATTAAACTTAATTGAAACATTACTAGCAGCGGCATTATTCATTAATTTAGGTACAATTAAAGGATGTACTCTATTCTTACCTTCCTCATATACTTGTCTATAATTTTCATCTTGTGTTTGAAGCCCACCCCCTGCTGTACCTAAAATAACACCAATTTTTGAAGAATCTTTTTCCTTAAATTCTATTCCAGAAGATGAAACAGCTTGTTTAGTTGCAATAAGTGCAAATTGAGTAAACTTATCATAAATTGAGTTTTCTTGTTTTGAAAAATGATCATAAGGATTATAATTATGTATCTGTCCACCAATTCTGACTGATAACCTTTCAGCATTAAGAAAATCAATTGGGCCTATTCCATTTTTTCCTTCTGCTAGAGAATTTAAATTAGTATTCAAATCCATACCTAAAGCGCTTACTACGCCTGCTCCAGTAATTACAACACGATTCATTTTTAATCACTTCCTGATGGTGACTTAATTAATTTCTCTACCGCGCTAATAATAGAATTTACATTACTAATATCAAATGTAGAGTTTGTTGGATCGTTTGCGTTAAATGGAATATTAATATTAAATGTTTCTTCAATAGAAAATACAATTTCAACTAAAGCTAATGAATCAACACCCAAATCCTCAAGTGATAGATTTTCATTTATTTCACTAGGATCTAATAAGGTTTGTTCTGATAAAATTTTGATTATCTTATTTTTTACGCTTTCTGGCATCTAAATAACTCAACTAATAATACTTTTTTAATCTTTTACTAATTTAGAAGAAATTTCATTAATTAATTTATTTAACTGTTTTATTTTTGTTTGGAGTTTAGGAAGTCTTCTAAGAGCCATATAAGAAGCAATATTTTTTTTCATTTCCATAGCAGGATTACCCATCATAAACTTTCTTGGGAGTATATTAGCAGATACGCCAGTTTTTCCCGCCATTATAGAATTATTTCCTATTTTCAAATTATCTGCTATGCCTACTTGTCCACCCATTACTACATTATCTCCAACTAAAGTACTTCCAGCAATGCCTACTTGGCCGCAAATTAAACAATTGTATCCAATTTCTACGTTATGAGCTATGTGAACTAAATTATCAAGTTTAGTTCCTGATTTGATTATTGTATTTTTGATTGTTCCTCTATCAATACATGAATTTGCGCCTATTTCTACATCATCTCCAATTTCTACAGCCCCAACCGATGAAACCCTCATGAATTTTTCATTTGAAGAATCATTATTTGTTAATCTATCTAAGATACTTTTTTCATTTTGAGGATGAAATGAAAATCCATCAGAACCAATAATGACATTCTGATGGCATATGAATCCATTCCCAATTTTTGTATTATCATAAATTTTAGTTCCTGATTTAATTAAACAATTATTTCCAATAATTACATTTTTACCAATTTCTACAAAATTCTCTATATCCACATTATTACCTATTTGGGAATTTTCTTTTATAATTACATATGAACCTATTTTGGGATTTGCACCAATTTTTGATGAAGAATTTATCAAAGAGTTTTCATTTATCGATCTCTTTTCTTTATTTAGTTCATCAAAAACTTTAGTTAATTTAGATAAAATTAATTTAGATTGATTAGTAACAATTACGCCTTCAAGATTAGTTGTCTTCCAATTGAAGTTAGTATTTATTATGGCCCCTTTTGCTTTGGTACTATATAACCCAGATTCGAACTTTTGATCGATCGCTATAGCTATTTGATTTATATTAGCAGAAGAAGGTTCTGATGGTGAAGAAAAAACTAATTTTCCATTACCATAAAAAACACAATCTAAAGCCTTTGCAATTTCAGCCAAAGAGATCATTTCTTCCCCATGAATACGAATTATAACTGTTTAAACATCTTGATCAAGCCCATATGAAAATAGTGATAAATAAACTAATGCATCTCTACCATATATATCAGGTCTATATTTTATTGCTCCAAACTCATCAAATAAAACAGTTCTATAAGACATGTATACTGGTATACGACTATCAAGATTAAACCTAGTCTCTTCAGAACTATTTAATGCCGAATAAAATTTAGAATTGTCAACTGTTTCATCTCCAGACAATAAAGCATTAGCAAAATTAAACGGACGGGCTAACCTAACACATCCATGGCTAAATGCTCTTAAATCTTTTGAAAATAAACTTTTCATCGGCGTATCATGCATATAAATGCTATGTTTATTGGGAAACATAAATTTTACTTGACCAAGTGCGTTTAAATCTCCTGGGTTTTGTTTAATTTCAAATGGGAAATTATCAACAGTAAATACACTCATATCTATTAGGTTCGGATCTATCGTTTTATTAGTGCCTCTAACATATAACAGCATTTCATTATTAATTAAAAATTCTGGATCCTCTTGGATTTTTGGTAAGTATTCATCAACGGCTATACTTTTTGGAACATGCCAAGTTGGATTTACAATAATATGTGTCATTTCATCAAAAAATTCAGCTGTTTGATAATCAGGTAAACCAATTACAACTTTTGATTTCCAAATTGTATTATTTTTATTTACATATTTTGCTTCGTAGTTTGCTTGGTTAATTAAAATATATTGACTACCAAAATCAAAATTTAACCAACGCAATCTTTCTAAGTTAACCATAACTTGAATTAATTTTGTTTCTATTGATAGATTTAATGCTTGATACGTTTTTTTTCCAATTACCCCGTCAGAAACTAAACCACTACTTTCCTGAAAAAGAAGCACTGATTTCAATAATTCTTCATCAAATGTTTCTGATATTGATGAATTTTCTAAGATATTTAATTCTAATAATCGTTTTCTTAATGGTATGATATTAGGATGTGACATCCCAACTTCTAATGTTATATCGTTAGGCACTATTGTTTGATCAGCATTTCTATTCTTTAATACTTTTAAATTTGCTAACTCTATCATTAATTTTAAGTAATCTGAACTTTTAGGACGAATACTTTCAAAATACTCTTTAATATTTATTTCTTCTGTTAAATTACTCAGAAAATCTTCTTTTATAGTATCATCTCTTTTTATATCAATAAATGAAGAAAGTTTAAGAGGATTAACTATACCTTTACTTAAATCTTTAGCATGTAGTAAGAAGTTTTTAGTAAGAATAATGTCTAATTTAGCGATATCAGATTCTTTTTTTGAAAAATTTAAATTATTAATTTTTTGTATTTCATATCTATTTGTGGGTATACCTTCTTTATAACTATTAGTTAGTATACCTAATAAATCGCTAATTTTTGATTTATTATTTTGCCAATACGGTTCATATAGGTTTTCGGTATAAAATAGTTTAATTGAATCAGTGATATCTTGATTAAATTCAATTATATTTTTAATTTCATTCACTATTAATTCTCTGTCATTAGAATATATTTTTGAACAAAACAAAAAAAATAAAAAACATAAAAGACTTAAATTAAAAATAATTTTATTCATGTGCATTTAATCCTACTTAAAATAATTTAAAATGATTAATTTAAAAAATGACATAAATTTTAAAATTAACAAGATATAATATTTAGTCGTAAATATAATTAGTAATTAATAAAATTTATATTTACTAATAATTAGTAATTAATAAGATTTAAATTTACTATTTGAAGTTGACATTTTAAAAAAAAACACTAAGATTCAATAAGTTATTGTACAGTTAAAAAGTAAACAGGTTAGAAAATATATAATCGTTATAGATTTGGCAGGGTTTCTGCAAGGTTTGTATAGTTATTAAAAATATATGGTATTATAAATATGGTGTCACGAAGAAAATTTTGCACAATATTTAGTGGGGCATTGGTTGCTGTTGCTGCTGCTCCTGTTTATTCTAACACTCCAGGGTTATTAAGAAACGCTGGTGACATAAGAATTATTAAACTTAAAAATAATAAAACTTCTGAAAAAATTAATTTAGTTTACTGGATAGAGGGATCGTATATCTCTGAAGCACTTAAAGAGGTAAGTTATTTTATGAGAGATTGGCGACAAAATAAAGTAATTACTTATGATGTTGCAAACATCGATATTATTGCTGCTACACAGGCGCTTTTAGATACATCTGAAACAATGCAACTTCTATCTGGTTACAGAACTGCTCGTACAAATAGAATGCTATCTTATTCAAATAGTGGTGTAGCCAGAAACTCCTATCATATTAAAGGTATGGCAGCAGATTTAAGGTTAGGCAATAGGTCAGTATCGCAAATCGCTAGTGCAGCGAAGGCATGTAAGAGTGGAGGAGTGGGTAGTTATCCTAGATCTGGATTTGTTCATATAGATTGTGGGCCCGTAAGAACATGGAAAAAATAGTTTTATTTCCTTAAAATTCCTTTTCCTTCAATTATAAATTTAAAACTCGTTAATTCTTTAGCTCCAATAGGACCTCTGGCATGTAACTTACCTGTGCCTATACCAATTTCAGCACCCATGCCAAACTCTCCACCGTCAGCAAATTGTGTTGAAACATTATGCATCACTATTGCACTGTCAATTTCAGAAAAGAATTTGTTAGCAATATTTTGACTCTTTGTAATAATTGAGTCGGTATGATTGGAATTATATTTATTAATATGTTCTATAGCTTTATTTAGATTGTCGGTAACTTTAACAGATAGTATTTTATCTAAAAATTCTTTTCCCCAATCTTCATCATTAGCTAATTTTACTCCTTTTATTTTATTTACTAATTTATCTCCCCTAATCTCAACTCCATTATCCAATAACTTATTTACAAGATTTAAACCATGCTTATGAAAAAAAGTTTTATTAATTAATAAGCACTCTAAAGCACCACAAATTCCAGGTCTTCTCAATTTTGAATTCAAAATAAGCTTTTCAACCATTTTTGGATCAGCATCTTTATGGATGTAGGTATGAACTATACCTTCTAAGTGTGCAAATACTGGTACTTTTGCTGTATCTTGAATTAATTTTACCAAGTTTTTACCCCCTCTGGGGATTATAACGTCTATATAATCTGTCATTTGAATTAGCTTTTTTACTGCAATTCTATTTGTAGTTGGAATTATTTGAATTAGATGTTCTGGTAAACCAGTTTTAATTAGTCCTTCTTTTATACAATTAAAAAATGCTAAGCAGGACTGATAACTTTCTGATCCTGGTCTTAATATTGCTGAATTACTGGACTTTATGCACAAAGCTGCTGCATCTATTGTAACATTTGGTCTACTTTCATAGATAATTCCTATAAGACCAATTGGTGTTGAAATTTTTTTAATTTTAATTCCTGATGGTCTACTTCGTTTTTCAATAATTTTATTTATGGGATCTTCGAAATTAATGATATCATGCAAACTACCTTGAATATCTTTAATTCTTTCTTCATTTAAAGATAATCTATCAATTTTAGCGGAGTTAAGCTTATTTTTTGTAGCATTACTTAAATCTATTTTATTTGCTTTCAGAATTAAGTTTTTATTTTTTTCAATTATTTTGGAAATATTTTCCAATGTTTTATTTTTTTTATAAGAAGATATATTTGACATTAAAAGGCATGCATTTTTACCTTTTTTTCCAAGTTGTTTTACTAAGTTTTCAATTTTAATGGACATATTATTAATTTCCTAGATCAAAACTAAATCATCTATATGAATCATTGCTACTCGTCCTGGATGTCCTAATTTTTTTTCAATTTCGTTCGTTTTACATCCTTTTATTTGTTGTACATCAAAACTTGAGTAACCAGATAATCCTTGTCCAATTTTATCATCATTATTTGAAATAATTTCAACTGCGTCACCCCTTTCAAAATTACCAAATGATTCAATAACACCAGCCGGTAACAAAGATTTATGATTTATCAAAGCTTTAATTGCACCTCTATCTATTTTTAGTTTCCCTTTAGTTTTTATAGATAGGATCCATTGTTTCCTCAAGGTTTTAACATCACTTTTGGGAATAAATCTAGTATATTTACCAGTTTCAACTATAAAATTACTAATTGGAAACTTTTTTAATCCATTTGCAATAATCATTTCACATCCACCATTCATTGCAATTTTTGCAGCCTCTAATTTAGTAACCATTCCACCTTTTGAATTTTCAGAGGTAGTTTGACTAGCCATATTCAACATCTTTTTTGTAACTTCTTTGATTAATGCTAAATGTTTAGCATCTGGATTAATATTTGGGTCTTTATCATATAATCCGTCTATATCTGATAATAAGATTAAAAGATTAGCCTCTGTAATCAGTGCTACTTGCGCTGCAAGTCTATCATTATCCCCAAATTTTATTTCTTCTGTAGCTACTGTATCATTTTCATTAACAATAGGGATTACACCCATCTTTAATAAAGATTTAAAAGTTGATCTAATATTTAAATACCGTCTTCTATTTTGACTATCATCAGATGTTAATAATATTTGTGCAGTATAAATATTATATTTTTTTAGTATTAAATCATAAGCTTGAGCCAATTTAATTTGTCCGATAGCAGCTGAAGCCTGACTTTCATCTAGTTTAAGTTTTTTTGAAGATAAGTTTAAAACAGATTTACCTAAAGCAATAGAACCTGATGAAACAATAATAATGTTTTTACCATTTTTTTTTAAAAAAGCAATTTCATCCAATAATGAATTTAACCATTTATTCTTAAGTATATTTTTTTTTGGATCGATTAAAATTGATGAACCAATTTTAATTACTATAGTTTTAGCATTAAAAATTTGTGAGTAATTTTCATTACTAGAAATTAATCTATTGGATTCCATTTTTTTTCTATATTATTTTGTTTTTGATCAATAAAATTTTTTTTATAAATTTTTTTAAAGGCATCTTTTATCACATTATCTAAACCAACCATATTGAGTGCTGAGATAGTATGTATTTTTTTTTCATATTCAACTAATGATTTAATTTTTTTATTTAAAGTATTTTCATCAACTAAATCAACTTTATTAAGTACTGTTATTCGAGGTTTTTTTAATAACTCTTTATTATATTTACACAATTCGTTAAGGACTATTTTATAATCAGTTACTATTGTTGAAGAAGTTATATCAAGAAGATGAATAAGAACTTTACATTTTTCAATATGACCTAAAAATCTTATTCCGGCCCCTTTTCCCTTATGCGCATCTTTAATTAATCCTGGTATGTCTGCAATAATAATTTGTTCATTATAAATTGAAATGACCCCTAGCTTTGGTATTAATGTTGTGAAAGGATAATTTGCAATTTTTGGCTTAGCATTAGATGTTATAGAAAGAAATGTTGATTTTCCAGCATTAGGCAGACCTAACATTCCTATATCAGCAATCAATTTTAATCTTAAATAAATAGTTTTTTCTAGACCTTTTTCACCAGATGTAAATTTTCTTGGTGCTCGATTAGTTGAAGATTTAAAATTATGATTTCCTAATCCGCCGTTTCCACCTGGAATTATCAGTACTTTATCAGCTGTAGTATTTATTTCACCTAAAATAACCTTTTGTTCCTCATCTAATATCTCCGTACCTAGAGGTAGTTTCAAATATATATCATCACCAGATTCACCTGTTTTTTTCTTACCTTGTCCTGGTTTACCATTTTTTGCGAAATGATGTTGTTTATATTTAAAATCTATTAGAGTATTTAAACTGACGTCAGGAATTCCCCAAACTGATCCCCCTCTTCCACCATTGCCACCATCTGGCCCTCCTTTTTCAATATATTTTTCCCTTCTGAAACTCAATGCCCCAGATCCTCCATTTCCTGATTTTATATAAACTTTTACTAAGTCGAGAAATTTCATTTTAAAACTACTTATTGTGTTATTAATTTATTTATAAAATAATAATATTAAACTGCCTAACATGAGTAACGATAAAAATCTCATTAGCCATATTTCATAGTAAGTATTTTGAAACTTTTTCTTAAGCTGTTCACCAAAAAAACACCAAAGATTGTGAAAGAATAATTGAACAAAAATAAAAATAATTGCTACAACAATTGTTGAACTAATTAGACTTTCATTTGGATTTGTGTAATTAGAAAAGCTTACACTAACCATTGCCCAAGCCTTAGGATTTGTAGGATGCACAGGTAGACCATGAAAGAATGATGGTGCGTTTGTTAATTTTTGATCTTCACTTACTTTAAATCTTGATAATTTCCACGCTAACCAAATTATATAAGTACAAGATATCACTTTAATTATATTTATAAAACTTGGGAATAATTCAAAAAAAGTTAAAATACCTAATCCAATAGGCCAGATAATAATTTGTTTTGATAAAATAATTCCAATAACAAATGGAACAGATTTTTTAAATCCAAATTGTGATCCAGCACTAAGCAAAATCATATTTGCTGGGCCAGGTGTTGCAACCATTGAAATAGCAAAAAGTGATAAACCTAATGTATAATTATCAAACAACATTTACATGCCCAATTGAAAGAACTGGGAATTGTAGTTTTACTTCTAAATAATTGAAATAAATGTTCTACCCTTAAGGCCTTTATGAAATTTTACTTTACCATCAGAAGTAGCGAAAATAGTGTGGTCTTTACCAATACCAACGTTGTTTCCAGGCCACCATTTAGTTCCACGTTGTCGAACTATAATATTTCCAGATACAACACTCTCACCACCAAATTTTTTAACACCTAAACGCCTTCCAGCTGAATCACGACCGTTTCTGGAGGAGCCTCCTGCTTTTTTATGCGCCATAGTTAATTCCTTTATTACTTGGATTTATTATCCAATTTTTCCTTATTTGCCTTATTTTCTAATGTTTTTTTATCTACGGGTTTTTTTGGTTTTTGGTTCGTAGAAGCTGATTTTGTTTGATTTTTTTTGACAGAGCTAGAAGAAGAAACATTTTCTTTTGATTTAATATCTCTTTTTTCTGGTTCTTTTGAAACTACTTTTGCTTTAGTAGTGATTTTTTTTTGTTCTTTTAATACTTTTCCTAAAATCTCAAAACTACTATCCCCATTTATTTTTTGATCAGATTTAATGTCTAAAACTTTTAATATGGTTAAATCTTGTCTATGCCCTTTTTTTCGCTTAGAGGAATGTTTTCTTCTACGCTTCACAAAATGTATTACTTTATTACCTTTAGTTTGATTAAGTATTTCCGCTTCAATACATGCACCGTTTATTAGAGGTGTTCCAATAGATGGTTTATCACCACCTAAAGCAAGAACTTCATTAAATCTTACCTTATCTCCAAGATCAGCAACAAGTTTTTCAACAGATAATATATCACCTGATTTTACTTTATACTGCTTACCACCTGTTTTAAAAACTGCGAACATCTCTAAACCCAAAGTTAAATATCAATTAATACTCATTTGTTTCATTATCAGTATAAAGTCAAGGATAAAGTAGTGATATTAAGTATATTAGTACATTATTTTGAAGATTTTAAAATAAATACTAAATTTTTAATTCTTTAATTAATTTTGAAGATTTAATTGTAGCAGTTGAAAAAGCAATTAGAGTTTCTTTTTTCTCAAAAACAGAGAAAATTTCTGATTTAGTATGTGTAATTAATTTTCCTGCCCTTAAAACAATACCTTTTGCTATTAACTTTTGACATTGGTTTTGTGATAAAAAATTAATTTTAAATTCAATAGTCAAAGGTTGAAAAGTGTCTTTCATTAATGAAAAAGCAGCAAAAGCACATGAATTATCAGCTATCGTAGATAATATTCCACCATGTACTAAGCCATGTTGCTGAGAAATTTTTTCGTTAAACGGTAAAATAATTTCACAATATCCACTTTTTGTTTTTCCTAAATATGCTCCAATTGTTTTCATAAAAATTTGATTATTGAAACTAGTTTCTATTTTTTTAATCATTTGCAATTTTACCTATTAATTATTATTTAACACTTTAATCTGGTTATTTTTTCATCGATAGATAAATTTACTATAAACTAAAATAATTGAGGATATTTTATTGCTAAAATCTAATTTTTCATCATTTGCTAAAAATTTTAATCTAAATAATTCAAATCTCAAAGATAGTTCATATTCAATTTCTTTTTTCAGAATCGAAATACTTGCGGGGTTAACTGTAGCTATTGCATTAGTTCCTGAAGCGGTTGCATTTGCATTTGTTGCTGGTGTCCCTCCTTTATTTGGGTTGTATGCTGCTTTTATTGTAGGAATTATTACTGCCCTTTTTGGTGGAAGGCCTGGAATGATTTCAGGTGCAACAGGAGCACTAGCTGTCGTGATGATCTCTCTAGTTGAAGATTATGGGGTTGAATATCTTTTTGCAACTGTAGTTCTAATGGGTATTTTGCAAATTTTAGCAGGTATCTTTAAATTAGGAAAATTTATTAGATTAGTCCCACAATCTGTAATGCTAGGTTTCGTAAATGGTTTAGCAATTGTAATTGGTTTAGCTCAAATTAGGCAATTTCAAACAATGGATAAAATGGGTGAACTTCATTGGATGACTGGAGATATGATGTCCTTTTCAATTCTTTTGGTTGCAGTTACTATGTTTATTATATGGGCTACACCCAAAATCACAAAAATTATACCTGGTCCATTAACTGCAATCATAATTATATCAGCTTTTGTCATATATTTTGATGTAGGAGTACCCGTAGTTGGTGATTTAGCAAGTATATCAGGTGGTTTACCACAATTCCATATGCCTATTGTGCCATTTGAGATAGAGACGTTATTAATTATTGGACCATATGCAATTATATTAGCAACAATAGGTTTAATTGAAAGTTTATTAACATTAAATCTCGTCGGTGAAATTACTGGTAAAAGGGGTGGTGCTAGTAAAGAATGTATTGCTCAAGGTGCTGCAAATACTGTTACTGGTTTTTTTGGCGGAATGGGTGGTTGTGCAATGATTGGTCAATCTATGATCAATGTTAAGTCTGGAGGAAAATCGAGACTTTCTGCATCCATAGCAGCTTTATTTTTGCTTTTTTTCATACTATATGGATCGTTTTTAATTGAATTAATTCCTATAGCTGCATTAGTTGGAGTAATGTTTATGGTCGTAATAGGGACATTTGCTTGGAACTCATTAAGACTTTTAACAAAAGTACCAAAATCTGATGCACTTGTGATAATCCTGGTAACTGTAGTAACAGTTGCAGAAGATCTAGCAGTAGCTGTAGTTGTAGGAGTAATAGTATCAGCACTGGTATTTGCATGGAATTCTGCAAGTAGGATACATGCCATTGGAAGAGATTCCAAAACTGAGAAAGGAGCAAAAGTTTACGAAATTGATGGGCCATTATTTTTTGGTTCAGTAGAAAGTTTTTTAGAATTATTTAAACCTGATAATGATCCAAAAGTCGTCATTTTAGATTTTAATAAATCAAAAGTTGTAGATCAATCAGCACTAAAAGCAATTGAAGATATTGCAGAAAGATATCAAAATACAGGCAGAGAAATTAAACTTAGGCATTTGAGTAGAGACTGTCACTACCTATTATCTAGAACTGGTCAGTTAATGATAGATAGTGATGATGATCCAGAATATGCTTTGGCAGTTGATTACAGTGTAAGACTTGGCAAAATGAATAATTAAGAACAATTGACAAATAATTACTTAGACTTTTAAAAAAAAATAGACTACTAATTTTATTAATTATGATCGATAAGATTTTGATTATATTAAAAAAATTATAAACAATATTTTATAACTTAATTTTGTTACCGCTGATTAATAATCTCTATTTATTTATATAATTTCGAGTTAGTTTTTTAACTATATTTAACATTTTTGTTGATTCTTTTTTCTGAAATTTATCGAATTTTGCTTCTATGTTTCTACAATAACTGCTTGAAAATAATTTTTCTTTTACACGAGCTATTTTAAAAAACTTTATGCTGATATCAATATTTTGATTTGAAAAATTAATTACAGGTAAAAGCTCATAAAACAAATTTCTTGCATCATGAAAGTTACCATTTTTATATAGAGTATAAATCTTTACATATATATATTCTAATCCTGTTGGAATAAATGCATCAACATCTCTATTTAAAGCATCTATTAATTGAGTTACTGCCCACCCACCACAAACATTTAGTTTATTTTGAGTTATTTTTTTAATTTTAGTATATTTTGGACCCGCATTTTTAGTTTCAATTTTAAGCCATCGAAATTTATCAATTTCATCAAACAATTTAAGTATATAATTCTGGCTAAGACCAATGCCATTCCAATCTAAATCTTGGATCATAATAATCTTAGGTCCAACATTCGAGATTTTTTTAAGTAAATTTAAATTTTCATGAATTTTTTTATTTTTGTCTATTTGAATGCAAACTCCTATCGCATTATTTTTTTTTGCTATCTTAGATAATTTAATACTGTATTCATTTTGTAAATCACTAATGTTTACTATAAATGGTATCCTTTTTTTGTTTGTATAGTTGACTATTTCAATAAAATCTACTTTTTCCTTGAATGATAAGAACTGACCCTCACCCGCAACTGCAAGTCCTAACATTCCGTTACAACCACTTTTTATTGTATGTTCTACAAGCTTAGCTAGTGAGTAATGGTCCAAGTGTCCTTTTTTTGAAAAAGGAGTATTTAAACTAGGTATAATGCCTTTCATTTAATTCTCAATATTTAACAATAAATAACAATTATCAAATATAATAAATATCAAATATAATAAAATATATTTATTTTATCTAAATAAATTCATTTTCAAATTTATAGGGTGATCCTTTTATTCCTCCTAAATTCTCACACTTTTTGGATGCAGCTAAATTTGCAAATTTACATGCATTAAGTAATGAAGTTCCCAATGAAATAGCTAATGTAAATGCTCCATGCCATACATCTCCTGCTGCAAGTGTATCGATAGCACTAATTTTAGGCGGTTTGACTTGAACTAATTCATTATTATCTAAGAAAAAAACTCCATTTTTTCCATCGGTTACGCAACAAAAATTATTAGAAAAATTTTTAACTATTTTTAAAGATTTTTCTATGGATGAAGTATTTGTAAAAGTTTCTAAACCTTGTAAAGAAAATGCTACATGAGAAGCAATTTTAACAGCTTCTTTACTTACTGGATTTTCTGCATCAAGTATACCAGGCTTATTATATTTTTTTGCTTCTTTCAAAATTAAAATGGTAGCATTTTCTAAGCGGCCATCTGTCAAATAAGCATTAAAGTTATTTGCGGTAATAAAATGATTATATTTAAAGTCTATTTTCTTAGACCTAAAATTGACAATTTGTCTTTCTCCTTCATTATCTACTGTTACACAAGAATTTGATGTATTTACATCATTTTTTACAATCATATGGTCTGTGTTTATATTTTCACGTGTCAATTCTGTTAAAATATAATTACCAAAAAAATCATCACCTATTTTGCTTACAAATGTAACTGATCCTCCTAACCTTGATATTGCTATAGAAGCATTGCTCGCATTCCCACCAGTGGACATAATTTGTTTTTTTGAAACATATTTAATACCTTTATTAGGTAATTTTTCTAAGTAATAAATTAAGTCTACTGTTGCTAAGCCAACTACAAGTATGGAATTCATATTATTAACAAATTTAAATTAAATTTCTTCAAGATTTTGCTATCATTAAATTATCCTTCATATCCAAATTGCCTTGGCAACCATAATACCAAATCAGGTAAAGAAACCATTAAAAATAGTGCAGCAATTAATACCAAAAGAAAAGGTATTACCTCTTTAATAATTTCACCTAATGGAATTCGTGATACTGCATTAATTACAAATAACAATACTCCATAAGGTGGAGTAATCAAACCAATCATACAATTTACGACAGCAACTACTCCAAAGTGAACAAAATCTATTCCTAATTCCTTACAAGAAGGTAAAAAAAGTGGAATAATAACTAGAATAAGAGTTGTAGCATCAAGTATGCAACCTAATAATAATATTAAAATATTCACACAAATTAGAAATAGTAGTGGAGAAACATCTAATCCAACAAGATAACTGGCAATAATATCTGGAATATTTTCAGAAGCCACAATGTAATTTAAAATTAAAGCTCCACCAATTACTAAACCAACTGCAGCAGAAGAGCGTGCCGATTCAACTAAAATACTATAAAAATTTGAGAATGATAAGGCTCTGTAAAATATTGAAGCCAATATAAGAGCATAAAATGCAGCAACTGCAGCTGCTTCAGTTGGAGTTGTTACACCTCCATAGATACAATATAATAATATTATAGGCATCAATAATGCGGGAAATGCATTGAAAGTAATCATTGGTAGCTTACTTATTGGAACAGACTCTTCTGGTTCATAGCCTCTCTTGATGGCTATAAAGCTATTCATAGCCATAAGAACAGCACCCATAAGAATTCCAGGTATTATTCCGCCTAAAAAAAGATAACCTATCGAACTATTTGATACTAACGCATATAAAACCATTGGAATAGATGGAGGTATAATGGGGCCAATTGTTGCAGATGCTGCCGTAATTGCAGCTGCATACCCCCTGGTATAGTGTCCAGATTTAACCATCATATTAATAATAATTTTTCCAATTCCAGCTGCATCAGCTACTGCAGAACCTGACATTCCAGAAAAAATGATACTAGCAACTACATTAACATGACCTAATCCACCTTTAAACCTTCCGACAACAGCTACACAAAATCTTAAAAGTCTATCACTTATTGTTCCTGCATTCATAATATTTGCTGCAACTATGAATAGCGGAACAGCAAGTAATATGAAGCTACTATATAATCCATCTAAAATTACTTTTCCTGCTAATCCTATTCCTTGTCCTCCTACCCAGAGATAAGCACAAGAACTTACAAATATAGCATATGCTATTGGGGTTCCTATTGCGGATAAACTGAATAAAAGTATTAAACAAATTAAAAATTCATAAGACATTTTTATTCTCATTTGATGAACGTATTTCATCATTATTTGAATAAAGCAGATCAAACTCCGCATCATTTTTATATATAAAATAAGCCCTGTATAAATATCGAATTGAAACAGCACTACAAAAAATAAAAAAGATTAAATAAATGTCTCTAACTCGTATCCAATCACCAAATACGTTAGAAAGAGTTGCAGTTTTTTTCAATCTTAAAATGTAAAATTTACTCCATGTTGGTTCAATCACAATTATGAGAGTTAAAGAAATTATTAGTGCACTTATTATTGCAAGCCATTTTCGCATCTTTGGAGATACACTAGTATAAAGCATATCAAAAATTACATGATCACGTTGGCGAACAATAAATCCATTCCCCCAGAAAACCATCCAAATCCACATCAAAAGACAAAAGTCTAGTGTCCAACCATATAATGTGGGATCTAGAAATGGAAAAATTTCTTTAATCCATTCTGCACGTGCAGTATATCTAATTGTTACTTGTAAGATAAAAGTTGCAAACATGGCGGCCATCATAATAGCCGCCACAATTTCAAAAACGTGAATAATTCTTGTTTGAACAGATTTCATAGAATTTCACGCATTCCATTTTTTAATTACCTAGCGAATTAATCTTATCTAATACTCCAGCTGGCCATGGTTCAGATGCATCAGTTTCAAGATACATTTTTTGAACATGGTTTCTAAAAGCGGCTAGATTTGGTTCATAAATTTCAAGTCCTTGCTCTTTTAAAAATGAAACTAAATCTTCCTCTTTTTGAAGTTGGATTTGACGAGCACTTTCTGCAGCATCAACAGCTGCTTTTTGCACAGTTGCTTGCTGGTCAGAATTTAACTTATCCCAAACAGCTTTTGAAAATGCTACGTAATTAAGATCAACTAAATGAGAAGTAAGTGCAATTTGACAAGTAACCTCATAAAATTTTGCGTCAACAACAGTTGGAAGTGGGTTGTCCTGACCATCAACAGATTTAGTTTGAAGGGCTGTATATACCTCTGTGAAAGCCATTGGTGTTGGGTTTGCACCAAGAGCTTTTCCTAAAAATTGCCAAGCATCAGTTCCAGGCATTCTAAGATTAATTCCAGCTAAATCTGCAGGTGTTTGCACATTAACCTCATTTTTACATTGACGCAAATTAACGTGTCTTCTTCCCAAATACATTATACTTAAAAGTTTTACACCAAGTTCTTTTTCCACTTTTGCCTTAAATGGATCCATTAATGAATCATTAAAAACTCTTACTTGGTGAGCTGCATTTTGGTGTACATAACCAGTAGCAAAAATTGAAAACTCTGGAAAAAACTGAGCTAACTCTTGAGCAGATGTAATCGACATCTCAAGATCACCTGAGGCTATTGCTTCAAGCTCGGAGTTTTGTTTGATCAAAGAAGCATTGTAATGCGGTTCATATTTGGCAAAATTAGCAACAGCTGGCGCAAATACCTTTTCTAAAGCTATACTTCTTTGGTCAGTCGCTGATGCAGGTGTAGACATTCTTAAAGTTACATGTCCGTCTGCAAAAGCCATAGAAACAAAACTAATTACTAAAACTGTAACTAGAGTTGTAAATTTTTGTAAAAAATTTAATATTGAATATACCATAATTATTTTCTCCTTATAACATTAAGAAGATTACAGATTTTATAATCTAATTCAACTAGAATACATAATATTGATCAGTAAAAACTAAATTATTTTTTTTAAGTCATTGATAATTTTATTAGATGATTTTATTAAAGGAGGTCTTACATTTAACCAAATTTTATTCTTTGTTTTTAAGTAAATTAAAGTTTTTATAGCTGGAACTACTGGATACTTTAAAATTTTATTTACTACCTTAATAATATGTGGGTTATTTTTTTTACTAAGAATTATTTTGGAAATTTCATTGGGATAAATGTTTGATAATCCACAAATAGACCCTGCCCCACCCAATTTTATAGTTTTAGCAATTAATCTTTCATCACCTACTGTTGTCATAATATTATTAGATTTTAAATATTCATTTGTTTGATTAATATCCCCAGAACTATCTTTAACCCCTTTGATAAACTTTGTACCAAATTTTTCTTGTAAATTATTAATAAGATCAGCTTTAATTTTAATTTTTGTAA
>CACMAH010000016.1 GCA_902611605.1 uncultured Alphaproteobacteria bacterium
TGCTGCAGGATTAGACAAAAATGCAGAAGCTATTAAGGGATTGTTTAATCTTGGGGTAAGTTTAGTTGAGTTTGGGGCTGTTACTCCAAAAATTCAATATGGAAATAGAAAACCAAGAGTTTTTAGATTAAATAGTGATTTTGCGATAATAAATAGACTTGGTTTTAATAACCTAGGAATGAAAAAGGTTAAAAGTAATCTTAAAAAAAATATTGGTTATGGTGCTTTAGGGCTAAATGTAGGTGCAAATAAAGATAGTGCAGACAAAATTTCTGATTTTATTAATGTAATTTCTTATTTTGCAAATGACGTTGATTATTTCACTATAAATATTTCAAGTCCAAATACTTATGGCTTAAGAAATCTTCAAACAGAAAAGAATCTTGAAGAATTACTAAGCAGAATGACTATGAGCAAAGAATTAAAAAAAATTAGAAAACCAATCCTAATTAAAATAGCACCTGATTTGGAAGATAAAGATCTAAAAACAATAGTAAATCTATGCAAGATTTATAGAATTGCTGGAATTATAGCCACAAACACCACTATTAATAGAGAATATGATTTAAAAAGTAGATATGCTGGCAATAATGGTGGATTATCTGGAAAACCTTTATTTAACAAATCTAATATAATTCTTGCTAAATTATATTTCATTTCGAAAGGAACTATTCCATTGATAGGTGTAGGAGGAGTTTTTTCCGGTGAAGATGCTTATAAAAAGATATGTATCGGGGCTTCAATAGTACAATTATACACTGCTTTTGCATTTAAAGGTCCATTGGTATTTAGTGAGATTTTAGAAGATCTAAATAAACTGGTTAAAAAAGATGGGTATAGTCATATATCCGAAGCTGTTGGTTCAAAAAATTATCAATTTTTAGTCGATGAGACTGACCGCTCTATATTTGGATAGTAATAAATTAGTGCAATAGCTCTTATTATCAAAAAAATATAAAGAGCAGACCATAAACCAATATTTTGAAAAATAGATGTCAAAAATACTGCTAAAATAAAATAAATAATTGTGGAAAAAATCATAGCTTTGCGCATTTCATACGTATGAGTAGAACCAAAAAAAACTCCGTCCATTATATACGCAGGAAAACTGATTAAAGGAGCTAAAATAATCAAAAATTGAAAATCTTTTGCTATTTTTAAAACTTCGTCTGCATTGGTCATAAATTTTATAAAAGAATTTACAAAAATAAAAAATATTACTGAAAAAATAACAGCTGTCAAAGCTGACAAGCTAGCGCATAGTAAAATTGATCTTCTTAAAATAACAATATTTTTCTTTCCATAATATATACCCACTAATACCTCACTTGAAAATGCAAAACCATCAAGGGCGTAAGCGCATATGTGCAAAAATTGGATTAATATTTGATTAATTGCCAATATATTTGTACCAAAACTTGAAGCCCAAAAGAAAAAACTTATAAATACTAATTCAAGCAAAAGAGATCTTAAAAAAATATTTGAGTTTATAGAAAGTAATTTTTTCCATTGTTGTTTTTCGAATATTTTCTTTCTTAATTGTTTTGGAAAATCACCAAGGGCCTTAAAACTTATGAATAGTGCTAAAGAAAATCCTATTATTTCTGAGATTAATGTTGCATATGCTACACCCTCTATCCCCATTCCCAATTGAAATACAAAATATAAGTTCAAAATTATATTCAGTAAATTTATAAAAAATTGGATATAAAAAACACTTAGAGTTTTTTCTAAAGCAATTAACCAACCCACAATTGGAATTGTAGCAATTGCAAAAGGAGCAGATAAAACTCTTATCTCAGCATATTGTAACGCTAAAGTTTCAACATTCACTTCTGCAGGTGATAGTAAAAAAAAAATGAAAAATATTGGATAAGCTATTACTAAAATGAAAAAACCTAAGAAAACACCTAATAGTAAACCTCTTAGTAATGTTAGAAAAACTTCATCAGTTTGTTTTGATCCTATAGCCTGCGCTGTTAATCCTGTGGTTCCCATACGAAGAAAACCACACAACCAGTAAAGAGTACTAATTAAGATAGAACCTAACCCAAGTGCAGCTATAAGTTTTGCATCTCCAAGCTGCCCAATAACTGCAGTATCTACAAAACCAAGTAGAGGTACTGTAATGTTAGAAAGCATCATTGGTAGTGCAATTTTTAGCACTCTCTTACTATTAATTATATCTTTGAGTTCTTTCAAATTAAACCACATAAATTAATTTCAAACTGTATGAAAGCATATCAATGTAAGAATTTATGCTATATTTTTGATCAATTTTTGTAAAATAAGTTAATTTACCAAAATTTTAAAATAATAGTAATTCTATTTTTGAATTATCTATTTTAATCTTTATTTGAATTAATTTTTTATAAACTAACGTTACGTAATTATTGACGTTTACGTAAAGGTAAGATTTTTTATTTATAGGAAATTTAAATGAACAAAATAGATTTAGAATTTAGAACAATTAAGGAAATGTGTGAAAAATATAAAGTCACACCTAGAACACTTAGATTTTACGAATTTAAAGAATTGCTTTTTCCTGTAAGAGAAGGACAAAGAAGACTATTTACACGGAGGGATCAAGCTAGATTAAAATTAATTTTGCAAGGAAAAAGATTTGGATTTTCTCTTGAAGAAATTAGACAATTGCTCAATTTGTATGATATCGGTGACCAGCAAAAAACACAATTATTAAAAACATATGAGCTAGCAAAAGAAAGATTAAAAGTAATGATGAATCAAAAAGATGAATTAGAATTAGCTATTGAAGACTTAAAAAAAATGTTAAAATGGGGGGAAGAAGTTTTGATATCTAGAGGTATTAAATCAAATAAGAATTAATATTAAGAATAATGAATAAGTGACTGGAGTCAGATAATTGATTACTTATAAAACACCTGTAGATGAATACAATTTTTTATTTCACGATTTTTTAAAAATTTCTCAACAAAATATTAAATCATTTAGTGAGTTAAATAAGGATTTTACTACTGAAATATTCGAAATGGCTGGTAAATTAGCTTCTGACGTCCTTTTACCATTAAATAGAATTGGGGATATTGAAGGTTGTAGGTTAGAAAATGATACTGTGATTACACCAAAAGGGTTTACAAACGCTTTTAAAAAATTACGAGAAGATGGGTGGACTAGTGTTGATTGTGAAAAAGAATTTGGAGGTCAAGGTTTACCAACATCAATATCAATACTACTAGGTGAAATATTTTCATCTTGCAATATTTCATTGACTATTTACCAAGCTTTAACACATGGAGCCTATGGAGCTATTCTGAAATATGGAACAGAAACCCAAAAAAATTTATATTTGCCTAAATTAGTTTCTTGTGAATGGACCGGCACAATGAATTTAACAGAACCACATTGCGGTACTGACCTTAGTTTAATAAGAACAAAAGCTGAAAAAATAACAAATGATATATTTTCAATATCTGGTCAAAAGATTTTTATTTCTGCAGGTGAACATGATCTGACAGAAAACATAATCCATCTGGTTTTAGCAAAAATACCAGGCGGACCAAAAGGGGTAAAAGGTCTTTCTCTTTTTATAGTACCAAAATTTATACCTAACAGTGATGGAAGTTTAAAAGAAAGAAACAATGTAAAAGTAGGCTCTCTTGAAAAGAAAATGGGAATACATGCTAACGCTACTTGTGTCATGAATTATGACTCTGCCACCGGCTATTTACTTGGTGAAGAGCATAAGGGATTACAAGCAATGTTTACTATGATGAATGAGGCGAGATTAGGTGTTGGAATTCAAAGTATTGCATTATCAGAAATTGCATACCAAAATAGTGTTATTTACGCCAAAGAAAGAATACAAGGAAAATCCTTTTCTAATGAAGGTCAATTAAGCGTAGAATCAAAACCTATAATTAATCACCCAGATGTAAGAAGAAATTTGCTTGATCAAAAATCATTTATTGAGGGAGGAAGAGCATTATCCATTTGGGTAGCCTCTTTACTTGATAAAAGTAATCACCTTATGGATGATCGTGCATATGGTCTTGCATCACTTCTTACTCCAGTAATTAAAGGTTATTTAAGCGATATTGGTTTTGAAATGACTGTTGTCAGTCAGCAAATATTTGGAGGTCACGGTTATATAGAAGAATGGGGTATGAGCCAGTTTGTTAGAGACTCAAGAATTGCTATGATCTATGAAGGAACTAACGGAATTCAAGCCATTGATTTAGTTGGAAGAAAACTAAATTCTGATGGTGGTAAAAATATAATTTATCTAAATGAATTAGTTCAAAATTTTTTGACCGAACATTCAGAATTAGAGGAGCTAAATAACGATTTTTTAGTGCCCTTAAAAGAATCAAAAAAGAATGTAGAAGAAGTTCTCAATTTCTTTATGTCAAATGGCTTAAAAAATCCTAACTCTGCACTGGCTGGTGCTTCAGATTTTCTTCACCTACTTGGGAATTTTTGTATTGGTTTTATGTGGGCAAAAATGGCGGCTATTTTATTTAAAGAAAACGAAATTATTAATGAAAATACTTTCCAAGAAGGAAAGATTTTAACTGGTCAATATTATATGAAAAACATACTTCCCAAAACAAATTATTTGGCCAAAAAAATCCTTTCAGGAGATAAAATAATTATGTCTTTAAATTCCGAACAATTCTGAGCTATAAGTAATTATTTTATAAAGGAGAAAAATTTGGAAGAGGCATTTATATATGATTCAGTAAGAAGCCCTAGAGGTAAAGGTAAAAGTGATGGATCTTTACATGAGTTAACATCAGTATATCTTTCATCAGAGATTCTAAAAGCTATAAGAGACCGAAACCACTTAGATACTTCAATTTTAGATGATGTGATTTGGGGAAATGTTACTCAAATAGGGGAACAGGGCGGATGTCTCTCCAGGTCTGCAGTTTTGAGGGCTGATTATGACCAGAGTACTCCAGGACTTTCAATAAATAGATTTTGTGCAAGTGGTTTAGAGTCAGTTAATTTGGCTGCAAATCAGGTAAAAGGAGGAGCCGGAATAGCCTATGTTGCTGGTGGTGTAGAAATGATGAGCAGGATACCAATGGGATCTGACGGTGCCGCCATTGCTGTTGACCCAACATTGGCAATGAATACTTATTTTGTACCCCAAGGTATTTCCGCTGACATTATTTCGACAAAATATGGTTTTTCAAGAGATGATGTTGATAGCTTTGCAGTTGAAAGCCAAAAGAGGGCAAGTAATGCTTGGTCTGAAAATAGATTTTCAAAATCAGTTATCCCAATTGTCGATATAAATGGAATAACAGTCTTGGAAAAGGATGAGCATATAAGACCAGAAACATCAATGCAGAGCTTAGGAGCCCTAAATCCTAGTTTTAAAGAAATGGGACAAACTATCCCTGGTTTTGATAATATAGCATTACAAAAATATCCTGAATTAGAAACAATCCATCATATTCATCATGCTGGTAATTCAAGTGGCATAGTTGATGGATCTGCCGCAGTACTAATTGGCAACAAAGAATTTGGTCAAATTACAAATCTAAAACCTAGGGCTAAAATATTAGCAACTTCAAAAGTAGGAACTGATCCAACCATAATGTTAACAGGCCCTATCCCAGCAACGGAAAAGGTTCTTAAGAACGCCAAAATGAAAATTTCAGATGTTGACATTTTTGAGATAAATGAAGCATTTGCTTCAGTAGTTCTTAGATTTATGCAAGCATTTAATGTTGGACATGAAAAAGTAAATATAAATGGGGGAGCAATTGCTATGGGCCATCCCTTAGGTGCAACAGGAACTATGATTCTCGGAACAGCTCTTGATGAACTGGAAAGATCAAATAAGAATGTTGCTTTAATTTCTTTGTGTGTAGCCTCAGGTATGGGAAGTTCTACAATCATTGAACGAGTTTAAGCGGAGATATATTTTGTCAAATTTTAGTTATGAAATTGGAAGCGATAATATTGCAATTATAAAATGGGATGTGCCGAACAAGAAGTTTAATGTACTGACATTAGAAGGTATTAGTGAAATAGAAAATATTTTAGAAAAAATATTTGAAAATAATAACTTGAAAGGTGTAATTATTTCCTCAAATAAAGATGATTTTTCTGCTGGCATGGATTTAAAAGTGTTAGCGCATTTACAAGATCAATCGAAAAATAAAGAGGAAATATTTCAATTTGTGATGCGCGCCCATCAATTTCTAAGGAAGATTGAGTTAGGTGGTATAGATCCAAAAACTAAAAAGGGAGGAATCCCATTTGTATGGGCTTGTAATGGACTTTCAGCAGGTATTGCTACAGAAATTGGTCTAGCATGTCATTACAGAATCGCAACTGATGAAAAAAATACCAAAATAGGATTACCTGAAATTTTAGTTGGTTTATTTCCTGGAGCAGGTGGTGCTACTAGGGTAAGCAGAATGCTAGGACTTATGTCAAGTGCCCCCATCTTGATGGAAGGGAGAATGTTTTCAGCACAAAAAGCAAAAGCTATAGGTCTTATTGACAAAGTTTCAAATCCCTTAGATTTAATTAATGAGGCAAAAAACTGGATTTTAAATGTAAAGAAAGAAGATATAATTAAGCCCTGGGATAAAAAAGGATTTAAAATACCAGGAGGTGCACCTTATCATCCTAATGGATTTATGACATTTGTAGGCGCCTCTGCCATGATTGGTGCAAAAACTAAAAATGTATATCCTGCGGCTAAATATCTTTTATCTGCTATTTATGAAGGAGCATTAACCAATTTCGATAATGCGTTAAAAATAGAAGCAAGATGGTTTACTAAAATTTTAACTGAAAAGAGTACTAAAAATATGATAAGAACTCTATTCATTAATAAAACCGCTCTAGAAAAAGGTATTAAACGACCTTCTGTTGATAGTAATGAAATAAATTTTAATAAAATTGGAGTAGTAGGAGCTGGAATGATGGGGGCTGGAATTGCATATGCAGCCGCACTTAATGGAATGAAAGTTACATTAATTGATAGAGAAATTGAATTTGCTAATAAAGGAATGAATAATATAGATCAATTATTATCATCTGGTTTAAAAAGAGGGAAAATAACTGAAGAAAAGAAAAAAGAAGTTTTAGGGAGAATTACTCCTTCTCATTCCTATGAAGATTTAAATAATGTGAATTTGGTTATAGAAGCAGTTTTTGAGAATATAGAAGTAAAAGATAAAGTATTAAACCAGATACAAAATAATGTAAGTCAGGAAACCATTATTGCTTCTAATACTTCAACTCTCCCTATTTCAGAACTAGCAAAATCAGTAGCTAAAGAAGAAAATTTTATTGGTATCCATTTTTTCAGCCCTGTTCACAAGATGAATTTAGTCGAAATCATAAAAGGTAAAAATACTAATGAGAAATCTATTGCTAGTGCTTTTGACTTTGTACGAAAAATCAAAAAAACTCCAATTATAGTTAATGATGCAAGAGGTTTTTATGCAAATAGATGTATAATTCCTTATATAAATGAAGGTTTACTAATGATTAAGGAGGGGATACTCCCTCAAATGATTGAAAATGCAGCTTTGCAGTTAGGTATGCCATTAGGTCCATTACAACTTATTGACGAAGTTTCAATTGAATTAGCAATAAATATTGCTGAACAAACAAAAAAAGCAATGGGTACCAATAAACTGATGGAAGAAATTGAAATTGTTTTATCAACTATGGACAAAGCTAAAAGGCTAGGAAAAAAAACAAATGCTGGTTTTTATAATTACGATGAAAAAGGTAAGAGAAATGGTTTCTGGGAAGAGTTAAAAAATAACTTTGAAATACTTAAGTTTCAGCCAGATATAAATGTAGTAAAAGATCGCTTAGCACTAATACAATGTTTAGAAGCAACTAGAGCGTTAGAATCAGAAGTTCTACTAGATATAAGAGAAGGGGATGTAGGTGCAATTTTAGGGTGGGGATGCATACCTTGGGCAGGAGGTCCTTTTAGCTGGATGGATTTAAAAGGTGCATCTTGGGTTAATAAAAAATGTGAAGAATTTTCAATTAAATACGGTGATAGATTTTCTTCTGGTTCCTTGATAAAAAAACTTGCAAAAGAAAACCTTACTTTTTACGAATACTGCTAAAAGTTTTCTATAATCTATAATTATATTAATTTAGCTATGTTATTTTAATATAGTTGTTTTAACGTAAATTTCGTTGTAAATAATTAGAAGATTTGAAAGGAAAATTTTTATGGATAATCTTATGCAGCCATTTTCTTTAAGAGTATCTGAGGTAATTGATCATGCTGCGAGATATCATCCAAACAGAAAAATAATCAGTAGGAATATAGAAGGCCCTATAACTGAAACAAGTTGGATTAAGATTCATCATAATTCAAAAAGATTATCCAAAGCACTTATAAAATTAGGTATAAGAAAAGGTGATAGAATTGGAGTTATGGCATGGAATACCGCGCGTCATTTAGAAATATGGTATGGGGTTCCTGGTTCCGGGGCTGTAAACCATACTTTAAATCCCAGACTTTTTTCAAAGCAATTATCATTCATTATCAATCATGCAGAAGATAAATTTCTTATAATTGATAACGACATGTTACCAATTATAGAAAAAATACTTCCGCACTGTAAAACAGTTGAGAAAGTAATTGTGATATCTAACAAAGAACAGATACCCAAATCTGTAATTCCTGATCTAATTTGCTATGAAGAAATATTGAAAGAGCAAGACGGAGATTTTGACTGGATAAGAGGTGATGAAAAAGATGCTTGTGGAATTTGTTACACGTCTGGAACTACTGGTAATCCGAAAGGCGTAGTTTATACACATAGGTCAAATGTCTTACATGCGATGACATCCGCGTCCCCAGATATGCTTAACTTATCTTCAAGAGATAGAGTAATGCCAGTAGTTCCATTATTTCATGCTAATGGCTGGTCAATTGGATATACAGCACCACTTGTAGGAGCATCAATGGTAATGCCTGGAAAAGATATGACACCTGAAGCTTTGTATGAGATGCTTGAAAAAGGTGTTACAGTTACAGCAGCTGTTCCAACAATATGGTTGTTGCTATTAAATTATTTAAAGGCTAATCAATTAAAATTATCAACACTACAGAGGGTTATAATTGGCGGATCATCTTGTCCTAGAGCAGTAATTGAAACTTTCCAAAAAGATTTTGGTGTTCAAGTGCTTCATGCCTGGGGAATGACAGAGATGTCTCCTTTGGGAACGATATGCTCTTTTAAACCTGAAATATTAGAATTAAATGAAAAAGATAGAATTTCCATTCAAGAAACAACTGGTCACCCACCTTTCAGTGTAGAATTAAAAATTACGGACGATGATGGTAATAAGTTACCAAATGATGGTAAAACCCAAGGTAAATTATGGTCACGTGGAGCAGCAGTAGTTCAAAAGTATTTAAAAACAGAACAGGAAACAGTGGATAAATTTGGTTGGTTTGATACTGGAGATGTCGCAACCATAGATAAAAATGGATATATGAGAATAACCGATAGATCAAAAGATATTATTAAATCTGGAGGAGAGTGGATTTCCTCAATTGATCTTGAAAATGCAGCTGTTGGACATCCTGAAATCGTTGAAGCTGCCGCTATTGGTATTAAACATCCAAAATGGGATGAAAGACCTATCCTCGTAGTAGTAAGTAAGAAAAATTCTAAAATCTCAAAAGAAGAAATTTTTGAATTTATGAAATCTTATGTAGCAAAATGGCAAATTCCAGATGACATAATTTTTGTGGATGAAATTCCTCATACCGCTACTGGAAAAATATCAAAAATTGATCTCAGAAAGATTTTAGAAGAAAAACATTATGTACACCCTGATCTTGATTAATTCTCGTAAATGACTGCAATTAAAAAATTTAGCAGGCTAGAGGCAAAAGCAGTCTGGAAGGAAAATGACGATATACCCCCAAGATCAGTAATAATCTCCTTTGGAAAATCATCGATAATTATATCTAATGAAAATGCTTTTCCTTTGGATCATTGGAGTTTTAATACAATTGTAATGATTTCAAAAAGTAAAGAAAATACAATTTTTAGCCAAGGATCTAATAGGAGTGAAAAACTTATCATTGAAGATATTGAGATGATAAATGCCATAATTCTGATTTGTAATTTAAAAACTCAAACTAATTGGTCTACACTTAAATTTAAAAAATTTTTTAAATTGTTATTTTTTTGCTTTTTATTATTCATTTTTCTTTATTTTCCAAATTTTGTTAGAGAAATTATTTTTGAGGCAACAGATCCTAAAAATGAAATTATTTTCTATGACAATACCTTAAACGAATTCTTATACCCTAGTAAAATTTGTAATAAAAATGTTAGTATCAATAATTTTGAAAAAAAACTTAATCAATTTTTTATAATAGATAATTTTATAGAAATAATAGTTGTAAAGTATGGAGTAGACAAACCACTACTCCTACCTGATGGTAAAATAATTATACCATTCAGTTGGTTGCAAACTGAAAGAGCATACCATAATTTCAAAAAAATGTTACAAGTTGCAATCCATGCATATGAAGAAAGATATATTTTCAAAAATTTTATAAACAATCAAAGTTTTAAAACAATTTTATCTTTTGTCTTTAAATTAAATAGTTCTTTTGATTTAAATTTTAGTGATTACTATTGGAATAATTTTATTGAAAAAAAATTAACAGACAAAAATCTGTTTATTACAGATCATGAATGGATAAATTTTAAGAACATATGTTATAATTAATTATCACTTCACTTCTTTAAACCCATTTTTTGTTAAACAAAAAACTCTATCCATTTTTTTTATAAGATCTAAATTGTGTGTAGCAACTAGTGCTGATACATTTTTTCTTTTAACCAAATCAGTTAATAATTTGAACACTAGTTGAGAATTTTCATTATCTAAATTTCCTGTAGGCTCATCAGCTAAAAGAAGATACGGGTCATTTGCAATGGCTCTGCAAATTGCAACTCTTTGTTTTTCACCACCAGATAATTGTAATGGTCTATTATATAGTCGATTTTTCAAGCCAACATTTATTAAAAGCTTTTTTGCATAATCCAATGCATCAGGAAAATTATACCCTTTAATTATTCTGGATAATGCAACATTTTCAATTGCGTTGAACTCGTTAATCAAATTACTAGATTGAAATACAAATCCTAAATACTTTTTTCTTATATTATTTCTCATTTCAATAGTTAATGATTTTGTGTTTTTATTAAGTATTCTAACTTCTCCACAAGAAGGTAAATCAAGCAACCCACAAATATTTAATAATGAAGTTTTTCCAGTTCCAGAAGGCGCTATAATACCTATCAGTTCTGATTTTTTAATGTTTAAATTGATATTTTTAAAAATCACTAATTTATCAGAACTACTTTCATTATATATTTTTGATATTCCTTTTAGCTCTAAAACAAAACCTTTACTCATGTCGTAAAGCCTCTACAGGATCAAGTCTTGCAGCATTAATAGCAGGAAATATAGTTACCGTTACTGACAAAGCTAGAGAAATAAAACATATGTAAAAAAGGTCTAATAGCCTTAATCTAACTGGGACCTCTGTTAAAAAACGTAACTCAGGATTCCAGAGCTCTCGATTTAGAGTTTCTTCTATAAAAATTTGTAAATCAGGCAAAAAATATGAAAAGGTGGTACCTAATATCAACCCTGAAATTGTTCCAAGTATACCAATAAGAGAGCCACAAATAATAAATACTCGTACTATAGAATTTTGACTCAACCCCATTGTACGTAAAATTCCAATATCTTTTCTTTTATTTTTTACCAGCATAACAAGGCCAGAAATTATATTTAACGCAGCTATTAATATCACTAACGATAAAATGATAAACATAACACGTCTCTCAACATCTAGAGCATTTAGAAAAGCTCCAGAATAATCTTTCCAAGTCCATATATCATAATCATTACCTAACGAATTTGCTAAATTTTCTTGGATCTCATTTACTTTATTAGGATCTTTAACAAGGACATTGATTTTATCAATTTGATTTTCTTTATTAAAAAACATTTGAGCATCAAAAAAAGGCATGTAAATTCTATACCTATCAATGTCATAACGACCTACCTTAAATACATATTTAACAGGGAAGTCTCCAATCCTTGGAGTAGTTCCAAATAAAGTTTTTAAACCGTCTGGAGATATAAGCCTAAGATTTTGATCTATTCCAATTCCAAGACTGTTAGCAACTCCTTTTCCTACTGAAATTCCAACATTAAAATTGTCTATATCACCTATTTTTTTTTCAGGATTTGCAATTAAATCAATTTTTTTTAAATCTTCTTTATAAATACCAACTACCTGTAAGCCTGAATATTTTCCTTCAAATGCACCCATTACTTGACCTGAGATAACTGGATATGCATGAACAATATTTTGAATTTTGGTTATTTTATTTATTAAAGTATCTTTTATCTCATTATTAATTTTGTTTTCGTCAGTGAAAAGGCTTTTTTGAATAACCAAATGAGGGTTTGCACCAATGATACGATCAGTAAATTCTTCTTTAAATCCAACCATGACTGCCTGAACAACAATTAGAGTAGCTACTCCAAGTGCAACTCCTAAAAATGAATACCAAGCAATAGTAGAAACGCCGCCTTCACGCTTTTTAGCTATTAAATAACGCCAAGCAATTAATATTTCTAATTTTGAAAATAAAAAAAAATAAGTTTTATTAATTTTTTAACTCCATTTTAAGGCTAAATTTAGAATTTATATCTTAATTGCATTTATTAATTCTAAAAAATTTTCAGAAAGTGGGATGTTTTTTCTTATTCCATCTTTTCTAGATTTAATTTCTAATATGCCCTCTGAAAGGCCTCTTGGGCCTACAATAATTTGTATGGGAATACCTATCAAATCAATTGATGAAAACTTTGCTCCTACACTCTCAAATCTATCATCATAAAGAATATCAAAACCATTAACTTTGAGAATATCATAAATTTTAATAGAAATTTCATGACATTTTTTATCATTTTGTTTAAGATTAATTATAACGGCATCAAATGGAGAAACAGCTTTTGGCCAGATAATACCATGTTGGTCATGATTAGCTTCAATTAATGCTCCAACTAGACGAGATACTCCTATTCCATGACTACCCATTTCAACTGGTATACGTTTACCATTTGGAAGATCTATTTTTGCCCCCATTGATTCAGAATATTTTGTTCCAAAATAAAAAATTTGGCCAACTTCAATACCCCTACCAGACATTCTTCTATTCTCTGGTATTTTTTCAAAAAGAGTTACATCGTGCGTTTCATCAGTACGAGCATAGGGGGTAGTAAACTTATTTACTATACTTTTCAAATTAGAACTATTGTCATATTCAATATGATTATCTCCTAAAGATAAATCAGATATATTACTATCATAAAAAACTTGACTTTCTCCAGTACTAGCTAAAACCAAAAATTCATGACTATAATCTCCACCAATTGGACCTGTATCAGCTTTCATTGGTATTGCCTTAAGGCCTAGTCTTTCATAAGTCTTCAAATAACTTATCATATGTCTATTATAGGCGTGAATAGCAGATTTTTTATCAATATCAAAGCTGTAGCCATCTTTCATAAAAAATTCTCTTCCTCTCATAACACCAAATCTAGGTCGTACTTCATCTCTAAATTTCCACTGAATATGAAACAAAGTTTTAGGCAAATCCTTATAACTAGAAATAAACGACCTAAAAATATCAGTTACCAACTCCTCATTAGTTGGACCATATAACATTAATCTTCCGTGACGATCTTCAAACCGTAACATCTCTTTTCCATAGTCATCTAATCTTTTGCTTTCTCTCCAAAGTTCAGCAGACTGAATTGTTGGCATAAGTATAGGAATATGACCTGCCGCAATTTGTTCTTCAATTACTATACTTTCAATTTTTTTTAAAACTTTTAATCCTAATGGTAACCAAGAATAAATTCCTGCGGATGATTGTTTTATCATTCCAGATCTGAGCATTAAACGATGACTTGTAATCTGAGCCTCAGACGGATTTTCTTTTAGAATGGGTAGGAAGTATTTAGATAAATACATGTTAAGCCTTTAATTAGTAATATTAGTTTTTTTTCGTAAATAAGAAGAGTTCATACACTACAAGAAAATTTTTACACAAGATTAATTTTAGATTTTAAATTCATTAAATTACCTAAATGATTAAAACGTTTTTCTACTGAATCTCCTAGTAAATTATCCTTTTCCATCATTTCCAAATAAAGTGTTTTCTCTTTAGTATAAATTTTAGTTTTTCTCAAGTTTTCAAGTATATTGACGGAGAGCATTGCTCCTAATCGCATACAAGCTCCTAATATAATAGCCTGTTTGATTTTTTTTTTATTCAAGAGTAACAAATATTTCTTATCAATTTTATTAAGGTCAGTCTTTTTATATCTTGACATTAAAGATAAAGCTAAAAAAATTCTACCACTATGGTCAATACCACCTAGGTTGGCTCCAGTAACCGTTTCAAAACAAACTTCAGAGCGATAATCTGGATGTGCTTGCCAAAAAGTATCATGTAAATAACAAGCAGCGAGAAAAATCTTTTTTCGTTTATTATCAATTTTGGGGAAAATAGGAAGTAACCATTCAAATAATATTTTGCCAAATCCAGAATATCTTGATCGATTTTTTTCAAGATATAGACATGCTTGAAGTAACGGATCCAATTTCTTTATCTCATTACTAAATTGACAAAAGATAATTCCTTCCCTTATTCCATATCCGGAAAAAAAAAGTTCCCTTGGACAAAATTTTTCATAGATTGCTTTTAAAACTATACAAGCATCTGGTAGAAGCTTTACTCTTTCTTCAGAAGAAGATGTAATTTGCAAAATCTCAGTATTTTTGGTGTTGGATATGAACTCTAATGTTGGATCAAAATTTTTTACTGACACTTTGTATCCCTGCAATACTTTTAGCGGGTAATTAGTTAAATTCATATGAATTTTTGCCATACCTCTCCAGCAACCACCGACTAAAAATAAAGAATTAATTTTATTTGGAAAGGATTTATTTATTTTTGATAGTTTAAGTTTGATAACTTCTAGCTTTGACTTTCCTAATACATGGTAGTCTTGTAAAGCTAATGGACCTAATTCAAAAGATTGAGCTGTTTTAATTTTGCCATTTTCTAAATATGCAATCTCTAAAGAAGATCCTCCAATATCACATACAATACCTGTAGCTTTTGGCCAACCTAATAAAACACCAGAAGCAGCTAATAGCCCTTCCTCTTTACCTGAAATAACATGGATTTTAATATTGAATTTTTTTTCAAGGCTTTCAATAAATTCTCTTCCATTTTTTGCATCTCTTACAGCTGAAGTAGCAACAAAATAGATTTCAACTATGCTCATTGTTTTTAAAACAGCACTAAAACGCTGTATTGCTTTATAAGCTTTTTGTTTTCCCTTATTATTCAAAAATTTAGTTTGCCTTAAACCTACACCTAAACCACAATTTACTTTTTCGTTATAAAAATATCTTGGAGATCTAGAAGGCCCGTCAAAAACTACTAACCTTACAGTATTTGACCCTATATCAACAATTCCTGTTCTTTGTAATTTTGTATAATTGATTACTTTTTTAGCTAAACCTGTCATGACCTTTTAAAATGATATATTTCCATAAACATTAATGAAATTTTAATTTTCAATTAATAATTCAGGAGGATTTTTTCTTAAAGCTCTTCCCCTACCAGATAGCGAAGGATTTTGCATAAAAAAATCATGGCAAGAAAATTTATTTTGAGTTGCAATGTTATCTCTGATATATGAACCATCGGACTGTAAAACCCAAGATTGGGCTTGATCCCTTAAATTTGCTGCCATTATTTGATTTACAATTTGTGCTTTAACTGTGTTGTTATTTATCTTAACTAATACTTCAACTCTTCTATTTAGGTTTCTACTCATCCAATCTGCCGAGGAGATATATACTCTAGATTCAAATGATGGAAGATCTGAACCATTACCAAAACAAGCAATTCTTGAATGCTCTAAAAATCTCCCTACTATCGATTTTACTCTAATATTTTCCGATAAACCGTTAATACCAGGCCTAAGAGCACAAATACCTCTAACAATTAAATCAATCCTTACTCCGGCATTACTAGCGTCATACATAGCATCTATAACATCTTTTTCTACCAAGGAGTTAAGTTTTATCCAGGCTCTAGCAGGTTTTCCTTGTTTTGCTAATCGAACCTCGTTTAATAAATTTTGAAGGATGGTTTTTTTTAAATCAATTGGAGCTAAACTAATATTTTCAAATTCAGAGGGCTCTATATAACCTGATACATAATTAAATACTTTAGTAGCATCCCTCGCTAGATCTGGTTCTTTTGTAAAAAAACTTAAATCGGTATAGAAATTTGCAGTTATTGGATGATAATTTCCAGTTCCAAAATGTGTGTAAGAAACTAATTTTCTTCCTTCTTTTCTCACTACAATTGAAATTTTTGCATGTGTTTTTAAATCTAAAAATCCATAAACAACATGTGCTCCAGCCCTTTCTAAAGCACGAGACTGATGAATATTTGCTGCTTCATCAAAGCGAGCTCTAAGCTCTACCAATGCAGTAACTGATTTTCCAGCTTCTGCAGCTTCACATAAAGCCTTTACAATTGGACTATTCTTACTTGTTCTATAAAGTGTTTGTCTTATTGCAACAACATTTGGATCATTTGCCGCCTGCTGCAAAAAACTTACAACTACATTAAAAGTTTCATAAGGATGATGTAATAACATATCTTTTCTTTTAATAGTTGCGAAAATATCACCATTATTTTCTTCTACTCTTTCCGGGTTCCTAGGCTTAAATGGTTTCCAGAGTAAATTAGGCTTATCAGTAATTACTAGCTCGGAAAGCTTAGTCATCCCAATAACTCCTTCAACTTGAATTATCTCTTCTGGAAGAACAGATAAAGAACCCGTTACCAAATCAAATAATTCTTTTGGAGAATCTTTAGATATGGTCAAGCTTACTACATCACCTCGTCTTCGCTTCTTTAAAGCTGTTTCAAATTCACGAACTAGATCTTCAGCCTCTTCTTCAAGTTCCAGGTCACTGTTTCTCAAAATTCTAAATGTACATTTACCAAAAATACTATATCCAGGAAAAATAATTGGTAGAAATATATCTAAAATAACTTCTAAAGGTATAAATCTTATCTCTCTCTTTTTGCTATTTGTTAACCTATGAAATCGCGGGATTTGAGAAGGTATAGGTATAAGTGTTTCAAAAAAAGAGCCATCGGTTAATCTCTTTAATCTTACCGCTAAGGTAAATCCACCTGATGTAATAAAAGGAAATGGATGAGCAGGATCAATTGCCAAAGGAGTAATCAGTGGAAATACCTGTTCTGTAAAATATTTCTCTAAAGGTTTTAAATCAGAAGTAAGTAAATCATGCTTTGAAAGAATACATATACCAGAATTCTTGAGCTCATTTAATAATTCTTTCCATATAATTTGTTGCTTCTCCATAAGAGATCTAGTCAATTTTTCAATCTTTTCAATCTGTTCTTGAGGCAATAATCCATCCACACTTACTCGAGATAAATTTTCTCGGACTAATTCCTTTAGTCCTGCAACCCTAACAGAATAAAATTCGTCCAAATTTTCTGCAGAAATCGCCAAAAACCTTACACGTTCTAATAGTGGAACTTTGCTGTTACCAGCTTCTTCTAAAACTCTATCGTTAAAAGAAATCCAAGATAGTTCACGATTAAAAAATCTTTTAACAGAATTCTTATCTACACCATTTAAAAACTGGGACTTATATTCTGAATTATTCAAAAAATTAGCATTGATCTCATTTCTCTTTTTTATCAAATTTGTACTCCTGCAATTTAATTAAGTTCTGGAATATAATTTTTCTATAATTTCATTGACCATGTTTTTTTTAATGGGCTTTTTCAATTTCAGTGATTCAACATCTAATGCCTCTACTAGGGTTTTTGCAAACAAAAAAGATCTTTCCATTCTAGAAATAGCATATGTTAAAACCTCATCATCTACTTTAATTTGTCTATCTTGAAATTGTTTTGCCATTAAAGCTGCTAAAAGATTATCATCTGGCAAGTTTAATTCTACTATTGTTAAAGTCATGATTCTAGAAAGTAAATCTTTAAGTCCGATTTCCCAAAATCTAGGAAATTTACATGATGTAAATAAGATTTTTCCGTTATTTGCAGATAAGCTATTAAAAATATGTAAAATATTTTCCTCTATAATTAATCTTTTATCTTTGGGTAAAAGCTCTAATTTCTCAACATCCTCCAAAACAATAAATTTTTCATCGATTAAATGATTGAGATCAATTCCAAAAAAAGTTGAAATATCATAGGATTTAGCAGAAGTTTCTTTTGACCAAACTGCTGCTAAATGAGTTTTTCCACAGGCAGATGGACCAACAATTACTAGACCACTAGAAGAAAAATTCTTCCAATTTTCTAAAATTTTTACAGCTAGACTATTAGTTTTAGATACAAAAAAATCTTCCCTATTATATGCCTGGCGACGACTGAGTTTAAAAATTAATTGCTCATTCAATATTTAAGTTCCTTTAGAATTAAAAAAAATACTTGAAAAATAGAATTTAAGTAGGTGCCTACCTAAAACACCTAAAATAGCAGTAATTGGTAGCGCTAAAATTAAACCTGTTATGCCACCAATCTTTCCAAAAAAGGCGAGTGAGAGTATTAACCATATAGGATGTATACCAGCTGACTGACCTACAAGCTTAGGAGTTAAAAAGTTTCCCTCAATAATTTGTCCTATAATAAAAACTATAAAAATAAAGAATATAAAAAAAGGGGATTCAAAAAATTGGAAAATACCAAGTAAAACTGCTAATCCACCGCCAATAATAGCTCCTACCAATGGGATAAATGAGATTAGTCCTGCAAAAATACCTATAATCATCCCCCCCTCAAGACCAATGAAAAATAATGTTAGCCCATAATAAATTGATAAAATAAAACATACTGAAAGTTGTCCTCTAAATAATTGAGACAATACTAAATCTATGTCAGTAAATATTTTGGATATTGTTTTTTTTTGTCTTTTTGGAATTAAACTAGATATAAAATTAACTATCCTATCCCAATCTAACAAAAGATAAAAAGTTAATAATAAAGTAATTAATGAATCTAATACAAAATTAAATATTCCTAGTGTAGATGATAAGAAACTTTCAAATAAAAATCCTACATTTTTTTTGATACTATCTTGAAAATTTTTAGCATTCTCGAGTATTTGTATTTTGTTCCCTGAAAAACTTTCTAAATTATGTTCCAAAGTATTTAAAATCCACTCATAAAAAATAGGGAGTATTTGTACAAATTGATAAAATTGTCTATAAAAAACAGGTAATATAAATAGAAAAAATATTATAAAAATCAAAAATGCAATAAAAATTAAGAATAGTGCTCCTAATGATCGAGGTATTTTAAAGCTTTCAATTTTATCAGTTATAGGGTCTAAAAAATATGCTAATAAAAAACCAATTATAAAAGGTCTTAAAATATCACTTAAGAAGTATAAACCCAAAATCAAAATACAGGCTGAAAAAAAGCAAAAAAACAGTAGTTTAGCAGACATTTTAAATATATATTTCCCTAGATATAACTTCTAAAATTTAAAAAAATTGTTCTCTTAAAATTCTTTCTTGAAGACCGTGCCCCTTATCAAATAATAATTTATAACAAATATTATTTTCACATAAAATCTTTACACTGTTTATATTTTTTACCTCTTTACTATCTGCATAAGCTGATACTGGTCTTTTATGTGGTTCTTTAATTAAAAATTCTATCTTTGCCTTTGAAGGTATTAAGGCCCCTCTCCATCTCCTTGGTCGAAAAGCAGCCATTGCGGTTAGTGCTAGAATATTAGAATCTATAGGTAAAATAGGTCCATGTGCAGAGTAATTATATGCTGTAGAACCTGCAGGTGTAGAAACTAATGCTCCATCACAAACCAATTCTTCCAACCTAACTAAATCATCTACTATTATTTTTAATTTTGCTGCTTGAGATCCTGATCTTAAAATTGAAATTTCATTAACGGCAAGATAATGTTCTATAGTTCCATCCAATTTCTTTGCATACATTTTAAGAGGATGAATGACGGTTTCTTCAGCTTCATTTAGTTTATTAAGAAGATTTATATCTTGCTTTTGATTCATCAAAAAACCAACAGTGCCCTGATTTATTCCATAAAATGGCAAATTTAAATTCTGATGCTTCTTTAATATATCAAGCATAAATCCATCTCCTCCTAAAACGACAATAATATCAGCCTCAGATAGAGAGAATAATTGATATTTTTTTTTAATCGTTTTAAGAGTATTTTTTGCGTCTTCAGTATTGTCGGCAATAAAATTGGGTTTTTTAAATTTCATGTGATACACCTATAGATAAGCTACATCATTAACGTAGTTTCAAAAACAAATAATTATTTAGCTCACTCACTTAACAAACAAATTTACTTAAAAGGAAGTAAATTAAGATTAATTTTTTAACAAAACCAAAAATAATATATAATTTTTTTAAAAAAAAAGGTTAAATCTATTGTTTATTTACTAATTATACAATATCTATATATTCTCATTTTCTTAGAGTCTATTAAAACATGTATTAATCAATAATTTCAGAGGATTTAAAAATGCTTATGCAAAGAAAAAAACCAATTTTCACTGAAAATCTTAGTGTATCTGATCCAGAATTATTTTCTACAATAGAAAAAGAAAATAAAAGACAAGAACAAGAAATTGAATTAATTGCCTCTGAAAATATTACATCATTAGCAGTAATGCAGGCTCAAGGTTCAGTAATGACCAATAAATACGCTGAGGGTTACTCTGGAAAACGTTACTATGGTGGTTGCGAATTTGTTGACCTTGCAGAAGATCTTGCGATTAAAAGAATTAAAGAACTCTTTAATTGTGAATTCGCCAATGTTCAACCAAATTCGGGAAGTCAAGCAAACCAAGCAGTTTTTATGTCTTTAATGAAACCAGGTGATACTTTTTTAGCGATGGATTTAGCTTCAGGAGGACATCTAACCCATGGAGCAAAGCCAAATTTATCAGGTAAGTGGTTTAATGCAGTACATTACGGAGTTAATAAAAAAACAGAACTTATTGATTATGCTCAAGTAGAAGAATTAGCTAAAATTCATCAACCAAAGGTTATAATAGCCGGTGGATCTGCGATACCTCGTCAAATAGATTTTAAAGAATTCAGAAGAATTGCTGATGCTGTTGGCGCTTTTTTAATGGTAGATATGGCCCACTTTTCAGGTTTAGCAGCAGCTGGCTGTCATCCCAATCCATTAGAATTTGCCGATGTTGCCACAAGTACTACTCATAAAACTTTAAGAGGGCCAAGAGGTGGTATTATTTTAACAAATAATGTAGACCTCGCCAAAAAATTTAATTCAGCTGTTTTTCCAGGTCTTCAAGGTGGCCCCTTGATGCATGTAATAGCAGCTAAGGCAGTTGCATTTGGAGAGGCTTTAAGACCTGACTTCAAAACTTATCAAGAAGATGTCATAAAAAATGCAAAGATACTTTCAAGCACATTAGAAAAAAGAGGCTTCAGGATTGTTACTGGTGGAACAGATACGCATGTTATACTTGTTGATGTTGGATCCAAAAATATTAAAGGGAATGATGCTGAAAAAAGCTTGGGTAATGCAAATATAACTTGTAATAAGAATAGTATCCCTTTTGATACTGAAAAACCAATGGTTACATCAGGTATAAGATTAGGTACTCCAGCAGGAACAACTAGAGGTTTTGGAACCAGCGAGTTTACTAATATTGGCAATTGGATTGCAGATGTTTTAGAACAGCTACAAATTAATGGAATTGCTAATAATGAAAATGCAGAATTAGAAGTTAAAAATAAAGTAATAAAGCTTTGTGAAAATTATCCTATTTATTGAATTATGTTAAATTAGTGATTCACATTTTTTGATGCTGTGTATGTAGGTTAACTAATCAATGAGAGAAGATTTTTATAGAATTAAAAGACTACCTCCTTATATTTTTTCTGAGATCAATAATCTCAAGGCAGATCTAAGAAAAAAGAGTGTCGATATTATAGATTTTGGTATGGGTAATCCTGATATAGATGCAGGACAGCATATTATAAATAAGCTTATAGAAACTTCCAAAAAACCCAAAGTTCATAGATATTCTGCGTCCAAAGGTATACCTGGGTTGAGAAAAGCTAAAGCGAAATATTATGAAAATAGGTTTGGAGTGAAACTTGATCCAGAAACTGAAATTATTACTACATTGGGATCAAAAGAAGGCTTAGCTAATTTAGCGTCTGCTATAACTGCACCTGGGGACTTAGCACTAGTGCCTAATCCAACATATCCAATACATGCATACGGATTTATGATTGCTGGGGGAACATTACGTCACATACCAGCGCTAAATAATGGAGTTTTTGACCCAGAAGAATATATGAGTTCCTTATCTAGGGCTGTGGCTCACTCAATTCCTAAACCAATTGCTATTGTTATATCTTTTCCTTCAAATCCAACTGCACAATTATGTGACTTAGATTTTTATAAAGAGTTAGTTACCTTTGCAAGAAAACACTCCATTTGGATTTTATCTGATTTAGCATATTCTGAAATTTACTTTGATGATAATCCCCCACCATCTGTTTTGCAAATAGATGGTGCTAAAGAAATTTCAGTTGAATTCACATCTATGTCAAAAACTTTTTCAATGGCTGGATGGCGAGTAGGTTTTGCAGTAGGTAATAAACATCTTATAAATGCTCTAACAAGAATTAAATCATACTTAGATTATGGAGCGTTTACCCCTATTCAGGTTGCGGCAGTCGAAGCACTTAATAGTCCAGAGAACTACATAGATAATATTCGAAATGAGTATAAGAAAAGAAGAGATACTTTAATATCAGCTATGTCACGCGCTGGTTGGGAAATACCTAAACCTGCTGCTACTATGTTCGCATGGGCCCCACTTCCAAAAAAGTTTCAAAATCTTGGATCTATGGAATTTGCAAAAGTGCTAATGCAAGAAGCTGAAGTTGCAGTTGCACCAGGTATTGGTTTTGGTGAATATGGAGAAGGTTATGTAAGAATAGGACTTGTTGAAAATGAACACAGGATCAGACAAGCTGCAAAAAATGTAAAAAAGTTAATTTCTGGATAAATTTTTTTATATTAAATTTTACAAAATAAAAATATAAGAAATTTTCTGATGATTTATAAAGTTTTTGAATGTATAAGTTTACTCAGCAATAAACTGTTTGTAGTTCATTTAAAAATTTAAAGGTAAAATTTTTTGGATATGAGACCACTAAATATTGGTATAATAGGACTTGGAACTGTTGGAATGGGATTAATAAAATGCCTAATCGATAATAAAGAAATTATAAAGTCTAAGTCAGAGAGAGAAATATCAATAGCAGCTATTTGTGCCAAAAATAAGAATAAAAAAAGAGATTTCGATATAGGAAATTTAAAATGGGTTCAAGACCCTTTTGATATCACTGATGATAAAGAAATAGATGTTGTAGTAGAGTTAATCGGTGGAGACGAAACCCCCTCAAAGTCAATTGTAGAAAAATCATTACTCAATAAAAAACACGTGGTTACTGCAAATAAAGCATTAATAGCTAAACATGGTCACTATCTTGCTCTCTTGGCAGAAGAACAACAGGTTTGTCTAAATTTTGAAGCTGCTGTTGCTGGAGCAATTCCAATTATAAAAGCAATTAAGGAGTCTTTAAGTGGAAATGTTATTTCAAAAGTTTATGGGGTAATTAATGGTACATGTAATTATATCTTAACCCAAATGGAGAAAGAAGAGAAAGAGTACATATCAATTTTTAAAAAAGCTCAACAACTTGGCTATGTAGAAAAAGACCCACAACTGGATGTAGGAGGAATAGATAGTGCCCACAAAATTTCTATACTTACAACATGTGCTTTTGGGACAAGGATAAATTTTGAAAATGTAATGACAAATGGTATCCAAAATATTTCCTTAATTGATATCAAAAATGCATTTTCTATGGGTTATAAAATTAAATTAATGGCCCTTGCCTTAAAATCAGATGATGGAATTATTCAAGAGGTAGAACCGTGCCTTGTACCAAAAGATAGTATATTTGGAAAACTAGAAGGTGGAACAAATCTGGTAATGGTTGAAGGTGATTTTTCGGGGAGGACCTATTTCATGGGGCCAGGTGCTGGATCCGGTCCGACAGCATCAGCTGTCATTGCTGACATAATTGATATAGCAAATGAGAAAAAATCAAGTGTTTTTGGTATGAATGCTAATCTCCTAGAGTTGCCAGTAAATAAAAAGAAAGAATTTCCATCCAGTTTTTATCTTAGGTTCTTACTTACTGACAAGCCTGGTACTTTAGCTCAACTAAGTTCTATTCTAGGTAAATACGAAATTTCTATTAATAGGATGAAACAGCTACATCATATTGGAGAAACAGCCCCTATCCTTATTGTAACACACCCCACTACAAAAAATCTCCTAAAACCAGCTATTGAAGAGATAAATCAATTAGAAATTTGTATAAATGAACCCGTTATCATTAAAATAGAAGAATTTTAATTAATAATTATTAAATGGAAACAAAAATAGAATTTAACGACAGACTTTTATCCCTTGGTCTTGCAAGAGTTTCTGAGGCTGCTGCTATTGCAGCAACTAAATTTATTGGGGCAGGTGATGAAAAGGCGGCAGATCAAGCTGCTGTTGACGCTATGAGAACTCAGCTAAATATGTTAGATATAAGTGGGAGAATAGTAATTGGAGAGGGCGAAAGAGATGAAGCTCCAATGCTTTATATTGGTGAATTAGTAGGAAGTGGAAATGGACCTTCTGTAGATATTGCACTTGATCCATTAGAGGGAACTAACTTAACAGCAAAAGACATGCCTAATGCACTCACAGTGATTGCAATGGGACCAAAAGATTCATTATTAAATGCCCCAGACGTTTATATGGAAAAACTTGCCTACGGATCTAGATATAAAAAAGATATTATCACGATTGAAATGTCTCCAAGTCAGAGAATTGAAACATTAGCAAAGGCTAAAGGCTGTAACCCAAAGGACCTTATGGTATGTGTTTTGGAAAGACCAAGACACCAAACTTTAATAGAAGAAATTCGTGCAACAGGTGCAAGACTCAGATTAATTACGGATGGTGATGTTGCTGGGGTCATACATTGTGCAAATACAGAAAGAACTGGGATAGATATATATATGGGAATTGGAGGAGCGCCTGAAGGGGTTTTGGCCGCTGCAGCATTGAAATGTCTAGGTGGTTATATTCAGGGCAAGTTAATATTTAGAAATGATTTGGAAAAAAATAGAGCCATAAAAACAGGAATTAAAGATTTTGATAAAATTTATTCCCTTGATGACATGGTAACTAAAGATGTAATATTTGCTGCTACCGGAGTTACAGACGGCTCAATTTTACGTGGAGCAAAATGGGATGGAAATATATTAGAAACTGAAACTATATTAATGAGGTCTAAAACAGGTTCCATAAGAAGATTATTATATCAGCAAAAATTTTCATGATAGATAATAATGAGATTTTCTTGAATTCAAAATTTTCGTTAAGTAGAAAAATTTGGCTCAATCCAAAAAAAAATATTCAAAAGCTTGCAACAAATTTTCAACAAGTGTCCCCCATATCTTACCCGTTAGCATTATTTTTAGCTCAAAAAGAAATTACAGTTGATCAAATTGATACTTTTTTAAATCCCAAGATTAAATCAAGTATGCCAGATCCAAACTCATTATTAGATATTGATAAGGCTATAAAAATCATAGTTGAAACAATCCAAAATAAAAGAAGAATTGCCATATTTGCAGATTATGATGTTGATGGAGCAGCAGCAGCAGCTATGCTTTTTAAATGGTTCAACAACTTTAAATTAAAACCAACTATTTATATTCCAGATAGAGATAAGGAAGGATATGGACCAAATAATAAGGCTATGACAAAATTGTCTTTAAAACATGATTTAATAATTTGTGTAGATTGTGGTTCTACTGCTGATATACCGATCAAAAATGCAAAAAAAAACTCTTGTTCTGTTATCGTTATTGATCATCATCAAGGTGGTAATAATGAAACACATGCTGATGCATTGGTGAATCCTAATCGTTTAGATGAAAAATCTCTTCTCAAATATTTATGTGCAACTGGTGTAACTTTCTTATTACTTGTGGCATTAAATAGACAATTAAAAACTTCTGAATTTAAAGCGCCTGATTTACTTCAATACTTAGATTTAGTAGCACTTGCGACAGTATCTGACGTTGTTCCTTTAGTAGAATTAAATAGAGCATTTGTGAAAAGTGGCATGAAAGTAATTGAAATGGAGAAAAATATTGGCATCAAATCTCTTATTGAAATAAGTAATATCTCAAAGCCTATTAAAACAAATCATCTCGGATTTATTCTTGGGCCAAAAATTAATGCTGGTGGCAGACTAGGTTTTTCAATGTTAGGCGTCGAGCTTTTAATTGAGAATAACCAAAATGAAGCTACCAAAATAGCACAAACACTAGACAGTCTGAATGAAAATAGAAAAATTTTAGAATATGAAATGACCGAAAAGGCTTACGAAAATATAAAAAATAAACAATTTAAAAATAACTTTATTTGGGTTGCTGATAAAGAATTTAAATCAGGCATAACTGGAATAATTGCTTCTCGACTACTTGATAAATTTAGTAAAACTTGTTTTGTGATATCCATCGATAAAGATAACATTGGCAAAGGTTCTGGAAGATCAAATCCTAATCACAACTTGGGTAATGCGATTAGTCAATTAGCTAAAGAACAGCTAATTATAAAAGGTGGAGGTCATGCTAAAGCAGCAGGACTAACGGTTGAGGCAGCAAAAATTGATTTAGCAATGGATAGATTAAATAGTATTTTATTAAAACAAGAAGAAATGAATGATGAGCTTTCCACTTTGAACATTAATTCAGTTATTTCTATAAATGCAATTTCTTCAGATTTTGTTGAAGATATTGATAAAGCTGGACCATTTGGACCAGATTCACCCAGGCCTATTTTTGTATTAAAAAACTGTAAAATAAAATGGTGTAAATTATTAAATAATAAGCATCTCAAATTTTATATTTATGATGAAAGTTATAGAAAAATTCAGTCAATATTTTTCAGAGCACTAGATAATAAAGCTGGTATTTTTTTATATGAAAATATCGAATCCACTTATCATTTTGCAGGAAATATTGAAATTAATGATTGGTTGGGAAAAAAAGTACCAAATTTTGTTGTCAAAGATATTGCTTTAGCCAATTCATAAAAAAACATCTTGCACCTATTTAATTACCGAATTATTAAGTATTTGTGTGCGCCCTTCGTCTATCGGTTAGGACGCCAGATTTTCATTCTGGAAAGAGGGGTTCGATTCCCCTAGGGCGTACCAGCAAAACCTAATAAAATCAATGACTTACAAGAGAAAAAAGGTCTCCCGTAAAATTATGCTATCGCTAAGACACCAAGTCAGCCATAGCAGAGACAGATTCCTTCATAAAACCTGGCAAATATTTCGCATAGACCCTTTCTGTTACATTAACTTACTTATGTCTTAAAGTTATATCAAAGACTCGTATATTTTTTCATTATTTAAATTTATTTTATTTAAAATCTTCTAATGAGATATATATGCAATCATCTAGATTTTTCTCTCTTCCTAGAATAAAATCAGTAGTTAATTGATAAAATTCTTGCCAATTTTCTATTCCAAACGCAATGTTATAACCTGGAGTTGCGTTATATTCTAGGAACATTAATTTATCTGTTTCACCAATTGAAATAAAATCTAAACCACCAATTAAATATGAATTTTCAATTCTTTCAGAATAACCTATATTTGCAATGGGTATAAGTTTTTTGTAAATTTTAGGAATAATCATTTCAAGTTGATTTATATAGTTTTTAAAATTTAATTCACCCGGTCGTACCTTCTCAAAGAAGCTGATTTTTGATTTTGTAGCATTAGGAGCTGTAAATTGATGAGCTAAGTCTACACTATTTTTAATATATGCGTTAGGATTAATCATATACATTATGTTTTTATAAATCATGATATGACCATCTCTACTAAAACATGTTAAAACACGCATATCAAACTTTTTTTTGTTATAAAGAGTTGGAATGATTTCTTCCTGAAGTAAATGATTAGGGGGTACAAGTGGTGGTAAGTTATCACCAGACAATAATTCATGATTTCTTGCATTATCACCAGTATACTCTTTACAAAAGAAAATTTTCTTATCAACATTGATAGGTGTTTTTTCTCCTTCAAAAAAGGTTAGAGGAAAAAATTGGTCTCCTTGAAATACTTTAAGATTCTTTTTAGAGTGAATATCACCTTCAATCGAATGAAAAATAAATTTATCTGAGTATTTCTTATTTCCAGTAACATAATTTGCCGGTAAGGGCTTACCATTTCTACAAAATATATTAGTCAAATAGTCAAAAAGTGTTTTATAACAGTAAATATTATTCATGATTATAATTCAAAATTTATCTCATTATGCTAGGTAACCATAAGAATAAAGTTTAACCGAATTAAAAATATATAATAAAACTATAATACTGAAAAATAAAGAATAAACATTCATACATTAATTTCAAAAAAATTTATCAAAATTTAATTAAT
>CACMAH010000017.1 GCA_902611605.1 uncultured Alphaproteobacteria bacterium
ATCAAAATTTATATTCAACCAACAAGTATTATTTTTTTCATCTTACCGATAAACATTTCTCTACCTTGATTGCATTTATAGATTAGAAAACCTTTGTTAGTTTTAGTGAAGGGGCATTATTACAAATATGTCCTATGTGATTCATATTTTGTTTCTATTAAATGTGAGTTGTCGGGCAGACATAGGATTATTAAAAAAAGTTAAAGAATAAAAATGCAAAAAATATTAATCATTATTGGTATAGTTATTTTAATTATAGGATTATTTTATCCTCTTTTGAAAAAACTTGGACTAGGAAAATTACCAGGGGATATAATTTTGAAAGGAGAAAATTCTTCTTTTTATTTTCCAATTATTACTTGTATTGTCATAAGCATAATTTTGTCACTTATCATAAATTTTCTACGATAAATAATAATAATTGAAAAAAATCATTATAATTTCTTCATGTTTTATTTTTTTAAATATTTTGTCATAATTTTGATAATACTTAAATATAAATGATTATTTATATGAAATTAGTTTCATATTTCCTCTCTGGTCTATGTGTGAGATTAGGAAATTCTCCCTCCTCTAATCTCACACAAGACTTTTGAAGTTTTGTTTTTACTGACTAGATCATAGCTGGAGTAGGCTCTAAGGATATGTACCCATGTAGATAAAATAAATACTGCTGACTTATGATAGATTAGTAAGGTATATGTTGCTACAAAAATATGATAATCATAACATCCACCCCTCAGACAAATACTTGAGGGTACCAAAAAAAACATTCTATATATTGGTAATTAGTAAGAATCTATACCAGAAGCAAAACCAGAGCACCTTTCAATAAAAGCCATTGCACCAAATTCATTCTTTTAGATTACCAAATGGCTATCTTTTCTTGATTCAATTAACTTAAAAAAGATTCATAAAATTGTCATAATATTTTAATAAATTTTTGAATAATAAACAATATTCTATTTCTGGGGTTAGTCTTTGGGTTCTTCAAACTTTTAACTCTGTTACCAAAGGCTAGCCTCGAAAATAATATTGCTTGAGATATATTCCAGCGTTGTTAAATCTTTATTTAAAAAGATTAATGTAAATATAAAACATATTTCATTGTCAAAAAACAATAGTGCGAATACAGTTTGTTTGATAGGTTTTTCAAATAATTTTTATAATTAAATCTTATTTGAGCTAATTATTTTAAAAAGGAATAAAGCTAATAATCCGCCTACAAACTGACAAAAAATAAAAGGGAAAGTATCCCCATAGTTAATACCTGAAAATGTATCACTTAAAGTTCTAGCGATTGTAACTGCTGGATTAGCAAAACTAGTTGATGAGGTAAACCAATATGCTGAGGTTATATATAAGCCTACTAAAATTGGAATTTTGTCTGGATTATATTTTTCACTCATTAAAATAACAAAAATAAGGCCAAAAGTTGCTAAAATTTCTGAAGAATACTGTGGAATGCCAGTCCTGATATTAGATGATAGCTGCAGTATCTCTAGTTCAAATATATAATGTATCGTCCAAACTCCTAAAATGCCTCCCAAAATTTGAACACTAATGAAAAAGATTGTTTGATTAAATTTAATTTTGTTCCTTAAATACATAATTATTGAAACTACAGGATTAAAATGAGCTCCTGAGATATTTATAAAAATGCTTATAAAAACTATCAAAGTAGCACCTGTAGCAATTGCATTTGCTAAAAGGGCAATTGCATCATTTCCCATAGATAACCTTTCTGCCATTATTCCTGATCCAACCACTGTGGATAAAAGAAAATAGGTACCTATAAATTCAGCAAAATATTTTTTCATATTCAGATACTGTAAAAAAACATAAAAAAAAGAAAGTTTTTTTTAAATAGCAACCTTTAAGAGTGTTGGATATAACAATCATGACACCCACACCTAAGACATATCATTGATGGCACCCCAAAACCAAAGCCTATTATTATTCAATATTCAATTGTTAAGTGAACCTTTGATTAATCGCTGACGCAATTTCCCTGATAGCCAATCAGTAGCTGTGACGAGTAATATTATCAATATAATGTAATAAGTAACTTCTTCCCAGTTACTTTGAGTAATAATTGCCTGAGTAAGCATCAAGCCTATACCCCCGCCTACCATCGCACCGATGACAGTTGCACCACGAATATTTGATTCGAAGTAATATAAAATTTGACTTAGCAAAACTGGGGTAATTTGGGGAATAACTCCGAAACGATAGCGTTGAATATTTCGTGCTCCAGTTGATTGTACTCCGTCTATCTGTTTTTTATCTACATTTTCTATTGCCTCTGAAAATAGCTTTCCAAATGTTCCTGTGTCAGTAACTACCATAGCTAAGGCTCCTGTTAGTGGTCCCGGCCCGAAAGCTCGTGCTAAGATTATCGTCCATAGCAAATGATCTAAGCCTCTGGTAAAATCAAAAATACGACGGAAGAAAAACCTGACGGGTGCTAAGGGCGTAATGTTTTTTGCTGCCAAGAACGCAAGAGGGAATGCTACCAAGGCAGCTCCAAATGTTCCCAAAAAAGCCATTAGGATAGTTTCACCTATCGCCCAAGCAACATCGCTGTGTCTCCACATCTTATTATACCAAAAGTCTCTCATTATCTTTGGTAGCTCGCCATTAAATGCTAGTGAGGTTAATTCAGATATACTTTTCCCATGATATTGGCTGTCCAGTGTAAAGAAGAATAATTCCCAGCCATAAAAATATCTGAATACTTCTGTACGATTTCGGGTAATTGTGAGGCGACCTGCTTCTGTTGTAATAGTAACTCGGTTTTTTGACTGATTTATCCATTCTGGCAACGGCCCATTGGGGTATTCCGCCTCTACACTACCTAAACCGGGTTCAGCCCAAATTCTACCGTAATTAGGTACCTCATATACAACATCTTTTTCACCAAAATAGATCAAATGCCCGTTGCCGAGATTTATTTTACTTGTGCTACCTAATTCTATCCATTCCGGTGCTTCTCCCGATGGATATCTACCTTTTTTTTCACCTTCAATTGAGATAGAAATATCGCCTTTTCGGTTATCACGAGTGACATGCACTTTATGGCTATACATGTCCCCAACTAAGCTTTTTGCGTTTTTTAGGGACCCTCGCTCACTCAGGCCTAAGATATCGAAGGAAATAAAAACATACGTGAAGTATGCTAAAATAGCTATTGGAATACCAAATGCCCAAGCACGTTTAAAATAAAAAAGCTTGTTAACATTCGATTTGAGGGTCTCTATATTATTTGTACTCATAGCAAGCCCTCAGATTTTTTCCCGTGTGTCAAACGATCTCGAAATATACCAGACAGCTGATCAACAATAACAATGGTTACAAATAAAAGTATGAAAATAGCTCCAGCTTCGTCATACCGACCTTTACCCCACGAGATAGCATTTTTTAAATCATACCCAATTCCACCGGCACCAACAAAACCTAGAATAGCAGATATACGAATGTTGATTTCAAACCGTAATAGGGCATAACTAAAATAGTTTGGAGATACTTGAGGGAGGATGCCGAGTAGCATTTTTTGCATCCAACTAGCACCCACTGAGGATAATCCATCAAGGGGTTGAAGTGATGCATTTTCGTTGACTTCTGAAAATAATTTTCCAAGCGCTCCTGTCGTATGAAAGGTAATGGCAATCATGGCGGGGACCGGGCCACCACCAAGTATAAAAATTAATATAAGTGCTATCACAAAATCAGGAATGGCTCTCATTATATCTAAGATACGTCTAAAAACAGGAATGAGCCGAGGCCACTTAGCCATGCCCTGTGTGGCGAGCATTGACAAAAATATAGCGAATATTGATGCTGCCAAAGTTGCCGCAGCGGCGATGTTAATCGTCTCTATTAGGGATGGAAAGAACTTTACAAAAAGGCCAGGAATTTTTTCTATTTTTTCACTAGCTTCTAAAATCACTTCTCTGGGAAAGTCGAAGATACTTGTAATACCCGCCCAAAAGCTGCCTGCATTTCTATCGTCTACAACATTAAAGCCGGATATCATAAGAACGATAAAAACGCCAAGTAGAATAGCGCTATATGTGCGGCGTTTTTTTATAAGCTCGAAATATTCTGCTTCGTATTTTTGAGTTGAGGTTATTTCAGACATTACATTCCTAAAGAATCGGTAGGCCTCATTAAAGTAGGCCTACCGATAAAATTTTACTTTTTACTTAGATTTTAACTTACGTGCTTCCACGATGATTTCGTATGCCTCATGACCTATAGGCATAACTCCTAATCTTTCACCGGCAAATACCCCGTAAGCGCATTCAGGATCCATTGAATGTAAACTCGCTGTTAGAGCTGTAATCTTAACCTTTACGTCTGCTGGAAGATCTTTTCTTAAAACAACTGGCCCCTCTGGAATTGGCTTTGACTTCCAAATCTGGACCATATCATTCATATCTACCAGACCAGCATCTACCGCTTTCCTTAATGCACCAGCATTGTAACCGTCTTCCCAATCACCAAGCCCATCAGCCCAGGTAACACCTCCGTCTACATCGCCATTATTTACTGCAACAATTGTCTGCTCATGGCCACCGGTAAACTTAACTTCACCAAAATAGTCACCAGAGTCCATGGTTGCACCGGTGGCTTGTGGTATTTCAATAGATGGTATTAAGTACCCCGATGTAGAATTTGGATCACCAAAACCAAAAACTTTTCCCTTCATATCATCAAGTGACTTTATCCCGCTATCCTTTCTTGCAAAACCAACTGAGTAATAACCATAGCCACCGTCCATATTTACTGCAACTACGATTGGTTCTACTGCTTCTGGATCTGAAATATAGGTTTTAGCATAGCCTGATGCACCCAGCCAAGCCATATCAATAGTACCTCCTAAAAGACCTTGAATCACCCCATCGTAATCAGCTGGTGCAAATATTTTTGATGGGACGCCCAGCAAATCTTCAGCTTTTTGACGAAAACATTCATTATTTGTCATACGGTCTTGTGCGTTTTCACCTCCAAGGATCCCAATACGAAACTCAGATATTGAATGACCGCCTGAAAATGCAGCGGTTGATAACACTGTAGAAGCAATAATTGCTGATAGTAATTTTTTCATAGTTTATCTCCTATATTGCCCTCTGTATTTTTCATGGGCTGATTGAAATTAAACTGAAACAAGATTAAGCTACTCTTATTTCAGTTGATGTTGCTGCCTCGGAAAAATCAGAGCCAGCACCATACACTTTGCGGGCTACTTCTGTTGTTAGTTCAGAAGGTGTCCCGTCAAAAACTAAATGGCCATTTCGCATGCCAATCACACGATCACAGTATTTTCTCGCAGTATCTAAGGTGTGAAGGTTCGCAATCACAGTTCGTCCATCTTCGTCATGTATGCGGCGAAGAGTTTCCATAACGATTTGGGCATTCATTGGATCTAGAGAGGCAATTGGTTCATCAGCTAAGATTATTTTTGGGTCTTGCATCAGTGCTCTTGCTATCGCAACTCTTTGTTGCTGCCCACCAGAAAGAGCTTCGGCTCTTTTGGCGGCGTGCTCTGCAACTCCAAGACGACCCAAAATTTCAATGGCGGTGTTTATATCAGATTTCGGATATAAATTGAAAAATGTGGTGAAAGTAGATCTTTTATTCAATGTTCCATGAAGCACATTGCTTACGACATCCATTCGGGGAACTAAATTGAATTGTTGAAAGATCATTGCACAATTTGATTGCCATCTTGATATTGCTGCACCTTTTAAATCGGATATTGATAAACCTTCGAAGGAAATATTCCCGGATGTTTCTGTCTCCAATCGGTTTATCATTCGTAAAAGAGTAGATTTTCCTGCTCCAGAAGCACCAATTATGCCAAGCATTATTGGCTTCCCCACCTCTATTGAGACAGAATTGACAGCAATATTAGAACCAAATTTTTTTGTCAGGTTATTTATTTTGAGCATTATACCTTCTTTTTTTTCATGGGATAGCTCAACGATGTTGTGTTTTTATGAAAATTTTGTAAAAATTGCATGACATCTTGACGACGTTTTTTTGTTTATTTTTCACTTGAATACAAGGCATCCGCAGACAGGAAAATATAGTCTTTTATAGAAACTCATATAGGGTGTTTGGAATGTTAACAAAAGGCAACTTTGAAATTGGTCTATAAACACGTTTTTTCGCAAAATTCAAATACGATGCTCTTAAATATTATAGATTTGTAGAAATAATTTGTGGAACGCTAAAAACAGAATATTATATAAAATTTTTGCCAATCTTTATTAATAAAATTGTCTGGTTCAAATCATTGGTCAATGTTTAATATTTTTGCTTTTATTTTGAGACCTACTTTTGCTTGGGATTAGTTTTTTTAAAATGATTTATTGAAAACCTTACACATAATATTTTGATAGAGCTCCTTTAGTTCTTGGAATAAAATTAATGGAGAATATCATTTTGCTCCCCTTTATCGAGTTCAAAGTAGGCCAATTCTTCTGGAAATCTATCACCATAAAGAAACCCATATTCATCTGGTCTTTCGTTTTGAAATTTCGAGTAACAATCGCATAAATATTGAAAGTATTCCGCTGAAGTACAATACTCTATGTCTTCATTTAACTGCTCGTTATTTACAACCCTTAACAAAGAATAGTTTTTTTTCATTAAAACTGCCTCATTTATATAATTCATTTCTACTAATGTTTATTTAAGTATCATTAAAATATTACAAAAATGCGACTATCAAAAAAAGCCTTTATTTGCTTTCTTTTGAAACTGATTATTTTCAAAAAAAGGATTTCACAAAACTTTTCACTTTCCAACTTTTTCCATTTCGAAAGTTGACATTAGCATTGACTCGACTTGAATTAGAAGCTTAGTTACTCTGTTGGGTTGTTCCTTTAATGATTCTAGCTGGATTTATCACTTCACTTCCTTATAATTATTGGAGACTTAAAGCTTCAGGAAAGTCTTGCCATTAATATTTTTTTCTATCACAAAATAAATCCTTATTTTCATCACAATTTTTTTTAAAAAGCCTAGTCAAAATATTACATCTAATTATACTTTTTGATTATGCTCTCAATATCTTGGATACCAATAGAAAACAAAAACTTACTAGGAGTAAGTCAATTCCCAGGTAAAAATTCAAACAATTTTTTTGACTTAACTTTATTCGCCAAAGATCTTGAAATCATCAGTAAACAAAAGATTAAACTTATTGTTTCTTTGTTACCTGATTTAGAGTTAAATAAACTAGGATTTGATGATTTTATCTGGTCTAAGGAAGAAATAGAGTATATCAAATTTCCTATAGATGATTTTGGTGTACCATCAAATAATAAGTTTGATGAATTAAAAGAATTAATTTCAACTATTAAAAATAATCTAATACTTTCAAATCCTGTACTTATACATTGCAATGGTGGAAAAGGACGATCTGGAATGATTGCTGCTTTAGTTTTAAAAGCCATGAAAGAAAAAGATACTGTAAAAAAGGTAAGAGAAAACGTAGTTGGAGCTATAGAGACTGAAGAACAAGAAACCTTTGTAGAAAATTGGATTTAAAAGCTATACATGAAATAACCAATTGGACCCATAATTAGTACACTTAGCCATGATGGAAATTTTAAAAATGCTATCAGTAAAGTGCTAATTATAATGAGTAAAATACCATTTATATTTCCTAAATAATTACTCAACAATATATCAACAAAAGTTAAACATAATAATCCAACGACTGATGCGTTAACACCCTGAATCCCATTATAAACCCAATTAAATTTCATTAATCTATCCCAATAATTAATTGCTAATGTAGCTATAATTAAACCAGGAAAAAAAATAAAAATAAGTGAAGCTATTCCCAAAAACAAAGCATGGTATATCCCATTAGATGCTCCAATCACCGTTCCTATATATGACGCAAAAGTAAATAAAGGTCCTGGCAAAGCCTGAGCTAATCCATAACCACCATTAAATAATTCTTTACTAATTAGATTATTAAAAACAAATTCCTTTTCTAAATAAGGCAAAACAACATGACCACCACCAAAAACCAATGAGCCACTTTTATATAGTCCACTAAAAATTTGGAGATATAAAATATCGTTATATACATTGATTATAGGGAGTAAAATTAGAAAGATAATTGAAACTAAAATAAATATTAAAAATAAAAGGTTTAAATTTTTTTTTGAAATTATTATTTCCACAATATGAGGTCTTGCATCTTTAGTTGCTTTATCTTTTAAATTAAAAAAAACGCCTAAGACAAAACCAAGAGATATTATAATTACTTGTTCAAAAGGAAATTCCCAAATTAAAAGTGTAAAGAATGAGATAAAGAATATTAATAATCTTTTTATTTCAAAACAAAAATTTTTACCCATATTAATCAATGCTGCTGCAATTATTGGTATTGCCACGCTTGCAAAACCGTTGAGAAACTTCACAGCTTCATTCATTCCGTTCGTATTGGTATAACTTACTATTATTAAAGCACTTAAAATCATTAAAAAAGCTGACGGAATAGTAAAACCAAGCCAAGCTGCTAATCCACCCCAATAGCTACCATTCTGAAGACCAATCAGGAAACCCACCTGACTAGAACTTGGACCTGGCAGAAATTGACTTAATGACACAAATTCCATGAATTTTTTTTCAGACAACCATTTTTTCCTTTTAACAAAGTTCTCTTGAAAAAAACCAATATGTGCAGTTGGCCCACCGAATGAATAAAGGCCAAGGATAAAAAACTCACTAAATATTTTATAAAATGAAAACTCTTTTTGCATTTATTTAAAAGTAAATTTTGTCTCTGATAAAATAAAACAAGTTATTATAACATCTTATTGTAATTATAATTTAAATCTTTTAATCAAATACTACTAAACTTTAATTTTATATATATTAAATGGATTTATATTATGAAGCCTAGTGTTTTTTCCTTAGGTGGAAATTTTTACAAAGGGAATTTGCATACCCATTCTAATAAATCTGATGGCAAGTTGGATCCTAAAGAAGTTTGCCTTCGATATAAAAATGCAGGATATGATTTTATATCACTTACAGATCATTTGATTGGTAAATATGATTATCCTATCGTCGATACTTCTGATTGCCGGGATGATAAATTTACTACTTTAATTGGTGCAGAAATTCATACTGGAGCAATGTCTAATGGTGAACTTTGGCATATGGTTGCGGTTGGACTGCCCTTGGATTTCACACCCCCAGATGTTTGGGATTTCAATTTTGTAGAAGGAATGGAAACAGCTAATGACGCGGCTCAAAGATGTATGGATTCTGGGGCCTTTGTTACAATTGCTCACCCTCAGTGGTCAGGAGTCACCTTAAAGGATGCATTATCTATAAAAAATGTTGATGCTGTTGAATGTTATAATCATGGCTCTGCCTTTCAAGAAAGAGGTGATGGTTTCGCTATTTTAGATTCACTTTTAAATAACGGAAGAAAATTAAACATAATGGCAACTGATGATGCTCACTTTAAAGTTCGAGATTATTTTGGTGCATGGGTTATGGTAAAATGTGATGAAAATTCACCAGATAAAATCTTAGAAGGATTAAAACTTGGAAATTACTATTGTTCACAAGGTCCAATAATAGAAGATATTATAATAGATAATGGCTCGGTCCATGTTGCTTCTTCTCCAATTGAAAGGTTAGTTATATGTGGGGAAGGTACTGCCTCAAAATACATAATTTGTGATAATAATAATCGAAATGAAATTCCATTTGGCAGATGTGAGGGAAGTCCTTGGATCAGGGTTACTATAATAGATCAAAAAGGAAATCGCGCATGGACCAATCCAATTTGGTTATAATTTTCAAAATTATTTTTTCTTATACGTTTCATCTAGAGAATAACCAACTCCGTGTACTGTTCTAATAGGATCTGCATCCTTACCTCTATTCAAGGCTTTTCTTAAGCGACCTATATGAACATCTACTGTTCTTTCTTCTACATAAATTTCCTTACCCCAAATAATATCTAACAATTGAGACCTATCGTAAACTCTTCCAGGACGACTGATGAATAACTCAAGTAATTTATATTCCATTGGTCCTAACTTTACAGTTCTCTTTCCTCTGTTAACTCTTCTTTTTTCTGTATTTAAAGTTATATCGTGGAAAATAATAATCTCAGTATCTTCCTGAAATTTATTCCTTTTAAGTAAAGATCTAGTCCTTGCTAATAATTCGGCAGTTGAGAAAGGTTTAGTTAAGTAATCATCAGCACCTATCTCAAAAGCCCTTAATTTATCAGGCTCTTCACTTTTTGCTGTTAACATAATTATAGGAATTTTATTAGTATTTTTATTAATTTTTAATTGTCTTATAATTTCAATTCCTGAAATATTAGGTAACATCCAATCAAGTAAGATTAGATCAGGAATATTGTCTCTAATTTGATAAACTACTTCTTCTCCGTCACTTATAGTGTCAATTTTAAAACCCTCTTTTTTGAAATTATAAGTAATTAGTTGTTGCAGAGATTTATCATCTTCAACTAAAAGAATTTTTTTTTTCATATTTTACAATCCATAATTAAAAGCTTTTTTTAGGTCTGGCACTTTTATCCATTTGCTGTCCTGTGAGTACATAATAAACCATCTCAGCAATTTCAGTAGTATGATCACCTATTCTTTCAAGATTTTTGGCTATGAAAAGCAGATGTGATCCAACTTCAACTTGTTTCTTTTTTCTTAATGCAGCAACCAGATCTATAGTTAAAGAATTGTAAATTTTATCAATTTCAATATCACTATTCCAGACTTCTAGTGCTAGCTTAGAATCTTTAGTTGTATGAGAGTTTACTGCTTTAGTTAATTGTAGATTTACTTTTTTACCAAGGTCAGAAATGGGAGCTTTTAATTTTAAGGGCTCTTCCTCTGATATAGATAAAGTTCTTTTTCCAATATTTTTTGTTAGGTCTCCAATCCTTTCGAAAGCAGCAGCTATTTTAATAGCTGCGAAGAGTAAGCGTAAATCGTCCGCTACAGGTTGCCTTAGAGCAATAGTTTTTATAACTACATCATCAATTTGGTTTTCTATTTGATCTAATTCTTCGTCTTTACTTATAATTTGTTCAGCGAGTTTAGAATCATTTTTTGTCATAGCCTTTATTGCTTTTTTCAAATTATCTTCACAAATTCCTCCCATTTTGGTCAAATTTGAATTTATAAACATAATATCATTATTAAATTGAGAAGAAATATGATCTGACATTTTATCCAAATCTCCCTGTAATGTAATCTTGAGTTTTCTGTTGATCAGGTTGTGTAAATATTTTGGGAGTCTCTCCATATTCAATGAGATCACCCATATGAAAAAAGGCAGTTTTTTGCGAAACACGACCTGCTTGTTGCATCGAATGTGTAACTATAATAATGGTATAGGATTTTGATAGACTACTCATTAATTCTTCAATTTTAGCAGTTGCAATAGGATCTAATGCAGAACAAGGTTCATCCATTAATATGACATCTGGATTGACAGCTATAGCGCGCGCAATACAAATTCTCTGCTGTTGTCCACCAGATAAACCTGTTGCAATATCATCTAATCTGTCTTTTACTTCATCTATTAATCCAGCTTGCTCTAAACTATGATGTACTAAATCAGTAAGTTCGGCTCTATTGTTACCAATACCATGAATTCTTGGTCCATAAGCAATATTTTCAAAAATAGATTTTGGAAATGGGTTTGGCTTTTGAAAAACCATTCCAACTTTTGCTCTCAATAAGACAGGATCAATTTCATCACTGTATATATTGTTCCCATCTAGAAGTATTTTACCATTAACTGAACAATTTGATATAACATCGTTCATTCTGTTAAGGCACCTTAGGAATGTAGATTTTCCACATCCAGAAGGACCAATTAATGCAGTAATTTGTTTTTCTTCTATATCCAAGCTTATTTTGTTTATCGCTTGTTTAGATCCGTAAAAAACGCTTACATTCTTTGTTTTAAATTTAAGGTTATTTTTTTTATCTACCATTTTTTTTCAAACTTTCTCCTTAAAAATACTGCTAACGAGTTCATGATTATTAAAAAACCAACCAAGAATAAAATAGCTAAGGAGCTCCTCTCATAAAAAGCTCTTTCTGCACTGTCTGACCACATAAATATTTGGACTGGCATTGCCGTAGCTGCTGAAGTAAAACTATCTGGTGTTTCGATTATAAAAGCAACCATTCCAATCATTAAAAGTGGAGCAGTCTCACCAAGAGCTTGTGCCATTCCAATTATAGTTCCTGTTAAAATGCCAGGCGCTGCTAAAGGTAAAACATGATGTAGAGCGGCTTGCATCCTAGATGCACCCAATGCCAAAGCAGCGTCTTTTATAGAGGGTGGTACAGCTCTTATTGATGCCCGTGATGCAATAATGATTGTTGGTATTGTCATTAAGCCTAAACAAAGCCCCCCGACTAAAGGAGCGGATCTCGGGAGACCAAAAAAACCTAAAAAAACAGATAAACCCAGGAGACCAAAAACTATGGATGGGATTGCAGCTAAATTATTTATATTGACTTCAATAAAATCTGTGAGTCGTCCTGGTTTAGCAAAATATTCAAGATAAACAGAAGCCATAACAGCAAGTGGTAATGCAAATAAAATCGTAATAGTTAGAGTTAAAGTAGATCCTACTACAGCGCCTAAAATACCTGCGCTTTCGGGTTCTCTAGAATCGGCGTTAACGAAGAAACTGGTATTAAATTTCAACTTTGATATTTTTTCCATGGCTAAAAAATCAATCCACTTTAATTGTTGATTGCTTAACCTTCGATCTTTTTCGTCAACTGATGTATTAAACCGACCCTTCATATATTGATCAAAATCATCTGAAGCACTTAGCCAAATAGTAATATTTTCATCTAAGTCATCAGGATTTTTTTGAAAATACTGTCTTAGTTCATAACCTGCATTTGAAGACATTAATGCTCTTAAGGATCTTTTTTCAGATCTTTTGGTAATTTCTGGGAAATTAGTAATAAAAGAGTTACTTACAATCCCATCCCAATTTACTAAGAGGGCTTTTTGATTAGAAAAACCACCTTTTTCATCCAGAACTTTTTTGCTATCTACATTAATTTCCAACTTCACATAAGCTTGTTGTAAAGCTGAATAACCACTTAAACCAATAGATATCATTAAAGTTGATAGCATAATTAAAGCTAATGATATTGATAAAATACCATAAACTTTTAATCTCATTTCTGCATTTTTCCTAAGTTTAAGTCTCTTAAGTTGATCTATATTTTTATCAATCATAATGAAAAGCACCTATTAATCATATTGTTCAGATAATCTTCTAGAAACAACTAAAGCAATCACATTCAAAATTAATGTAAAAGCAAATAGAGCTAAACCTAAGCCAAATGCAGAAAGGGTTTTAATATCATCAAATTCAGTATCACCTGTTAACAGTGAAACAATTTGAACTGTAACAGTGGTAACTGTTTCTAGGGGGTTAATCGTAAGATTAGCACTTAGACCGGCTGCCATTACTACTATCATTGTTTCTCCAATAGCCCTACTAACAGCTAAAAGAAAAGCACCAACTAGACCTGGAAATGCTGCGGGCAATACAACTTTAATAGTTGTTTCTGCTTTTGTTGCACCAAGTCCTAAGGACCCATCCCTCAACGATTGAGGGACAGAATTAATTATATCATCAGATAGTGATGATATAAAAGGTATTATCATTATACCCATAACTGCTCCTGCCGCTAGAGCAGATTCAGAGCTAACGTCTAATCCTAATGTCATTCCTATTTTTCTTATAAATGGAGCTGCTGTTAAGGCAGCAAAATAACCATAAACAACTGTTGGAATACCTGCTAAAACCTCTAAAGTTGGTTTAATAATATCTCGCACTCTTTTTGATGCAAATTCAGCCAAATATATAGCGGAAAATAGACCTATTGGTAAAGCCACAATCATAGCTATAAGAGCAACTAATATTGTACCTAGTAGCACTGGTAACATTCCAAACGAACCTTGTGCTGCAACCTGGTCAGATCTAATTGCAATATTAGGAGCCCAATGTAAACCGAATAAAAAATCAAAAAATGGGTACAGGGCAAAAAATCTCAATGATTCATATAGTAGAGATGCAATAATGCCTACAGTTGTAAAAATTGCTATTACAGCGCTTACAAAAAATAAAATTCTATAAAATGTTTCGACTTTAACTCTAGAATTTTTTAAAATATTTATGTTAGAAGATATAATTATACCTAATATTGAAGAAAGTAATAAGACTGATAAGGTTCTAAATAAATAAATTTTAGAAAGATAATTACTATATTCGTCAGCTAATTTTAATATTTTGGGTTCATCACTTGATATAGATCCATTAGAAATATTCTTAATCATGGCTAAAACTAATTCAATTTTAGCTTTATCATAACTGGCTTCTGTTAAGGCAATTTGTTGTTTGAAAAAATTGTCAACATAAATTGGGCCGATGATTGTAAAAACTATTAGTAATAAAAATGCTGGAAATAGGGTCCAAGCTAAAGAATATTGTCCATAGTGCTTAGGAAGAGCAGAAGGTCTACTTGTAGCAGACTTAATTTTCTTGAATGCTGAACTAGATGAAAAAAAGAAGCTACACAAAGAAAATGCAATTATTAGCAAAAGAAGTGTAGAAAATGACATTTAGATTTCCTAATATTTTAGACTTACAAAAAAATAGAGCCACAATCTTTTTTAACTGCGGCTCTAAATTAATCAATAGTATTTTATATAATTAATATAAAATATATTAGTTTGGTATCAAGCCAGCAGCTTCTAAAGGACTGCCCTCTACAGCTAAACTCATGAAATAATCTGCATATTCTTGAATTCCAGGTACTACACCAATATGCTCTTTTTTAACATAAAAAAACAAAGGTCTACTTACCTTATAGCTCCCGTCCGCAATAGTATCCATAGATGGTCCTACTCCATCTACTATTGAACCCTGCACACGATCTCTATTTTGATCAAGGAATGAATAACCAAAAATACCGAAACGAGATGAGTTATCCGCAAGCTTTTCAATAATAAGATTATCATTTTCACCTACTTCTGTTACTGCTCCATCTTCTCTTAAGGCAGAACAATTAGCTTTATATGTTTTTTTATCCATTTCATATTTTTTCTTACAAACACTATGCATAACTAATTCAACAAATGCATCTCTTGTACCTGATGAAGGTGGTGGAGCTAATACATCAATTTCAACAGCTGGAAGTGATGAATTTATATCACTCCATTTATTGTATGGATTATCTATCATGTCGCCATTTTTATAAACTTTTGCTGAAACTGCATTGAATATATCTTCTTTAGTTAATGAGAGCTGTTTAACAGCATTACTATTAGAGAAAGTAATCCCGTCATATCCAATTAAATATTCAACTGGTGTAATACCATTTTTTTCACAAGTCTCCTTTTCACTAGATTTAATTGCGCGACTTGCATTAGTTACGTCTGGATGCTCCAGACCAATTCCAGCGCAGAAAAGTTTTAAACCCCCACCAGATCCGGTAGATTCTATAACTGGTGCTTTGAAATTTGTATTTTTTGCAAATCTTTCTGCTACTATAGTAGCAAAAGGAAATACGGTAGAAGAACCTACTATAGATATTTGATTACCCTCTCTAGCATTCAATGAAGAAATAGAGAATATTGAGAATATACAAATACTGAAAATACTAAAAACTAATTTAATTGTTTTAATCATAAAATTACTCCTATTTATGAATATAATTTTGTTAATGCCACTATACAAATCGGCAATTTGTTGGCTGAAGCCAAACGTAATATGACATTTGGCATTAAAAAAAATGTTAAAATTTTATGACAAAAATTTATTTTATAACTTACTGTAATTATGAATAATATTTAAAAATTAAGCAGCTTTATCTCTCTTAGTTAGTTTAAAATCTGTTTTACTTACTGGTAACCAAGTAGTAAAAATACTTCCTTTCTCGGGAACAGATTCAATTTCTAATTCACCTTTATGTCTGTTAAGAATATGTTTAACTATAGATAACCCAAGACCAGTTCCTTGTCGTTCTCTGCTCAAATCAGCATTTACTCTATAAAATCTTTCTGTGAGCCTATAAATATGCTCAGTTGGAATTCCTTTACCATTATCTATTATTTGGATACCCATCATATTACTCTCTGATTTTCTATTTTTTTGTTTTTTGATTAGCTCAATTTTTACATTTGAACTTTCACCAGAATATTTCAAAGCATTTTCGATAAGGTTTGAAAATAATTGTTGCATTTGAACTTCATCCCCAACAATATTTGATAAGTTCAAAGGCAAATTATTAGTTAATTTAACTTTATATTTTTTAGCCAAAGGTAGAAAACTTTTAACAATTTTATCTATTACTTCGAATACGTCACAATTAGATGAAGGAGGAGAATTTTCCTGTAGTTCTAATTTAGATAGAGAAAGTAAATCGTCTACTAATCTTTGCATCCTTACAGCTTGATCATGCATCATGGATAAAAAAAGCTCTCTATTGGCTTTATCATTTTTCGCATGACCTTGTATTGTTTCTATAAAACCAATAATCGAAGCTAGTGGTGTTCTTAACTCATGGCTTGCATTTGAAATAAAATCACTTCTCATTTGTTCAATCATTATATTCTTTGATTGGTCTGAAAATTTCAAAAGAATATGACCTTCACTAGCTGAAAAACTATCTTTAGGCATTTGTACAAAGTGTACTCTAATATGTTGAAATAATGGTATTGGAGAATCAAATGTTATTTTTATATTTTTCCTATCAGCAATTGCCCTATCAACGGCTTCTAAAAAAACTGGGGATCTAAAAATTGTAGATATATGATTGCCGACTTTAAGTATTCCTGGCATCAGAATTTCTGATCCTGTATTTGTGAATGTAATTTTACCAGTTTTATCAATAATAATTATTGCAGATGGAATAGCTTCCAAAATATATTCTATACTATCAGACAAATCAGTTTTGTCTTCTTTTTTTAATGGCTCATTTTTGTTTTTTGTATTAATTTTTTCTTCAAACAAAATTGAGGATTTTATGTATAACCAAAATATCGTACATGAAAAAAAAACAAATAAGGGGATTAGATAACTTGGTTTATCAACAAAAGCAAACATTGTGCTTGAAGCTATTAAGAAGCTAGCAAATAAAAAAAATGGAAATACTAAATCACGTGTTCTCATAGCCTGTACCTTTTGTTGAAGTTTCTTTATGATTATATGATTTTTAGAAACTTTATCTTGCTTTTAACATAATATAATCAAAATGTGAAATTAATATGAAGATTTGTCATTTTTAAGATCTTTATTATTTCAGTATGATTTTTTGCGAAAAAATTAGGCATAAAATTAACATCAAAGAGCAGATAGCAAGACATGTAGTTAAACCTCCAATTTGAAAACTAATTCCAGATAGAAGTGTCCCTAACAATCTCCCAGCGGCATTGGACATATAATAAAATCCAACATTTAAGGTTACTGTATCCTTTGAACTAAATAACAATATTAAGTATGAATGTAAGCTTGAATTTAAAGCAAAGAAAAAACCAAAAAATAGTAAAAGTGCAACAATGGAAATTGTGAGAAAAAAAGTTGGTTGTGATCCATTATAATAAGATAGTAATACAATAATAGCTGGAAAAATAATAAGTATTGAAATAAGTTTTCTAATTGTTTTTGCAGGTTTCAGTTCTATTTGTTTTGATATCATGCGAGGGGCTAAGACTTGTGAAATTCCGTATAGAATTATCCAACAAGCCATAAAAATACCTATTAACAAAAAAGCGGTATCTTCTGAAAATCTTTCTCCAAAAGTTAATGCACTTGTAAAGTATAAAGGTATTCCTACCACAAACCAAACGTCTCTAGCACCAAATAAAAATAGACGAGCTATAGATAAATAATTTATTCTAGTATCCGTAGATAATGAAAATATTGATTTAAGTTTTGTGGTTCCTTTTCTTTCCTCTTTTATTTGTGGCATCTTAATTATAACGCAGAGGAAAAGTAAGGCGAGTATAGAAGATAGAATAAGGACTGAATTTTTAAAATCGAAAAATACAAGTAATAAACAACCCAAAAAGAATCCTAATCCTTTTATTGAATTTTTGGATCCAGTGAGCCACGAAGTCCAATGAAATAAGGTAGAGCTTTTATTTACAGGAGCCAATATTCTAATTGCTGACTTGCTACTAACTTTAGTGAGGTCTTTAGCTATTCCAGATAGTCCTTGGCAAATTATTACAGTTAAGATTCCTCTATATGAGTTCCAATCAACTGCAGTATATGAAAGAAAAAAAAGCACCAAAATTTGCAAGGTCATTCCAGAATATAATATTGATTTCAAACCAAAATTTTTAGCTATCCAACCTGCACTTAAATTAGTGATCATACCAAGAAATTCATAGAGTAAAAAAATATATGCTAATGTAATGGGTGAAAATCCTAATTTATAAAAATAAAGGAGAATTAGCATTCTTAAAGCTCCATCGGAGAGCATAAAAAACCAATAACTAGTTGTTATTAATATTAGTGTGATAAAATTATTTTTTTTTTGATAAGAAGTAGCCTCATTTATATTTTTCAATAATCATCTCCACTAAGTCAATAAGCCTTAAACTGTAAGCCCACTCATTATCGTACCAAGCGTATACTTTGAGCATTTTTTTATTAATTACCATTGTAGAAGTTCCATCAATAATTGCTGAATTAGGATTATTGACAAAGTCATTAGAAACTAATGGTTTTTCTTCAAAATTTAAAATGCCTTTTAAATATGTTTTTGAAGCTATCTTGAAATAATTATTTACTTCTTCTCGATTGGTGGTTTTTTTTAAATCGAATACACAGTCAGTTAAAGAACTATTTAAAACAGGTACTCTTACTGCATAGCCATCTAATTTACCTTTTAAGTTTGGATAAATTAAAGAAATTGCCTTAGCAGATCCTGTACTTGTTGGGATCAGCGAATTGAAAGCAGATCTTGATCTTCTAATGTCAGTTCCTGGTTTATCTAAAATTATCTGTGAATTTGTTGAATTATGTATTGTTGTAATAGAACCCCTTAAAATACCTAATTTTTCTTCTATGACTTTTACAATAGGAGCAAGACAATTTGTCGTACAACTTGCTCCTGTTATTATATCTAAATCACTATTTTTAAATAAGTGGGAATTGATACCATATACTAAATTTAAGGCCCTATCATCATGAACTGGAGCTGAAATTAAGACTTTTTTTACGCCTTGTTTTAAATATTTAGAGATCTGATCAAATTGTTTAAATGATCCAGTGCAGTCTATAACCAAGTCAATTTTATTTTTTCGTAATGGTATATTTTCAATAGTACTAAAATTAAAAAATTTTATTTTTTTATTTTTGAATTTTATTTCTTCAGCTTTA
>CACMAH010000018.1 GCA_902611605.1 uncultured Alphaproteobacteria bacterium
ATTAATATTTTTAACTTACTGATATATATTATTTATAAATCAAATTTCCTAGAAACAAATTCATATTTTTCTTAAAATAAAGTTTTTAGTTAGTAATCTTTAGTCGTCTAATTTTATTAAAAATAACTATTTTTTTATCAATGCTCTCAGTATTTCTCTAAGAAGTTTATTATTCTCCTCTTGTAAATCATTCTGAAGCTTAAGCTGTCTTATTAGTATTTCTTCAACATTCATTGATTACTCCTCCTACAATATAATTTTCAAAAATTTAAATATTATAATCAATGTCTAAAACTTGCTCTAACCAATTAGCTACTTTTCCATTCATTGTTTCATGAATTGCTATATGTTCCATCGAATATTCTTTTGTTGCGCCATGCCAATGTTCTTCATTTGGAGCTATCCAAACAGTATCACCTACATTTATAATTTGTGGAGCTTTATTTCTAAGTCCTACAAGACCAATTCCAGACAAAACAAAAAGAGTTTGTCCTAATGGATGAGTATGCCAAGCTGTTCGTGCTTTTGGTTCAAATGATACTTTAATTGCCCTAACTCTTGATGGTTCTGGAGCAACTATAATAGGATCTTGAAATACATCACCATGAAAGTAATCTGATATTACTTTTTTTTTACCTCTACTACCTTGCTTGAAAATTTCCAATTCATTCTCCTTATTAAAATTTTTTAAATTATTGATAAATATTCTCTAGATCAACTTTTTTCTTTTCCACATAGCTAAATCTACATGAAATTTGTCTTCTTTAGATCTTGGTAAAATTTGAACTAATTCCCATCCATTTTCACCAATACTATTAAATTCTATTATTTGCTTTTTATTTATTTTATCGTTAATTTCATTTTGAGTTTCATTAAATGAAATTTGATTAGAAAAAATTACACGCGACACCTTATACTCCCATTTATCCATAAAAATTCTCCTTTATTATTTATTCAAAGTTATTACAAATTAAAACAAATAAGAAAAATTTATTTTAATAAGACAAAGATCTAATTAGAATTCAAAATTTTAAAACCCGCTGCCATATCATATTAGTTTTAAATATTTATTTTTATCTTGTTCATTCCAAAAAACAGAAATTAAAAATCCATCATCTACAATTTTTTCTTTTAAAACTAATTTTTTATTAAAAAGCCATGATCTTATTTTATTTTTTGTGAAGGGAAGAAATATATTTTCATTGAATTTAGAGCTATTTACTAATTCTGAAATTTTTTTCTTAAGTTCTTCAATACCTTCACCAGTTTTTGCTGAAACTAGAACTACATTTTTTTTATTTTCATATTGCGACATCTCAGAAAAAGATAAATCAAATAGATCTTTTTTATTCCATACCTCTAATATTGGTTTATTAAATTTAGTAATACCCAATTCTTCTAAGATCTCATAAACAATTATTGATTGATTTTGAAAATCAGTACTTGATATATCTCTAACATGTAAAACATAATCTGCATAAAATACCTCTTCAAGTGTGGCTTTAAATGATTCAACTAAATGTGTTGGAAGATTTGATATAAAACCAACTGTATCTGATAAAATGATATTATTAGTAAATGGTAAATCAATAATTTTCATTTTTGGATCCAAGGTTGCAAATAGCATATCCTTTGATAATTCAGTTGAATTAGTTAAAATATTATATATAGAAGATTTTCCTGAGTTTGTATAACCAACTAAAGCAATAGTATAAAACGGAATTTTATCTCTTGAGAATCTATGAATTTTTCTAGTTTTAACAACTTTAGATAACTGATTTTTAATTTGAGAAATTCTTAAGTTGATAGCACGTTTATCTGCTTCAATCTGAGTTTCCCCCGGACCACCTAAAAACCCCATTCCTCCTCTTTGACGTTCAAGATGTGTCCAGCTTCTTACTAATCTAGATTTATTATAATTTAAATGCGCTAACTCAACTTGCAACACTCCTTCCCTACTTAATGCTCTAGCAGAAAAAATTTCTAAAATTAATCCAGTTCTATCTAAAATTTTTATATTTAATTCTTTTTCTAAATTTCTCTGCTGAATAGGTGTTAATTCAAAATCAACTAATAGAAGTTTAATTTTTTTTTGATTTATAATAGTTTTGATATCACTAATTTTTCCTGAACCTAAAAGTTTACTGGGATCAACTTTTTTTAAATTTACATCTAATTCCAATTCTACAACTACACCTGGGAGTGCTTCAGATAATTTTGTAAATTCTGTTACATCAAAATTAATGAACTTTTTATTTATTATTGGTCTAACTATACAAGTAAGCATAGACTAAAATTTTAATTAAATTTTTTCTTCATCTTCAAAGAAGCTAAGTGGATTAGTTGGCATAATTGTAGAAATTGCATGCTTATAAACTAATTGAGAAGCTCCGTCTCTTCTTAATAGTATAGAAAAATTATCAAACCAAGTTATGATACCTTGCAATTTAACTCCATTTACCAAAAAAACAGTAACTGGGTTTTTATCTTTTCTTACTCCATTTAAAAAAGAATCTTGAAGGCTTTCTTTTTTATCTGCCATTTTTTTTTCCTTCGTCAATAATAGAATTCTTGTTTAATAGATATTTTATAATACCAAATATTTAAAAATTTACTTTTTACTAAAAGAAATTTATTCCTACTTCTAGCATTTTTTCAACCTGATTTACAACTTTTGAATTATAAAATACAGTTATTATATCACCTTCTTCTAAAATTGTATTACTTTTTGCAATATTAATTTCATTTCCTTTCATTATTGCTCCTACTAATACACCTTCAGGCCAATCAATATCTTTTAAAATTTTACCAGCTAGAGAAGAAGTTCCTAAAACCTGAGCCTCTATAAGTTCAGCCTCAGCATTTCCAATTGTATAAACCGCTCTAATTCTCCCGTGTCTCACATGCCTTAATATAGAAGATACTGTTGTGGATCTTGGATTTATATAAGCATCAATACCCATTGGTTTGAGTAAAGAATTTAATGAAGAATCGTTTACTAATGAAAGAACGAAATTGCATCCAGAATTTTTTGCTCTTGTACAAGTAAGCAAATTTGTCTTATCATCATCTGTCAAAGCTAAAAGAGCATTAGCCTGACTAACATTTGCTTCTTCTAATAAATTTAGGTTTAATCCGTCTCCATGTAATATTACAGTACGCTCTAATGAATCTGCTGCGTATTCAGCTTTCTTTCTATCTAATTCTATCAGTTTACAGTGTACTTTATTTTGTTTATTTTGTTCTAATTTTTTTGCTACATTTAATCCAATATTACCTCCACCAACTATTATAAACCTATCACCCTTTTCAACATCTTTTCCAAATATTTCTAATGTTCTTATTCTATCTTTGATAGTTGTAAAAATATAAATTTGGTCGTCTTCAAAAAGTTGGTCATCTGGGTCAGGCACAAAAAGTTTAGAATTTCTTCTAATTCCTAAAACTATAGCATTTAAATTAACAAATAATTGAGAAAGTTGCCTCAATGGAGTATTGATAACAGGACATAAATTATCAATACTTATACCAATAAGTTGAGCATTTCCTCCTAAAAAAGTTTCAATCTCAAATGCACAGGGAATTTCTAAGCGACTAATTACGGCTTCTGCTACTTCTTTTTCAGGAGATATGATTACATCAATAGGTAAATGCTCAGCTCTGTATAAATCGCTATAATTAACTTCAAGATAAGATTGCGATCTAATTCTAGCTATTTTTCTAGGAATTGAAAAAACGGAATGTGAAACTTGGCAAATAATCATATTAGTTTCATCTGATTGTGTAGTAGCTATTATCATATCACAATCCCTTGCACCTGCAGATTCTAGGACGTCAGGATGTGACGCGCATCCTTTGACAGCTGAAATATCCAATGTATTGGTCAATTGAGTAATCCTCTCAGCATTATTGTCTATGACCGTAATATCATTCCTTTCAAGAGATAAATGACTCGCTATTTGTGCTCCAACTTGACCAGCACCACATATGATTACTTTCATTCTTAATTATTCTCCTGAAATTTTTTCTTATTTTTAATCTTTTTTAGAAAGTTTATTTTCCGAAACAATCGAAAGAGTTTTCATTTTTCTGTGTAGAGCAGACCTTTCCATTCCAACAAATATTGCAGTTTTTGATATATTTCCTCCAAACCTATTTATCTGTGCCATAAGATATTCTCTTTCAAAAACCTCTCTTGCTTCTCTTAGAGATAAACTTATTAAGTTCTCTTGAAAAAAACTATCTCCATTATTTGTTTTTTCCGAATGTTTTGATTCTGGCAATTCTGAAGTTTCAATTATTTTATCATTTGGACCTAAAATTAAAATTTGTTCTACTGCATTTCTTAGTTGCCTTATATTACCAGGCCAAGACATAGTCTGTAATTTAGTTATTGCCCCATCTGAAAAAGTTCTTAACGGTAAGCCTTCATTATTATTGAGTATCTTAACAAAATGATTTGCTAGAATAGGAATATCTTCTCTCCTATTTTCTAATGAAGGTACTTTTATTGGAACTACATTGAGACGATGATAAAGTTCCTCTCTAAAATCACCAGAAGCGATTTTTGAAATTAGATTTTTATTAGTAGAAGATATAACTCTTAAATCTACTCTTACTAAATTGTTACCATTTACCCTTGTAAAAGCCTGTTCTACCAAAACTCTTAATATTTTTGACTGTGTGCCTGTTGGCATATCTGAAACTTCATCAAAAAATAAAAATCCACCATTTGCTTTTTCCAAAAGGCCTGGTTTAATTAAACCATTATACTCAGAACCAAATAATACCTCTTCCATCTTTTCTGATTCAATACTAGCGCTTGAAACTGAGACAAAAGGTTCACTGGCTCTTGCCGAATTTGCGTGAATATAACGAGCTGCAATTTCTTTTCCACAACCTGCCGGACCCGTTAACATAACTCTACCATTAGATTTGGTTACTTTATCTAATTGAGTTTTTAAATTATTAAATGAAGTAGAGTTTCCTACCATATTAGATTCTACCACCTCACTTCTTCTAAGATCTGCAATCTCTCTCCTTAATCTTGAAGCTTCCAATGCCCTTTTTATTACAACAATTAATTGATCTGTATTAAAGGGTTTCTCTAAAAAATCATATGCACCTTGCTTTACTGCAGCAACAGCTATTTCTATATTTCCATGACCAGAAATTATTACTATAGGAATATTTTTATCATTACTTCTGACTGTTTTTAATATCTCTATTCCGTCCATATTGCTGTCTTTCAGCCAAATATCAAGAATGATCAAGTCTGGGGATTTTGAATTAATTTCTTTCATAGCGGTTTCAGAGTTGCTAGCTAAACAAACCTGATAACCTTCATCCGATAGAATTTGTCCTATCAATTGTCTTATATCTTTTTCATCATCAACTACTAAAATATAACCCATAAAGGTGTATCCTCTCAATAAAAACTAAAAAACATTAATTTTAAAATTATTTTGAAAATCTGTTTCTGAAAAATTTTCTTCAATAAATTTATTTTTATTTATAACCAAAGGTAACTTAATTTCAGCTACAGCACCCTTATTATACTTTCTATGCAAAACATTGCTGGAATTATATAAAATTAGTGAACCTTCATGTTGTTCTATTATTTTTCTTACTATTGCTAAACCCAAACCAGTTCCATTCTGTTTTGTAGTTACATAAGGTTCAAAAAAATTAGTGATATTTTTATTTAAACCAACTCCAGTATCGATAATTTTGATGTTCAAATAATAATTATTTACATCTGTGATTATATCAATATAGCCAATTTTACCATCATTATTAACAACATTATTGTTTAGTGAAGTAATAGATTCTGCTGCATTTTTTAATAAATTAGTAAGTGCTTGAGAAAGCATAGTAGTATCACCAAATATTTTTGAATTTAAACCTTTTAAATCAAGATTGAATTGTATTTCTTCATAAACAGCTTTTTGAAGAAGCACTGAACTTTTAATTAATTCATTAATATTTATAACTTTTTTTTGTGGCTCAGGCATTCTAGCAAATTTAGAGAACTCATCTACAATTCTTTGAAGAACTACAGTTTGTCTAATAATCATTTCACAGTATTCTTCAATATCTGATACATTAACATTAGATTCAGGGTAAACATTCTTTTTTAATTGCTCGGCAGAAAGTTTTATTGGTGTGAGTGGATTTTTTATTTCATGAGCAATTCTTCTAGCTACATCACCCCAAGCTGCATTTCTTTGAGCAGAAACAAAATCAGTTATATCATCAAAAGTTAATATAAACCCTTTATAGATTTTATTTTCAACAAATCTTTTTGAAACTCTAATTAATATATGTAAGGATCCATAGTTTCTATTAATAATTAGTTCCTCAGACAAAAAATCTTTATCTAGTTTTTTTACTTTTCTTATAATTGGATTAAATTCTTTAACTATTTTGCTAATCTTTTGATTAACATAATTTTTATCTTTCTCTAATTTTAAAATTAGCTTTGCTGCAGAGTTTATAATTTCAATTTTTTCATCTTTATCTATGCTAATTATGCCACCTTTTACTCCACTAATAATTGCTTTCAAAAATTCTCGTTGATCTTCTACCATTTTATTGTTTTTAAGCAATTTATTCCTTTGATTTTTTAATCTATTAGTCATTCTATTAAAAACTCTACTTAAAAAGGCAATCTCGTCTTTAGTATTTTCTTCTGTCACTTTTATGTCAAAATTTCCACTACCAATTTTTTTTGCGGCATCTGCAAGCCTTCCAACTGGTTTGGAAAGTCGTTCAGCAAACCAAAGTGCTATCCATACAGAAATAAGTATCATTACTAATGAAAACGCAATATAAAGTAATCCAAATTTAAATAATAAGCCATATCGTTCATTTTCAATTTGTTGATAAAGTAATACAGTATCTTGTGTTTCATCTAGTAATTTTAGAATGTTTCCGTCTACTATTCTTGATACATATAATAAACGATTAGTATATTCCTCCAACTTTTTAATAGCTCTAAATTCGTTGGTAGGCCAATCTTTTATAATCACTATTTCACCCGAAATTACTTTTTCAAGATCCGTATTATTAATTTTTTCAAAATCAAACAAATAACTTCTTTCTCCTCTAAGTTTTATTTGACCAGCAAAATCAAGTATGAAGGACTCTGAAAGACTTTTAGGTTGAAATTTACTTAAAATATTCCTTATATATCCTTCATCAAAAAATCGATTTTTTTCTTTTTGATTATTAAGAATATTTGATAAATAATTGATATCATTTATTAAATATTGTTTTTGTTCATTTTCATAAGCTTTTGCAGCCATCATCGAGTTTTCAACAACTTTTTGAACATTAGAGGAAAACCATCCTTCTAAACCAAAATTTATTGAAATAGTAGCAAAAGTAGCAACTATTATAGTTGGTAATAATGCTATTAATGTAAATACTTTAATGAGTCTTGTATGAAGTCTAGAACCTGAAGTACGTGATCGTCTAGACAAAATTAAACGCGTTATGCGTATAGCAACCAATCCAGCAATAATTAAAACATAAATTAAATCCAATAAAAGAAGATTTCTTAATAAAATAGTACTTGTTGTTTTTTGAAAAAGGTCTGCTGAAATAAAGGTGCTTATAGCGAGTACTGGACCTAGTAAAACAAATACTAGGGTTAACAAATTTTTAATTTTTGTATTTTGAATTATCGATAAAAAATACATAAAAAAGGAAGTTAGAAAATTCTGAGGCAAAACAAAAAATTAACAAGTTAAATTAAAATTGTTGTAACTTTACATCATTTTTTTTGTTTGTGATACATTTATATCTAATTCACTTATTTTTTTTCTTAAAGTATTTCTATTAATTCCTAAAAGTTTTGATGCTTTTAATTGATTACCTTTTGAAGAACTAAGTGATAAAGCTATGAGAGGATATTCTATTTCTTTTAAAATTCTGCTGTATAAACCTGGAGGAGGCTGTGAAGATCCATGTAATTCAAAATATCTTAATAAATGTTTTTCAACAGACATTGAAAGGCCTTCAACCGAAAGATCTTCAATGTTATCGTCATCAGTGAATTGTTTTAGTTGTTTTTTTACAAGCTCTTCAGATATTATCTCATCAGTGCAAAGGACAATTAATCTTTGAATAAAATTTTTTAATTCCCTTACATTTCCTTTCCATGGTTGTTGCTTTAATAATTCTATTCCTTTTGGTACAATAGACTTTTGAGTTAATCCTTCTTTCAGTGAAGAAAGTTTTAAAAAATGATTACATAATTCTGGTATATCTTCTGTTCGCTCCCTTAATAATGGAAGATTTAAAGGTATAACATTTAACCTGAAAAAAAGATCTTCTCTAAAAGAGCCATTTTCTATTAAAGGCTTTAAATCAACTTGGGTTGAAGTAATAATCCTAACATTTGAATTTTGTCCATCTTGATTTTCATTTTCTAAGTTTTCTTCATCTTGTAGAATTCTTAAAAGTCTAGTTTGTGTAGACATGGGCATATCTGCAACTTCATCAATAAATAATGTTCCTCCTTTAGCTAATTGAAATTTTCCGACAGGTTCAACTTTGCTATTCTTGTCATTAGCACCAAATAGAATACTTTCTACTTGCTCACTGGGAATTGTTCCTAAATTTACAGCTATAAAGGGTTTATCTTTCCTTTTTCCAAAATCATGTAAAGCTCTAGCTACTAACTCTTTACCAGTACCTGAAGCACCAATTATCATAACAGTAAGATCAGTATTTATGAGTCTCGCCATTACCCGATAAACTTCTTGCATAGTCTGACTTCTACCAATTAGTGGAAGTTCTACATTAAATTCAATTTGATTTTGTCTAATTTTTTCTGGTTCAAACGTATTAGAAAATTTTTTTAATAGTGCTTTATTTAGCGAACTTAATATTTGTTTTATATCAAAAGGTTTTGGAAAATACTCATAAGCACCAGATTCACTTGCACGAATTGTTGTTAATATAGTATTATTTGCTGATATAACTATAACGGGTAATTCAGGCCTTTTTTTCTTTAAGGCAGGCAAGATATCAAGAGCATCACCATCAGGTAATACTACATCTAAAATAACAGCATCCCCCTCTCCTTCCTCAATCCATCGCCACAAAGTTGATATGGCACCCGTTGACTTTACTCTACAACCTGCTCTAGAAACAGCTTGAGATAAAACTGTTCTTACAGAAACATCATCATCTGCAATAATTATAGTTCCTTCCAATTTTTAATCCTCACTAATTAAAAGTCTTTTATGAATATCGTAATCTGTAATTTCATTTTTATTAATATCTGTAACTGGTAAATTTAAATTAAAATAAGTTTTATTATCCCTGGAAGTACATTCTATCGTACCGCCATGATCTACAATTATTTTTGAAACTAGAGAAAGACCTAAACCAGATCCTCCCACTTTTGTTCCAACGAATGGTTCAAAGATTTTATCAATTATGTCTTCTGGAATACCTTTCCCATTATCAATAATTGATATTAATATTGGAAGGTTTTCCATTTTATTATTTATTGATAAAATTTTTATACCACTTTGATAAGAAGTCTTAATTTTAATAAAACCTCCATTTTCAGATACTGCATCTGAAGAATTTTTAAATAAATTTAAGAATACCTGTGTTAATTGATCAAAATTACCTCTAATTTCTGGTAAAGAAGGATCATAATCTTCTAAAAATCGGACATGAGAAGCAAACCCTGCTTTAGCAAGATCTTTAGTTTTTTCAATTACATCGTGAATATTAACATTTGATTTAACTAATGGACCTAAATCTCCAAAAACTTCAAATTTAGAAACTAAATTACCTATTCGTTTACATTCAGATTGAATTAATTTAGTAAATTTTAAATCTTCTTCATCTGCATTTTGTGCTAACAATTGAGCTGCTCCAGAAATACCAGCTAAAGGATTTCTTATTTCATGTGCAAGCATTGCTGAAAGACCAGAAACTGACCTAGCTGCATTTTGATGAAGTAATTTTTTATCAATTCTATCTTTTTGTGGATTAAGATTCATAACTAATAATATATTATCAATAGAGTTATCAATAGGTGAAGAGTATACATTAAATTTACCAAATTCTTTTTTATCCCAATAAATATTAATATCATAAATAACAACAGGAGCTTGTTTAAAGATAGTTTGATCAATTACTTTTAACAAAAGAGACCCTTTTTCTAAAAAATCATATATTTTTTTTTCCTGTAATTTTTTTTTACTAGTTATAAACAAATTCTCTACTGCAGAATTAAGATTAATTATTCTAAAATTTTTAGAAATCACGAAACTTGGGTGAGGAAAAGTATTCCACAAATTAATAAAAAAATTTTCAGAATTAATATTAACCACGTTTTACCTAGAAATATTATAATAATAAAACTATTAAATTTAATCTTTTTCTAATAATATTGATAATTCAATAATACTCTTATAAACTAGACACAATAATATTTGCCTAAAAAATAGATATTATTTTAAAAAACGGTAATTTTGCCTATGAATTCATCAGTTATTATAGTTGCAGCAGGAAATGGTACAAGATTTAAAGGAGAAATTCCAAAACAATATGTAAAAATAAATAATGAAACTATTCTAAATATGACTTTGAAAAAATTTATTGATTTAGATCAGATTAGATATATTCAACCAGTTATAAATATCAAACACCAAGATATATATAATGAGACTATCAAGAAACTTAAGTCTTTAAAGAATTTTAAAAAAATTCTTCCTCCATGTTTTGGTGGAAATGAAAGATGTGTATCCGTTAAAAAAGGATTGATAGCAATTTCAAAATTAGAAGATAATCCGAATAAAGTACTAATTCACGATGCTGCCAGACCATTCATTTCCAAACAGATTATTAAAAATGTTATAAATAAATTGGAATTTTATGACGCAGTTTTACCTTGTATAAATATTGTTGATACTGTGTGGAAAATTGAAAAAAATGTTTTCAAATTCTTAAGTAATAGATCTTCATATTATAGAGCACAAACCCCACAAGGCTTTAATTTTAAAAAAATTTTAGAAGCTCATTTGAAAAATAGTGAAACATGGGCTTATGACGATATTTACTTAGCAAATAAAAATAATTTTAAAATTATGCAAATTTTGGGAAGTGACTTTAATATCAAAATCACAAAACCTGAAGATCTAGAAATTGCAGAAAGATATTTGAAATGAAAGAAATAAAGATTGGCAACGGATTTGACGTTCATAAATTATCAGTTGGAAAACAAATAAAATTATGTGGCGTTGAAATCAACCATAACAAAAAATTGATTGGACATTCTGATGCTGATGTAGGATTACATTCTTTGACAGATGCATTACTTGGTGCATTAGGCAAAGGTGATATTGGAATTTGGTTTCCTCCAACTGAAAGTAAATGGAAAAACGTTGATTCAGAATTTTTTCTAAAAAAAGCACTAAAATTAATGCAAAAAGAAAATTTTTTGATATCAAATATTGATTTAACTTTTATTTGTGAAAAACCAAAAATTAGTAAATTTAGAGATGTTATGATAAAAAAATTGTCGGAAGTATGTAATATAGAACCTATAAAAATTAATATCAAAGCAACTACTTCAGAAAGATTAGGATTTACCGGAAGGGAAGAAGGGATTGCTGTTTTAACCACAATCTTAATTTATAAGAAATAAAAAAATATGGATAAATATTTTGTAACAATTTTTTTCATTGGATATGCAAAATTTGCACCTGGAACATTAGGAAGTTTATGTGGAATTCTAACTTTTTATTGTCTTTATAATTTTTTTTCTGTTGAACCAATGTATTTATTTTTTTTAATTTTTTTTATTTTTGGTTTAGGTTGGTATTTTACATTTACTTATATTCAAAAAAATAAGATACATGATCCATCAGAAATAATTATTGATGAATTCTTAGGCCAGATTTTAACTCTAACTCCTTTATTATTCCTAAAAAAATTTAACTTAGATCTTGATTATTTTCTTGAACTACTAATATTTGCATTCTTACTGTTTCGTTTTTTTGATATTGTAAAACCCTGGCCAATAAACATTATTGACAGATCTAAAAGTTCCCTAAGTGTCATGATGGATGATATGCTTGCTGGATTGTTCTCAGCAATTATCGTTTTTATTTCTTTATTATGGCTTTAATAAATATGTTTATTGTTAATGAATTAGCAAAACAACTGATCAATAAATGTCGAGCAAAAAACTATAAACTTGCACTTGCAGAAAGTTGTACCGGAGGACTAATCTCATCAGTCATAACATCCATACCCGGATCATCTGACATATTTGAATGTAGTTTTATTACTTACTCTAATATATCTAAGAAAAAAATTCTTGACGTTTCAGAAAATAATTTAAATTTGTATGGCTCTGTTAGTAAAGAAGTAGTTATTGATATGATAAATGGACTTAGAAAAAAAACAAACTCAGATATTTTTCTGGCAATTTCTGGCATTGCTGGTCCTGGTGGAGGTACAATTAATAAACCTGAAGGGCTTGTGTGGATATCTTATGCTTTAAAAAACAAAGTTTTAAAAATCTCTAAACTGGAATTTGGTCCAATTGGAAGAGATTTAGTAAGAGAAAAAAGTACAATACAATCATTAAAGTTTCTTCTCTCATTATTAGGGGATTAAATTTTCATTTTTCAAACACTGCTCTTCAAAAGCTTTAACTATTGATTTTACAGCATTAAAAAAAACTACCCCAATTATTTTTTCTAATATGATTGATTTAAATTCAAATTTTATTTCGAAAGAAACTTCACAGTGATTATCTTTTTCTTGAATTATCCATTGACCTATTAATGATTTAAAAGGTTTCTTATTTGATTGAATATTTATTGTCCAAATTTTTTTATTTAATTGAATATCTGAAAAAAAACTTTCCCTGAATGATTTAAAAGCAATTACCAATTCAGCTCTTTGGATAACAATATCTGATAAATGATTTTTATCAGTTATTCTTGCTCCAATACACCAAGGTAGAAAAGTTGGATAATTCTCAATGTTTGCAATTACGTTAAAAATTGTTTCTTTATTAGCATTGATATTATAGATTTCTTTATGTGTTCTCATTAAGAAAAAAACTATTTATTTGAATTTATTCTTTTTTTTAAAAGTTCTTGATAATCCTCATCAGCATGAAAAGATGATCTTGTAAAGGGACTTGAAGAAACCATCAAAAAACCTTTTGAATACGCTATTTTTTTTAATTCATAAAAATCTTCAATAGTTAAATATTTTGATATTGGAAAATGTTTTTTTGTTGGTTGCAGATATTGTCCAATAGTTAAAAAATCGACTCTTGCAGTTCTTAAATCATCCATAACTTGTATAATTTCTTTCAATTCTTCACCAAGTCCAACCATAAGACCAGATTTTGTAAAAACTAAAGGGTTTATATCTTTTGCCTTATCAAGAATTTTTAGGGACTGATAGTATCGAGAACCAGGTCTTACCTCATGATATAATCTCGGCACAGTTTCAAGATTATGATTAAAAACATTTGGTTCGGAACTTAAAACCACATTCAAAGAGTTTGGAGTTGATCTTAAAAAATCTGGGGTAAGTATTTCTATTGAAGTATTAGGAGACTTTTTTCGAATTAAATTTACGGTATTTGCAAAGTGTTTTGCTCCCCCATCTTTTAAGTCATCTCTATCTACCGAAGTTATTACAACATGCTTAAGATTAAGTTTGCTTACGGCCATGGCTACTCGCGCAGGTTCAAATAAATCTAACTTACTTGGTTTTCCAGTGGATACATTACAAAAAGCGCAAGCTCTGGTGCATATATCACCTAATATCATAAAAGTTGCATGTTTTTTCGACCAGCAAGAACCAATATTTGGACAAGAAGCCTCTTGGCAAACTGTGTAAACATTATGAACGTCAACAATTTTTTTTGTTTCAAAATACCCTTTTGAATTCGGTACTTTTACTTTTAACCAGCTAGGCTTTTTAATTTGAAAATTGTCAGGTTTATTTACTTTTTCTGGATGCCTAACCTTAATCTTATTTATTTTATTATTATTTCTAAACATTGTTAATAATGAGCATATGTAATTAATAATGAATTGCTTTACTTTCAGAACTTAAAACACTTTCATATAGCATTTCTGACATAGTTGGATGAGGAAAAATATTAGATAAAAATTCATCTGGAGTTGTTTCTAATCCTTTCCCTACTATATATGTCGATATCAGTTCGGTAACCTCAGCACCTACCAAATGGGCGCCTAATAATTCTCCAGTATTTTTGTCAAAAATAGTCTTTATAAAACCTTCATCTTCACCCAAAGCTAACGCTTTACCATTAGCTATAAATGGAAAATTACCAATGTTTACGTCATAACCCTGTTGCTTAGCTTTCTCTTCAGTTAAACCGATTGAAGCGACTTGAGGATTTGAATATGTACAACTAGGTATATCCTCGTCTTTCAAGAATTTATTAACTTTTTTTCCTGAAATTTTTTCAGCAACTATAATACCTTGATGACTAGCTTTATGAGCAAGACATGGTACTGTAGTTACATCACCAATTGCATAAATACCTTTCACATTAGTTTCACAATTTTCATCAATTATAATACTGTTTGATTTTATATTTACCCCAATTGAGTCAAGTCCCAACCCGTCTGTAACACCCATTACCCCAACAGCAACTAAAATATGTGAAGCCGTTATCTTGGTTTGCTTATTATTATTTAAAACAGAAACCGATATTTGATCATCAGTCTTTTCTAATATTTTAAAATTTGATTTAAGAAAAAACTTTATGCCTTTTTTTTCAAATTGCTTCATGGCAAACTTTGAAACTTCCAAATCTTCTGCAGGAAGTATACGATCCTGCATTTCAAGTACAAACACCTCAGTCCCAATAGAATTGTAAAAACTTGCGAATTCCATACCAATTGCTCCAGATCCAACTATAATAAGTTTATCTGGTATTTTTTTTGCTCTAAGTGCATTTCTGTAATTCCAAACAACATTACCATCGACTTTAAGATTATTTACTTCTCTAGGCTTAGCTCCAGTAGCTATAATAATATTTTTTGACGAAATATTAATATTATTATCTAATCCTGTTTTTTGTATTAATAAACTATTTTTATTAAGAAATTTAGCACTACCAGTTATCAAATCAACTTTGTTTTTTGAAAGTAAATATTTTACTCCATTTGAAAGTTTCAAAGCTATATTTTTAGATCTTTGAATAATTTTTGATAAATCTAATTTATAATCAGTAATTTCAATTCCAAAATCTGATGATTTCTTTACTAAATCAACAATTTCAGCAGATCTCAACAAAGTTTTAGTAGGAATACATCCCCAATTAAGACAAACTCCTCCCACATCTTCCTTTTCTATTATAGCTACCTTTTGACCCAATTGTGCTGACTTAATAGCAGCAACATATCCACCTGGTCCTGAACCAATTATGGCAATATCGTATTTTTTTTCCATATGTTTAACTCATCTAAAGTATCTGATACATATATAAGATACATATAAAAAATTAAAACAATAATTTAATATTTAAAATCTTCAAAATTAGATAAAATTTTAAATAAACTTATTTAAGTAAAATAGAACCATCACCATATGAAAAAAATCTATATCTTTTTTTTATAGCATGAGAATATATTTTTTTCGCATTTTTTAATCCAACAAATGAGGATACTAAAATAAAAAGAGAAGATTTAGGGAGATGAAAATTTGTAATTAAACCAGAAGCAACTTTAAATTTATATCCAGGAGTTATGAATATATTTGTGTATCCACTAAATGGAATTACTTTTTTTTCTTTTATAATCATAGATTCTAATATACGCAAACAAGTTGTCCCAACTGGAATTACTCTACCTCCAGCTTGCAAAGTATTATTGATGGTATTTGCAGACTGTTTATTGATTTCTCCATATTCAGAATGCATTTCATGTTCTAATATGTTTTTTGATCTGATCGGATTAAATGTACCTATTCCTACGTGGAGAGTTACAAAACAAAACTTTATATCTTTTTCTTTTAATTTATTTATTAATTCTTCATCAAAATGCAATGAAGCAGTTGGTGATGCAATTGAACCCCATTTTTGTGAGAAAATTGGTTGATAATCTTTTTTATCTGATAAATCAATATTTCTTATTTTACGTATATATGGAGGAATTGGCATAAAACCTGTTTTGTTTAAATTTTCATAAAAATTTCCATTAAATTCAAACCTTAGAATTATACCTTTTTCATCCTTTTTTAAAATTTGAGCAGATAATCTGTTTGAAAAAAAAATTTTATTACCAGATTCAACTTTTTTTAAAGGTTTACATAAGCAAAACCAATCTTTTTTATTGAATTGATTAACCAAAAGAAATTCGAATTTTTTATTAATTAAATTATCATTTTTAGATTGAATCACATGTCCATAAAGAAGAGCAGGTAACACTTTAGTATTATTAAAAACTAATAAATCATTTTTACTTAAAATATCGGGTAAATTAAAAAAAAATAAATCTTTGATCGATGATTTTTCATAAAAAAGAAGTTTAGCACTAGACCTAGGTTTTAAAGGTCTTGAGGCAATCAAACTTTTAGGAAGGTTAAAATCAAAATTGGATATATCCATATTAAAATTTGAGCATTATAAATTGAAATAACTTAAACAGTTGTTAAGCATTTGGTAACATGTTATTAAATTTAATCAATTATAAAATTGCAGAGGAAATAATGAATAACGATTTATTAATAGGTAAACCGTTACCAAATTTCGAACTTCAAACAAGTAATAATAAACTTTTAAAAGCTATTGATTTAAGGGGAAAATTAAAATTAATTTTTATTTACCCCAAAAATGATACTTCTGGATGTACAAAAGAGAATATACTTTTTTCTGAAAATATAAATGAGTTTGATAAGTTAAAAATCAATTTATTTGGGCTTAGCAAAGATTCTGTGGAAAGTCACATAAAATTCATAAAAAAATATAATCTTGAAATAGAACTTATTTCAGATCCAGATATCAAATTAATTAAAGACTTAGGTTCATGGGTTAAAAAATCAATGTATGGCAAAGAATATATGGGGGTAGAAAGATCAACTTTCTTAATCGATCAAAACAACAAAATAGTAGAAATATGGAGGAAAGTAAAAGTTAATGGCCATGTCGAAAAAGTTCTTAATTCTTGCAAAAATCTAATTAATTAAAGTTTATTTTTAATTAATCAAATTTACAATTATGACGTTCTAATATACTATGTGAATGTATTTAAAAATGAGGAAGCAATGTTTTCTAAATCCAAATCAACAAATTCAAAAAAAGCATCAGAACACTCTTTAAACGAAATTATTGAACAAAAAATGGAAGAAGTTTCTGAAAATGTTGAGCAAAATATAATTAAAAGGAATGAGAATTCACCTCCATCTCTTTTATCAACTGATTTGTATATAAAAGGTAATTTAACAACAAATGGCGATATTCAAATCGAAGGAGAAGTTGAAGGAAATATTAAAGCTAATCTCCTTACTATTGGTAAAGAAGCAAAAATCAAAGGTGAACTGAATACTGATGAATTAATTGTAAATGGCCATGTTTCAGGAACAATAAGAGCAAAAAAAGTAACTCTAACTTCATCTGCAAAAGTTGAAGGTGATATTATTCATCAAACCTTAGCAATAGAAACAGGAGCTCATTTTGAAGGCTCAATTGAAAAATCAGATAATCCACTTTTAAAACCTGAAATAAAAGATAATAAATTAGTTAATTAATTTTTAAATTATTAAACTTTTACTTTTTTTGCTAATGCACCCAAAATAAATTCATCAATTTTTCCGTCAAGAACACCCTGAGTATCGGAAGTTTCAATGTTTGTTCTTAGGTCTTTAACCATTTGGTATGGTTGAAGTACATATGATCTTATTTGATTTCCCCATCCTGCATCTCCTTTAGATTCATGTGCATCTTGAATATCTTTATTAATTTTTTTCAACTCTAAATCAAATAGCCTTGATTTAAGTGCCATCATGCAGTTAGCCCTATTTTGGTGCTGTGATTTTTCTGAGCTTGTAACTACTATGCCTGTGGGAATATGGGTGATACGAACAGCAGAATCTGTTGTGTTGACATGTTGCCCTCCTGCACCAGACGAGCGAAATGTATCTACTCTAATATCAGAAGGATTAATTTCTATATCAAAATTTTCATCAATAACAGGATATACCCAAACAGAACAAAAAGATGTATGTCTTCTAGCGGAACTATCAAATGGTGAAATTCTGACCAACCTATGAACACCACTTTCAACTTTCAACCAGCCGTACGCATTAATTCCTTTAATTTTATATGAAGCAGATTTAATTCCAGCCTCGTCACCAGAATTTTGTGATAATAATTCTATTTTAAAACCTTTCCTTTCTGACCATCTCAAATACATCCTGGCTATCATCATAGCCCAATCACAACTTTCTGTTCCACCAGCACCAGAATTAATTTCTAAAAAAGTATCATTTCCATCAACCTCACCATCCAATAGTGCTTCTAGTTCAGCATCCATAACTATCGATTTTAATTTCAAAAATTCATTTTCTACTTCTTTTTGGATTTCCAAATCATTTTCTTCTACTGCTAATTTATAAAGATCAACGTTTTCGTATAATTTTTTTTTAATGTTTTCATAATTTGAAATAAATGATTCAATAGATTGTCGTTCTTTCATAACTATTCTTGCATTATCTAAATTATCCCAAAAATCGACCTTGCTTGCGATTGACTCTATTTCTTCTAATCTAGTTCTAGATCCGCTTATATTTTTTTTTTCTGATAATAATTTTAACGATTTTTTAATATCATTTATAACTTCTTGAACTTCAGCTTTCATAAAAAACCCACAAATATAATTAAAAAAAATTTTACTGGATATTCAAGCTTAACAATAAACTGAACAGTAAAATACCTTTTTTATTTTTTAAAATAGTTTTTTTACAATATTTAAACAAGAATTATACAATAAATTACTGCTATTTTCTTTATCTAAACTATCTAGAGTGATATAGC
>CACMAH010000019.1 GCA_902611605.1 uncultured Alphaproteobacteria bacterium
ACAATTTTTTAAGCACTAATTTAAAAAAAAAATATTTTTGAAAAAGGACTTGAATTTTTTTTTTACAACTTGTTTACTCTTGCAATGCATATAGAGATATATGTATTTCAAAATCTAAAGTTTTTTACATTAAGGGAGATACAAATGAAAAAACTCATTATCGCTTTTGCAGCAATTTTTGCATTAGCAAGCTCTATTCATGCTGAGCGTTATGTCATGGTTACACATGGAGAAGGTAAAGATCCATTTTGGCCGGTAGTTCAAAAGGGTGGAGAAGATGCGGCTCGTGCAGTTGGAGCTGACTTCGAATATATTTTTACACCTTCTGGTGATATGGCTGATATGGCAAAATCAATAGCTGCTGCAGCTGCAACACAGCCAGATGGTTTAGTTGTTTCTTTACCAGATCCAGATGCTTTAGGACAGGCCATCAAAGATGCTGTAGCAGCTGGAATACCTGTAATAACAATGAATTCTGGTTTGGAGTCATCAGCTTCACTAGGAGCCCTAATGCACGTGGGTCAGCCAGAGTTTTTAGCTGGTCAAAAAGCTGGCGAAAGAGCTAAAGCTGAAGGTGCAACTAAAGGTATTTGTTTCATTCAAGAAGCATATAATACAGCATTAACGGATAGATGTGGTGGATATGCTGAAGCTATTCCTACAACTAACTTTGATAGTTCAAACGATCCTGCTACAATACCAACAAGAGCTGCAGCTGGTCTTCAAGCTAATCCTGATGTAGATGCTGTTCTCTCAGTTGGTCCACACGTTTGTGTTGGTGTTCAGCAAGCTATTGATGAATTGGGAATGAGTGTTCACCATTCTTGTTTTGATCTAAGTCCACCAGTTATGGATTTGATTAATGCTGGAAAGGTTCAATACACAATTGACCAACAGCAGAGACTACAGGGTTATATGCCAATAATTGTTTTACATCTACATAACACTGGTGCTGGTCTACTTCCAGGTGCAAATATTCCTTCTGGACCAGGTTTTGTTGATAAGAGTAATGCTTCCTCAGTTGCCTCTTTGGCAGGTGTTGATAGATAATTCTTAATATTTTTGAAAAGTGGGTGATTTTTTCACCCACTTTTTTTTGGTAAAAAAAATGAGTTCATCAGAAAATTCTAGGAAAGAGTCTGACAGGCATAATCCCAAAAGCAGCCTTATATCTTTGATTTCCAGACCAGAAATTGGCCCTATAGGTGTAATGATTTTACTGTTTGGCATGCTAGGTTATTTTTCAATACCAGCATCTGAAACTACATGGAATCCGTTCGCAGGAGAAGGTTTCAACGCTCTTGGAATAAGAAATAATTTAAGAGTAATTTCTCAACTTGGAATAATTGCATTGGGAGCTGGTCTGCTCATAATTGCAGGAGAATTTGATTTATCTATAGGTTCTATGATTGGATTTGCTGGTGCTTGTATGGCAATGACTTTACGTTGGGGATTTTCAATTGTATTACCATATATTTCTTTTGATGGTGGAACTCATTTAGAATTTTACACATTATTACATATACCAAATGTAACTCCAACTTTAGCAATATTTATTACCTTATGCTTTACTTTGACATTTGGTTGGGTTCAGGGATTTATAATCGTACGTTCAGGTCTACCTTCTTTTATCGTAACTCTGGGGGGATTATTTTTTTTAAGAGGATTAACAGAGGTTTCTTTGAGATCATTTAATCATAGACCAGATCAAGCTAAAGGAGCTACAACTGTAACTGAAATTCCTGATATAAAGAATATTATTAATTTACCTGGTTATGGTGAAATGGAAAGAGAGGCTGCTAAATATCTGCCTGAAACGGACCTAATTTCAATAGTTAAGAATCTGCCATCAGATGTAATCGCTAAAATTTCTGAAAGGTTAGAATATACTGCTCAGCGTGTTGCTGAAGCAAAAACTGATCTTCTTATTGCGAAAGGCGTAAAACCTTTAGAGAAAGCATTGGAAAATGCCATAGCCTCTGATAATGAATTTATGATAAAAACCATCCAGGAAAAAATTGAAAATTTTAAAATTGATCCAGTTATACCAAAATCAATTACAGAAGTTGATATAGCTAGGGCTTACATTGATACAATAGGATCTGCACGCCCAATTGCAGACTTTTTTGGTGGTAATATCTTGGAAACTATTTTTGATTGGTTATATTTTCCAATCGATTGGAATGTTAACAACTTTGGTAATCAATTTGCCCCAGGTCTTTATTCTTGTGTTATGATTTGGGTTATTTTATCCCTAGTATGTTATATTGTTTTAAGTAAAACACAGGTTGGTAACTGGATTTATTCTACAGGGGGAAACCTTAGTGCTGCACAGGCCAATGGTGTTCCCACTAATAAAGTTAAAATTTCACTTTTTATGTTTTCAGCCTTTTGTGCTACTTTATTTGCTACTTGCCAGGTTTTTGAGGTTAATACTTCTGATGCTGCAAAAGGAAATTTAAAAGAGTTAGAAGCAATAGCAGCTGCTGTAATTGGTGGGATTGTTATGACCGGTGGTTTTGGAACCGTGTTGGGAATTATAGTTGGTGCTTTTATTTTTGGTCTTGCAAAAGAGGCATTCTTTTATATTCCTGGTATTGATGGTTCTTTTTATAGAGTTTTTCTTGGTTTTGTAATTATCGCTTCGGCATTATTAAATGAGAATATTAGAAAAAGAATTATGGGTAATATATGACCGTTCCTAATTCCAATCCCTTAATAGAGACAAAAGAGTTAGTAAAAAAATTTGGATCTTTTACTGCCTTAAATGGAGTATCTCTAAAAGTGTATCCTGGTGAAGTTCATGCACTTCTCGGTGATAATGGTGCTGGAAAATCTACACTAATTAAAGCTTTATCAGGAGTTCATCAACCAACTTCAGGTAAGATTTTAGTTGAGGGAAAAGAAACTAAATTTAATTCTCCACGTGATGCATCTGAAGTAGGGATAGGAACTGTATATCAAGATTTAGCACTTAATTCTTTAACTTCTGTGACCAGAAATTTCTTTTTGGGTAGAGAGTTAAAGTTTGGAAATGGTCCATTTGGTATTTTAAAAATGAAAAAAATGCATAATATTGCTATAGAGGAAATGGCAAAAATTGGGATTAAAATAGAAGATCCCGAACAACCTGTTGGTACTATGTCTGGAGGACAAAGACAAACCTTAGCGATTGCTAGAGCAATATACTTTGGTGCAAAAGTGCTTATTTTAGATGAACCAACTTCTGCTTTGGGTCAAAAACAACAAATGGAAGTATTAAAAACCATCAAAAAAGTACAACAACTTGGTAATATTGCTATAATTTTGATTACTCATAACGAAATACACGCACGACTAATTGCTGATAGATATACCTTTATTTCACTAGGGGAAGTAATAGGTAGCGGTTCATCAAAAGATTTAGAGGGGGATGATATTAGAAGGTTAATGGCTGGTGGAGCAGAAGTTGGAGATCTTGCTAAAGAACTTGCTTGATTTCACTTTTTCTTTTTTTCTTCGTCTCTTTTTCTATATCGTACTAAAAGAACAAAGCCACTGTAGACGCCAATTATACCAAAAAATAAGGCCCAGTTTTGCGAGCCAATTAAATACTCTATGACAGCCCAAAGAATACAAATACTTGGAATAGCAACCCGAACCCATTTTTTTTTGTAAAAGGGATGGGAAGTATTTATCATTTGTTTATATTATCATTAATAATTTCGTAATCTAAACTTCTTAAAGATTGAGACAAAGAATTAAATCCAATAATTGCATATTCCAAGGGGGGACAGATTTTGGGATCTTGTTCAGCTTCAACAACAAACCAGCCTTCATAGCCAACATCCTTAAGGTTAGATATAATATCAGTATAATTTAGGGATCCGTCCCCTGGAACAGTAAAAGCTCCTTTTAAAACAGCGTCTAAAAAACTGTCTTTTTCTCTATTTAAACTATTTAAAACTTCATTCCTTACGTCTTTTGCGTGAAAATGATTTATTCTTTTTCCATATTTCTTTATAACATTAATTATATTCCCACCAGCAAAAGCCATATGCCCAGGATCAAACAATAGTTTGACAGTTTCATTTGTATTTTGCATGAGATTATCTAAATCTTTTTCAGTTTCAACAGCAGTACCCATGTGGTGATGAAAAGATAGTGGCATTCCTTCTAAATCACACCACTCAAAAAATTTTGTGATTTTTTCACCATATTTTTTAAATTCCTCATCACTTAAAATTCTCCTTGAGTTTAAGGGCGCATTTCTAATATTTTGAATAGTTCCAGCAGTTTCTCCATAAACTAAGCAAGGAGCTCCTAAATCTATAAATAAATCCATTTGCGTTCTTACTTTTAACTTTTCATCTTCTAAATCATTATCTAGTAATGTACCCGAATACCATCCTCCACATAAATTAATTTCATGATGATCTAAAATTGGTTTAAGTTCTTTAGAATTTTTTGGAAATTTTCCACCCGTTTCGACACCCATAAATCCTGCTATCTTAGCTTCAGAAAGACAAGTTTCTAATGAAGTTTCTCCACCTAACTCAGGTAGATCGTCATTAGACCATGCAATAGGTGCAATTCCAATTTTAGCTTTCATTTATATTCCCACTCTTTGTTTTGATCTAATTTTATCATGTTCTCTTCTAGCCTTAAGAACTTCCTGTCTTTCAGAAGTTTCGGGAACGCCAACATCCCAATCTGCATCTCCTGGTGTCCATGTGTAGGGATCTGTAATAATTGATAAAACAGTAGTTCTTTCGTTGGAATAAGCCCACTCCATTGCATTACTTAAATCAGACAAGTTTTCACAATGTCTTACTAATGCTCCCATTGATTCAGCATGTTTTGCAAAATCTACTGCAAATGGTTTTTTTACCTTGCAATCCTGTATTAAATTATTAAAAGATTTGCCACCTTTAAAGTTTTGTAATCTATTAATAACTGCAAAGCCACCGTTATCACATACTATTATGATCATTTTATGACCAGATAGAACACTTGAATATATATCTGAATTCATCATTAGGTAAGATCCGTCACCTACTAAAATTATAGGAACACTTTTATTCTTAGTTGCCATAGCAACTCCCCATCCACCTGCAATTTCATATCCCATACAGGAATAACCAAATTCACAATCAAAAGTATTTAAGTCTTTGACTTTCCAACCCTTACTTACTTCACCTGGTAATCCTCCTGCGGCTGTCACCATAGTTGTATCAGGTTTTGATGATTGATTAATTAATCCTACAACCTGTGCATATGTAGGAATTGGAGAGTTCGTAGGGGCTTGTAAATCATCAACTAATTTATTCCACTTTGAGAATTCTTCCTTCGTAGTATTAAGCCAGGAATTTTCAAATTTAAAATCCTTTAACCCTATTAAAATTTCTTCTATACAGGCCTTTGCGTCCCCAACAATTGGAGTTGATAAATGCTTGGTGGCATCCCACCTTGAAGTATTTATATTCAGAAATTTTGTAGAGCGTTTAAAATTTGTCCATGAACCAGTTGTAAAATCTTGTAATCTAGTTCCTATAGCCATTACTAAGTCAGCATTTTTTGCGGCATAATTTGCAGAAGTTGATCCAACAACACCAATTGGACCTATGTTTACTGGGTCATTATGTGTTAAAGTTCCTTTACCCGCAATTGTTTCAGAAATGGGTATATTTAATTTTGTAGCAAAATTTCTTAGAATTTCATTTGCCATAGAATATCTTACGCCACCACCAGCTATAATGAGTGGTTTTTTGGACGATTTAATTTGATTGATAGCTTCTTGAATATATTGTTTGTCAGCTCTTGGCCGGGAAATAGAGTGAATTTTGGGTTGAAAAAATTCAACTGGATATTCGTAAGCTATTTCTTGTGTATCTTGGCAAAGTCCAATGAAAGCTGGTCCACAATCTGAAGGGTCTAACATCATTGCTGTTGCTTGAGGTAATGACTGAATTATTTGTTCAGGATGACTAATTCGATCCCAATATCTAGTAACAGCTTTAAAAGCATCGTTTGCCGTAATTGTTGGATTATTAAAGTGTTCAAGTTGTTGAAGAACTGGATCAGGGCGTCTATTCGCAAAAACATCGCCAGAAATGATTAAAAGAGGTAATCTATTAGCATGTGCTAGAGCTGAAGCTGTTAGCATATTCGTTGCTCCAGGACCTATTGAAGATGTGGCAACCATAATTTGTTGTCTTAATTTTGATTTAGAGTAAGCTATACCAGCTAGAGCCATGGATTGTTCATTTTGGCCTCTCCAGGTAGGGAGTGTATCTTTAACTTGTTCTAAAGCTTCAGCTAAACAAGTCACGTTTCCATGTCCAAAAATACCAAAAACTCCGGCGTATAATTGCTCTTTTTTATCATTAATTAAAATATATTGATTACATAGGTATTTTACCAAAGCTTGTGCCATTGTTAATCTGATAGTATTTTTTCCCATAGTTTTTTTCCTTACTAAATTTATGATTTTGAAGTTATTGCAACACATTAAAATTGACAAGAATAATAAAAATATTTTGTTAAATAATTGTGTAATTAAAATTTTTTTTATATATCCTTAGTTGATTGGAGATTGTTTATGTTGAAATTTGGTCTTATTGGATGTGGTAGAATTGGTTCAATGCACGCAGATATATTGCATCATGAAAATGATGTAATGTTAGATTCTGTATTTGACTTAAATAATAACTTGGCAAAGGCAGTTTCAAAAAAAACAGGCGCAAAGATTTGCAATCATGATTTTGAATTATTTGATAATAATAATTTAGATGCTGTTTTGATAGCTTCAGCAACTTCATCTCATGCAGATTATATAGAGAAAGCTTTAAAAAATGGTAAATCAGTATTTTGTGAAAAACCAATTGATCTAAGCCTAGATAGAATACGCAAATGCTATGAAAGAATTAAAAATATAAATCTTCCTATTCAGATTGGTTTTAACCGTAGATTTGATCCTTCCCATGCAGCAATAAAGAAGTTACTTAAGGAAAATAAGATTGGTCAATTGAACCAGGTTATTATAACCTCACGTGATCCTGAAATGCCTTCAGAAGATTACTATAAATCTGCAGGTGGATTATTTAAAGATATGACTATCCATGATTTTGATTTAGCTAGATTCTATTTAGATGAAGATCCAGTAGAGATTTTTGCTACAGGCCAAAGATTAATTGATCCAAAAATGATGAATAAAATTAATGATTATGATACTGCGATGTTTATTCTTACCTGTATGGATGGAAAGCAATGCTTTATTAATAATTCTAGAACTGCTGTTTATGGTTATGATCAAAGAGTAGAGTTACTTGGTTCAAATGGGATGCTACAGAGTGGGAACCATAATTTAGACCAAACTAAAATTTATAAAAAAGAGTTTTCAGAAACCTCTTCACCTTATTTATATTTTTTTATAGAAAGATATAAAGAAGCTTTTTCTTTGCAGTTAAAATCTTTTATAAAATCTATAAAACAAAATAGTACTACTGATGTAGGTTTTGAAGACGGGTTTAAAGCTTTAGTAATAGCAGATGCTGCTTACAAATCTCTTAAGGAAAGAAAAAGTATTTCTATTAATTACAACTGGTAGATTAATAGTAAAAAAAGGTAAGTGTAATGGAAAATGAAATTTTAAATTTATGGAATAGTAGAAAACCAGTTTTGAATAGTTGGATGTCTTCTAGTTCACCTTTTTGTGCTGAAGTATTAGCTGAAAGTGGTTATGACTCTATTACTGTTGATTTGCAACATGGATTAAATGATTATAAGGATGCTCTTTCTATTTTTCAGGCAATTGGTAGGTATCCGGTTGTACCCATGGTTAGGGTTCCTTGGCTTGATCCTCAAATTATTATGAAAACCATGGATGCAGGAGCAATGGGTGTAATTTGTCCTATGATAAATAACCAAAAGCAGGCAGAAGAATTTGTATCTTATATGAGATATCCACCTCTTGGACAAAGAAGTTTTGGTCCAACTAGGGCATTGTATTCTTCTGGAAATGCTTATTGGGAAGATGCTAATAGTAAAATATTATCTTTAGCAATGATAGAAACAAAAGAGGCATTTCAAAATATCAATTCAATTGTTAATACGAAAGGACTGTCAGGAGTTTATATTGGACCTTCAGATTTAGGGATAGGGCTATCAGATGGTGATTTGGGCCCTGGGATGGATCGAACCGAAGTCGAAGTCATTGATGCTTTTAAAGAAATATTAAATGAAGCAAAAAAAGCAAATATTTTGTCTGGTATCCATTGTGCAAGTCCAGAATATGCTGCAAAGGCAGTCAAGTGGGGTTTCGACTTAGTAACAGTAAATTCTGATGTGAAACTATTATCAGAAATGGCAAATCATGTAGTCAAAAAAACTAGAAACCTTTTTTAGATTCATGATTTCCTGATAGGAATTTTTAGTAATGCCTAATATTTTAATAGCTGGAGAACTTCACCCATCAGGATTAGAAATTATTAAACAGAATCCAAAATTTTCAATTGATTATTTGAAAGAGGTATCAAATGAAAATTTTTTACCTTACTTGAAAAATGCTGATGCACTAATTATCCGAACTCAGACTTTAAAAAAAAATCATATAGAAAAAGCCAAAAGGTTAAAAATAGTTTCTAGACATGGGGTTGGATATGACAATGTTGACTATCAAGAACTAAAGAAAAGAAATATCCCGCTTACAATAGTTGGGGATGTGAATTCAACTTCAGTAAGCGAACATACTATGATGTTAATTATTTCAGTCTTTAAAAAAATAATTTTGGCTGATTTTTCGACTAGAAATTCTCTTTGGAATTACAGGAACAATTATGAACCAAGAGAGCTTTACGGTAAAAATCTACTTATAATTGGGTTTGGACGTATAGGTAAGAAGTTAGGAAAGCTAGCTAAAGCATTTGGAATGAATATTCATGTTTATGATCCATATATACAAAATAAATTTGATGAATATGAAATACGACATTTTCAAAACTTAACCACTGCATTATGTAATGCAGATTGCATTTCTCTAAATTTACCAAAAGTAGATAAACCAATTATTACAAAAGAAAATTCCCAATATTTAAAACATGGTGTAGTTATAATAAATACTGCACGTGGAGAGTTGATTGAGGAAAAAGTATTAAAAGATGGAATCCAAGAAGGTATAATTTCTGGTGTAGGATTAGATGTGTTTGATAGTGAACCTGTAGAAAAAAATCATTTTCTTTTCAAATATAAACAGGTGATATTTACTCCTCACCAAGCGGGTTTAAGTCAGGAGGCTGCTCAGCGAATGTCTATAAAATCAATTAATAATATTCTAGATTATTATGATGGTTCTTTAGATTCGAGTTTAATTGTTAATGGTGTAAAAATATGAATTTTTCAAAACCTAATTTAAATATTGGAGTTATTGGTAGTGGTTTCATGGGTAAAACTCATGTTTATGGATTTGCTATTGCTGATAGAGTATTTGATCTTCCCTATAAATTAAATTTAATTTCAATTGCTGATGTTAATTCAAAGGTTGCTAATTCTGCTGCAAAAAAATTAGGTTTTCAAAAATCTACTGCAAATTGGATGAATCTTATCAATGATAAGCAATTAGATTTAATTTCCATAACTGCTCCTAATTCTCTTCATAAAGATATTGCAATTTCTGCATTGAAGGCAAATAAACATGTTTACTGTGAAAAGCCACTAGCTCCTACCTTAAATGAAACTCAAGAAATGGTAGAAGCATCAAAAAAGACTAATAAAAAAACTCAAGTGGGATTTAATTATTTATCAAACCCTATGTTTTCTACAGCTAAAGAAATTATATCAAGCGGAGATCTAGGAGAAATAACAAGCTTTAGGGGAATTCATGCTGAAGATTATATGTCTGATCCGAAGAGTCCATATACATGGCGACATGAGCCTGTTGGGGGTGGAGTTCTGGCTGATTTAGGAAGCCATATTCTTGCTACAGCAGAATATTTGTTAGGGCCTATAAAGCAAGTAATGGGTGACTGTACTACTGTAATAAAGAAAAGAAAAACAAGTGATAATAAGTCAAAAAAAATAAAGATAGATGATATATCAAGATGTTTTATTCGATTTAAAAGTGGTGCTAGTGGAAGTATTGAAGCGAACTGGCTGGCTACAGGATGTAAAATGAAGCATGATTTTGAAATATATGGAACAAAAGGTTCAATTAAGTTTTCTCAAGAGAGGTTAAATGAGTTATATTTTTTTTCAGCAAATGATAAAAAAAATGTTCAAGGTTTTAGAAAAATTGAAGCTGGTCCAGCTAATAAGCCCTACGATAGATTCTGTGTGGCGCCAGGTCATCAGTTGGGATTTAATGAACTTAAAGCTATTGAAATAAGTAATTTTGTAAAATCAATTAATAATGAAATTCCAGAACCTTTTAATTTTAGTTGTGGTCACAGAATACAAAAATTAGTGGACACCATTCATAGGTCATCTCGTCAAAAAAGTTGGTTAAGGGTCTAAATAATAAATTAACCTAATTTATAATTTCTGGTTGCTTCAGGATCGTTGATTGAAAATGGAAGAGATAAGATTTCTTTCCATGCATCCTCATATATTTCGAAATTTGACCATTCTACAATTTGATCAATTCGTGATTTTTTAGTTATACCTACTATAGTAGAAGATATTCTAGGATCTTTCATTGAAAACTGTAAGGCAGCTGCTCCCAAAGGAATATTATATTTTAGGCAAATTTTTTCTAAATCAAAAATTGGTTTAAGTTTTTTTTCTGAAACTTCTTGATAAACTAATCTATTAGTTACTTTAGTCCCTTTAGCTAAGATTCCTCCACAAAATGGTGCAGCATTAAAAATTTTTATACCTTTCTTCTTAGCTAAATTAAAAAGCTTATCTGCTTGCCGATTTAGTAAGGTGAACCTGTTATGATTTATCATTACATCAAAAGGCCATTCTTGTATCAAGTCATACATCATTTCTACTTTTCCCATTGCCAAGCCAACTAAGGTTACACTTCCTTCCTCTTTAAGTTGAAATAATGTATCCAGTGCACCGCCTTTACAAGTAATATCATTAAGATCTTTACAATGTTCTGGGTCGTGTAGATGAAGAATATCAATCTTTTCAGTTGCAAGAGCCTTAATACTCTGTTCGAATGATTTGAGAGTGGCATCTCGGTCTAAAATATTTGTTGCCGTATCTCGATCAATTTTTGTAGCAAGAATAATGTCATTAGGTTTTCCTCCTAATGATTTAAATACATTTCCAATGAGTTTTTCACTTCTTCCCATACCATAATTTCTAGATGTATCTATAAAGTTAGAAGGTCCATTTAGAATTGCTAATATGGTTTCCTCTGCTATTGATGGATTGACTTCATACCCATAGGTATCAGGCATATTCCCCAATGCAGATGTACCAAAACAAATCTCAGAAACTTTAATCTTATCTCCAATATCTTTTTTGTTCATAGTAGGTATATTTTTATAATTATGGGTTTAATTTTTCCAATTTTCAGATTATTTTTTAAAATAAATTATCGAAAAAATTTTGGTTTGGCTATGAAAAAAGTTGGAAATCTTGATCTAATAACAATAGGTAGAAGTTCAGTCGATCTATATGGTTCTCAAATTGGTGGTCGTTTAGAGGATATGAGAAGTTTTCAAAAATATATAGGTGGCTCTCCTACAAATATTGCTGCTGGTGCAGCTAGATTAGGTTTAAAATCAGCTGTTATAACCAGAGTTGGCAACGAACATATGGGGAGGTTTATTTTAGAAGAATTAAAAAAGGAGGGAGTGAATACTGAAGGTATTAGAATAGATAAAAAAAGGTTAACTGCTCTTGTCATTTTAGGTATAAAAAACCAAAATAATTTCCCACTAATTTTTTACAGAGAAAATTGTGCTGATATGGCGTTATCAACCAATGATATAGATGAAAATTTTATTTCAAGAGCAAAATGTATTTGTGTAACTGGGACACACCTTTCAAATGCGAATGTAGAAGGAGCAACAATCAAAGCCCTTTCTATAGCAAAAAAGCTTAAGAAAAAAACAGTTTTAGATATTGATTTTAGACCTAACTTATGGGGGCTTTCAGATCATAATGATGGAGAAAATAGATTTATAGAATCCCGTCATGTTACAAAAAAATTACAGAAAACCTTAAAGCTTTTTGATTTAATTGTTGGAACTGAAGAAGAATTCCATATTGCAGGAGGTATTAACAATACTATAAAAGCTTTAAAAAATGTTCGATCATTAACTAAAGGAGTCTTAGTTTGCAAAAGAGGACCCTATGGAGCAAGTCTTTTTGAAAATAAAATAAAATCAAATTTAGAGAAAGGTATAACGGGTAAGAATTTTAAAATTGATGTATTTAATGTTCTTGGCGCAGGTGATGGCTTTATGGCAGGTCTGCTTAGAGGATGGTTAAGAAATAATAATTGGGAAACTTGTTTAGATTATGCAAACGCTTGTGGTGCGATTGCAGTTAGCAGGCATGGTTGCACCCCATCATATCCAAGTTGGAAAGAATTATCATTTTTTCTCAAAAGAGGAATAAAAAATCATATACTACGTAAAGACCAGGATTTAGAAAATATTCATTGGTCTACAACTAGAGGTGGAAATATAAAAAAGAATTTAATTTTAGCTTTTGATCATAGGGTACAATTTGAAGAATTAGCAAAAAAAAATAATATCCCTTTTGAGAGAATTTCTTTATTTAAAAATTTATGTTTCAAAGCAAGTTTAAAGGTTGCAAATAAAAAAGGCGAATTTGGAATTATATGTGATGATTTATACGGTAAAGAAATTCTTCATAAATCATCTGATTATAACCTTTGGATTGCAAGACCTGCAGAATTACCAAAATCATTTCCAGTAGAATTTGGGAATGATGTTGGAGAAAATTGTTATGGTTTAATTGAATGGCCAAAAAGCCATATCGTAAAATTACTTTGTTTTTATAACCCTAAAGATTCAAAAGATATTAGATCACAACAAGAGAAGAACTTAATTTCTATTTTTAAGGCTTGTAGACAAAACAATTTAGAGTTTTTGCTAGAAATAATAACTTCTAGAGAGTATGAAAAAAATGATGAAGATATTTTAAAGGTTATAGATCGCCTATATCGTATTGGCATAAGGCCAGATTGGTGGAAGTTGGAACCGTTGAAAGAAAAAGAAAATTGGTTGAAACTAGATAAGCTAATTTTAGAGTGGGATCAATTTTGTAGAGGTGTTTTATTATTAGGTTTAGATAAGCCAATGCGGCAACTATCAAGATCTTTTAAATTTGCGCAATCATCCAAAATGGTTAAGGGATTTGCAGTTGGAAGGAGTATTTTTGGAAAGGTTGCAGAAAAATGGTTTTCAGGAAAAATATCTGATTCAGAGGCTACAAAAGTAATGTCAGATAATTTTTATAAACTTTGTGCAATATGGAACAAAAATAATTAATTAAAAGCGGTTGATTTCATGAGTAATTTATTAATAAAACCCAATAATGATAGTAAAATAAAGTTTGATATAACCCCAGAAACTGCTCATTGGGATTATGTTGGCTTTAAATTATATCATTTAAAAAAGGGTGATAATATTAAAGAGAAAACGAACCTTGAGGAGTCTATTTTAGTTTTTGTTGAAGGCTATGGAGACATTGAGGTTTCTGGAAAAAAACTTGGGAAATTGGGTACTCGAAATTCAGTTTTTGAAAAAAAACCTCCATCAGGTGTTTATATCCCCATACAAACAGAGTGGACTATTAGTGCAAGTACCAATTTAGTGTTAGCCGTATGTAGTGCTCCAGGAAAAGAAGGGTTTCTTCCTTCAATAATAAATTCAGACGAAATAAAACTTATTGAAAGAGGTAAAGGATCAAATAAAAGACACATCTTTAATATTGCAATGGAAGATAATCCAATAGCTAATAGCTTGCTAGTTACAGAAGTATTTACTCCCCAAGGTAACTGGTCTTCTTATCCACCACATAGGCATGATGAAAACGATTTTCCAAATATTACATATTTAGAGGAAACATATTACCATAGAATTAATCCTAATAATGGATTTGGGTTTCAACGAGTTTTTTCTGAAGATAGAACTGTAGATCAAGCAATATGTTTTAATGATGGTGATGTAGTTTTAGTTCCTAAAGGACATCATCCATGTGGAGTACCTTATGGCTACGAACTTTATTATCTTAATGTTATGGCTGGTCCTATTAGAAAATGGAGATTTAAAAATCATCCAGATTTTGAATGGTTATATCAAAGAGATAAAAATAGTATTTAAACTTTATTGTTATCACTAATCTATAACTATAAAATTAATTCCTCAGGTTCTTTTAAATTATTTGATCGACAACAAGCAACTAATGTGTTTGCTAATAAGCATGCAATAGTCATAGGTCCAACACCTCCTGGTACTGGAGTAATAGCATTTGCAAATTTGCTACAATTTTCAAAATCGACATCTCCAATTAATTTTGATTTAGTTTCTCCATTTTCTTCTTTATTTACTCTGTTAATTCCAACATCAATAATCACAGCGCCTTGTTTTATCCAGCTAGATTTTACAAAATTTGGTCTTCCTACTGCAGCAACAATTATATCACTAGTTTTACAGATTTCTTCAATATTTTTTGTTTTTGAATGAACCACTGTGACTGTACAATTTTCTGACAAGAGAAGGTTGAACATTGGTTTGCCTACTATATTTGATCTACCAATAACTGTTGCTTTTTTTCCTTCTAAATTTCCAACAAACTCTCTTAATAACATCAAACAACCTAATGGAGTACATGGTACTAAAGATTTTTGCCCTGTATTTAAAAGTCCAACATTTGAAATATGAAATCCATCAACATCTTTAGATGGTTTAATAGTGTTTATAATCATATCCTCATTCAAATGCTTAGGAAGCGGTAGTTGACAAAGTATTCCATGAACATTTGGATCATCATTTAATTTTTTTACTAATTCCAACAGAGTTTTTTCATCAACTGTTTCTTCCAGCTTGTATTCATAAGAATTCATACCTGCCTTTTTAGTTTGAATTCCTTTATTTTTTACATAAACCTTACTAGCAGGATCTTCTCCCACAAGTACTACTGCAAGACCTGGTACAATATCATAATTTTTTTTTAGATTATCTACGTGTGATTTTACTTTTTCACGAATTCTCTCAGAAAAAGCTTTACCATCTATAATGTTCATAATGTTAACTCCTGAAAACTAAAACAAACCTTCTATTTGGGAATTTTCATTTAAATAAATATTTTCAGCACTTGGTATTTTTGGTAAACCAGGCATAGTCATTATATCTCCACAAACAACAACTATAAATCCCGCCCCAGCTGATAATCTTACTTCCCTAATAGGTATTGAATGTCCTACAGGTGCTCCCCTTTTATTAGGATCTGTTGTAAAACTGTATTGAGTTTTGGCCATACAAACTGGTAAATCTCCATATCCACTATCTTCCCATGCCTTTAGTTGGTCTCTAATAGCTTTATCAGCAACTACTTCATCCGCTCTGTAAATTTTTTTACATACTGTTTCGATTTTTTCAAATAAATTCATTTTATCTGGATACAATGTGGAAAACTGACTTTTATCACTATCTGCAATTTCTACTACTTTGTTTGCAAGTTCAATAGTGCCTTCAGAACCTTTTTCCCAATGTTTGCATAAAATTGCTTCACAATCTTTTTTAGCAACATATTCCTTTATCTTAGATACTTCATTATCAGTATCAGATATAAAATGATTTATAGCTATGATTACAGGTAATCCAAAGTTTTTTAAATTTTCAATATGTCTTCCTAGGTTATCACAACCTTTTTCAACTGCTGAAGAATTTTCTTCTCCCAGGTTTTCCTTAGTTACTCCACCATTCATCTTTAAAGCTCTTACCGTTGCGACTAAAACAACAGCAGATGGTTTTAAATCAGCTTTTCTACATTTGATATTAAGAAATTTTTCAGCTCCTAAATCTGCTCCAAAACCTGCTTCAGTTACCACATAATCAGCTAGGTTTAAGGCCGCTTTTGTTGCTATAACTGAATTGCATCCGTGAGCAATATTCGCGAAAGGGCCACCATGAACCAAGGCTGGGTTATTTTCTAGTGTTTGAACTATATTTGGCTGCATGGCTTGTTGAAGTAGAACTGTCATAGCTCCGTCTGCTTTTATGTCTTTACAAAAAACTGGAGATTTATCTCTTCTATAAGCAATAATTATATTGCCCAATCTTTTTTGTAAGTCTTTTAAATCATTAGCAAGACAAAGTATAGCCATTACCTCTGAGGCCACTGTTATGTCAAAGCCAGCTTGTCTAGGAAATCCATTAGCAGCACCACCAAGAGATGTTACTATGTCTCTTAAAGCTCTATCGTTCATATCTAATACTCTTTTCCAAACAACTCTTCTAATATCAATTTGTTCATTGTTTCCCCAATAAATATGATTATCTATCATGGCAGAAAGTAAATTATGGGCACTTGTAATCGCATGAAAATCTCCAGTAAAATGAAGATTCATTTCTTCCATAGGTACTACTTGAGCTTTACCACCTCCAGCGGCACCTCCCTTCATACCAAAGCATGGTCCCAAAGACGCCTCTCGAATACAAATTGCTGTTTTTTTTCCAATAGCATTTAATCCATCGCCTAAACCTACAGTAGTTGTTGTTTTACCTTCTCCAGCAGGGGTTGGGTTGATAGCGGTTACTAAAATTAATTTTCCTTTTTTCGAAGATGAGATTTTCTTCAAAAATTTGTCAGATATTTTTGCTTTATCATGACCATAAGGAACTATATCATC
>CACMAH010000020.1 GCA_902611605.1 uncultured Alphaproteobacteria bacterium
GTGAAAAAAGCAATAAACAGGTAAAAATTATTTTTTATAAAAGAATACATTTACCCTATGATTGCTGCCGATATTATTAAAGAGACTGAAATTTTTATCGAAAAAAGCAAAATTGATGGTGCTAATTGATTATCTTCAATTCTTCCACTTAAATCTTTAAGAAACCTATCTGTTACTTTAAAACAAAGTAATTGAAGGAATATTGCAGTAAGTCCCCAAATTATAATTTCTAAGATAGAATTACTAACTGAAAGTGAGCTTGCCAGTGGTATTCCTATACCTAATAAGGCTCCAGAGAAGGAAATTGAAGCAGCTACATTACCATCTTTTATTAATTTTAATTCTCTGATTGGTGTCAAAAAAATATAGCTTGTTATTCCTATAAATAATAAACAAAGAGTTACAAACAGATGTGAAATTAAAAATGGTAGACCGGTAATTAAAGCATTTATAAATTCCATAATTTTACCTCATAATATTTTTTAAGAATTAATTTGGAAATAACTTTAACTAAGATTTAAGAGTATTAAAAGCTTCCAAGGCTTTTAGTCTGGACACCTTTAAATCTACTATTGGGTAGGGATATGTTTCTCCTAATTTTATTCCTGCATCTAATAAAACTGAATTAGGAGCTTCCCATGGACAGTGAATAAATTTTTGGTCTAAAAGGATTAATTCTGGAATATATTTTTTTATATATATGCCTTTTTTGTCAAATTTTTCGCTTTGGGTCACTGGATTAAATACCCTAAAATAGGGTGCAGCATCTGCACCACATCCTGCAATCCATTGCCAACCAGCAGTATTATTAGCAATATCTGCGTCAAATAAACAATTCCAAAACCATTTTGCACCATATCGCCAGTCAATAAGTAGATTTTTTACTAAAAAAGATCCAACTACCATTCTTAATCGATTATGCATAGATCCAGTTTGCCAGAGTTCACGCATTCCTGCATCTACTAGTGGAAATCCCGTTAAACCTTTTTGCCATTTCTTTAAAGCAATTCCATTATTTTTCCAGGGAAAACCATCAAATTTTTTTTGCAAATTCTCATAAATAAATTTAGGAAAGTGGTAAAGAAGATGATTTGAAAACTCTCTCCATCCAAGTTCACTTAAAAAGTGATCTGTATTTTCATTATTATTAACAACCGTATACCAGACTTTATTTGGTGATATTTCACCAAAATGAAAATTGGGAGCTAGTCTTGAAACATTGTCTAAAGATGGAAAATTTCTTCCATCTTTATAATTTTTTAAACCATTTTTGATAAAAAATTCAAGTCTCTCAAATGCTTTTTTCTCTCCAATAAGTGCATGACTTAAAATACTCTTCTGCCAATTATTATCATTAGTTTTATTAATATCAAATTCATTATTTTTTACTACATCTTGTTTAAGATTTATTTTAGGAGGTTTTGGTAAAGGTGCTCGTGGTGGAGAACTTCCTAAGCATCCTTTTCTATAAAAGGGTGTGAAAACTTTGTAGGGAGTTCCGTCCTTTTTTAAAATTTCCCAGGGTTCCCAAAGAAGATTTCCATTAAATGTTTCACACTCAATACCAGTTTTTTTTATTTCTTGTTTAATTATGGTGTCTCTTTTTATTTCCCATGGGGCATAATTTCTGTTCCAGTAAATACCTGATACATTATTGTTATTTTTTAATTCTATTAAAATTTTTAAAGGGTCCCCTTTAAAAATGAGTAGACAGTTTTCTAAAGATTTATTTAATAGTTTCAATGACTCATAAAGCCATGTTAAACTTGCCTCACCTTGATTGAAGTCAATGGTAGCATTTTCATCAAAAATATAAATTGGTATTAATTCTGAATTTTCTGTGGCTTTTGTAAGAGATGGATTATCATCAAGCCTCAAATCATTCCTAAACCAATGGATATTAATTTTTTTTGTCATTTTTAAAATATATCTTGTTATTAATTAGGATGATAAATAAATAATCTGTTGCTCCTAATTTACAACCGTATTAATTTCATGATTAATATTTTTTTAAAGTTAATATTTAAACAATCAATTTAATATCAGGTATAATAATGGACATAGGCCTAACAAAAAAAGTTGAAAATTTAAAAAATGAAGTAAGAGATTTTATTGATAATGAAATCAGGCCTAAAGAAGATGAATATTTTCAGGACGTTGGTACAGCTGGATCAAGATTTAAATTCACTAACAAAATGCTTTCTACCATCAATAATTTAAAACAAAAAGCAAAAAGTAAAAATCTTTGGAATTTTTGGCTTACGGATAGTAAAGAAGGCCATGGGTTAACTACAGTAGAATATGCTTATTTAGCTGAAGAAATGGGCAAATGTAGGCTTGGTGCTGAAATTTTTAATTGTTCTGCTCCAGATACTGGTAATATGGAAGTATTTAAGAGGTATGGTTCTCAAAAGCATAAAGAGATTTGGTTAAAGCCATTGCTAAACGGAGAAATAAGATCTGCTTATTGTATGACTGAACCTGAAGTTGCCTCTTCTGATGCTACTAACATTTCATTAAAAGCAGAAAAAAAAGATGATTACTATGTACTAAATGGAGAAAAATGGTGGATATCTGGTGCTGGTGATCCGAGATGTAAAGTATACATAGTTTTAGCTAAAACAAATAATTCAACTGAAAATAAACACAATAATCATTCTATGTTTGTGGTTCCAAGTGATACTGATGGAATAAAAATATTAAGACCCATGCAAGTATATGGTCATGATGATGCACCACATGGGCACATGCACATAAATTTTAAAAATGTAAAAGTCCACAATGAAAACCTCTTACTAAACAAGGAGGGTAAAGGGTTTGAAATAGCACAGGGTAGATTAGGGCCAGGCAGAATACATCATTGCATGAGAGCAATTGGACAAGCTGAATTTGCTCTTGAAATGATGTGTGAAAGAGCATTAACAAGGTCAGCCTTTGGTAAGAAAATTTCAGAGTTAGGTGCAAATTATGACATTATAGCTAATTGTAGAATAGAAATTGAAATGGCTAGGTTACTTTGTCTTAAAGCTGCATGGATGATGGATAATTATGAGCCTAAAATAGCAGCGCCTTGGATAAGTAAAATTAAAGTCATTGCACCAAAAGTTGCTCTGAAAGTAGTAGACGAAGCGGTTCAACTTTTTGGAGGAATGGGAGTTAGTCAAGATACCCCACTTGCTGCTGCTTGGACACATTTGAGGACACTAAGATTAGCAGACGGCCCAGATGCAGTTCACAGACGTCAGGTAGCAAGAGCTGAGTTAAAAAAATTCAAAAAAAATGATTTTTAATGAATGATAATTTACCTCATCTGCTCAATATAAGTAAATTAACTGACACATTAGCTTTAAAATTACCAAGTTTTCAAGGTCCTTGGAAATATACAAAAACTTCATTTGGTCAATCTAATCCAACATTTATTTTAACTGGAAAAAAAAATAAATTAGTTCTAAGAAAAAAGCCCTCTGGAACATTGTTAAAATCAGCACATATGATCGAAAGAGAATTTAAAGTAATGTCTGCTTTAAAATTATCAAATGTTCCTGTTCCAAAAATGCATTATCTCTGTGAGGATAATGATGATATTGGAACACCTTATTTCATAATGGAATATATCGATGGACAATCTTTTTTAGATCCCAGGGCTTTAACATTAAAAAATTCTGAACGTAAAAAAATTTACCAAGAAACCACAAAAATTTTAGCTAATTTGCATCAAATTTGTCTAGAGAAAGTTAATCTCTTAGATTTTGGTAAATCAGGAAATTATTTTGCTAGGCAATTTTCGCGTTGGTCTGTTCAATATGAAAATAGTAAAACTGAGTTAATTAAACCAATGGAAAATCTTATAAGTTGGCTAGGGGATAATATTCCATCAGAAAAAGAAAGTGATTCTTGTTTAGTCCATGGTGATTGGCGGATAGACAACCTACTGTTTGATAAAAAAAATTTTAATTTAATTGCTGTTCTTGATTGGGAACTATCAACAATAGGAGATCCAAGAGCTGATTTAGCCTCTCAAATCATGCAATGGTCTATGCCAATAGGAGAAGAGGGTAGAGGGCTACATGGAATTAAAAGAAAAGAACTTGCTATCCCCGAAGATAAAGAATTTTTGGAATTATACAGTAAACTTAGGAATCTTAATGATATCCCAGACTTAGAATTTGCCTTACCTTTTTGTTATTTCCGCATGGCAGCCATTTTACAGGGTGTTAAGAAAAGAGCTTTAGATGGAAATGCTTCAAATCCTGAAAAAGCAATAAAAATGGGTGAATATGTTAAGCATTACGCTAAAAAGGGACTAGAAAGTATAATTAAGTTTAAATAGGAAGTCTTATTCTTACTCCAAGTCCTCCAAGAGCTGTGGATTTATAGAGAGATAATTGACCACCATGCATTCTTATAACATCATTTGCAATACTTAACCCAAGACCAACTCCACTATGATTATTTTGGTTTCTAGATTTATCTAATCTTGTAAAGGGATGAAAAGCTATCTCATAATCTTTTTCCTCTATCCCAATTCCATCATCTTCTATTTCAAATATTAAATTATTTTTTTCTTTATTTATTTTAAAACTTATATTTTTTCCATAAGTAATTGAATTATCGATAATATTTTGAATTGCTCTTTTAAGTCCATTTGTTCTTATATTCATTGAAAAACTTTTCTCCAATGATTTAGAAATTTCCAGAACAAGATTTTTAAAATGTTTTTTATTCTTTTTTACTATAGATTCGACAAATTCATAAATATTTGTTTTTTGAGTTTTTTCATTCACATTAGATTTTGAAAATTCCAAAAATTCGTCTAACATTGCTTCCATCGAATTGACATCTTCAAGCATTTCTTTTACTTCGTCACTTTTGTTTTCTAATGTTAAAGCTAATTTTAATCGAGTTAACGGTGTTCTAAGATCGTGACTTACACCAGACAGCATTTGTGTTCTTTGCTTAATTTGTCTTTCTATTCTTGCTCGCATTGCCATAAATGCAATACCTGCTCTTCGAACTTCGTCTGATCCTCCAGGTCTAAATTCTATAAACTGGCCTTTTCCAAATGCTTCTGCAGCTTTCGCAAGTTTACCGATAGGTCTTATTTGGTTTTTTAGAATTATTAATGAAAGTATGACTAGTAAAATAGTGACAAATAGCATTAATACTAAAAGCTGATGAGGATTAGAAGCACTTATTCTCTTTCTACTTATTTTGAACTCTAAAATACCTTGATCAAATTGAACTTGAATAAAAACATTTCGTGGGTCTGATAAGTCAAAAGAGGAAGGTCTCTTGAGTTTTTCTTTTAAGTTTTTAACAAATGTTTTTCCAGACAAATCAATAAGTCCAATTTTTGTTTGTCGTATAAAATTTTTTTCATTCAAAAAACTAACTTGAAAGCCAAACTCTTCTCCTAGATTTGATAGTTTATTTAATAAAAGGTCATCAGATAATTTTTCAGTTAATCCTCTTTCAGTTTCTTTTTGAATATAAATAATTTCAAAAGCAATACCTTCAGACATCTGGTTTGTGACTTGTTCAAAATGTCTTTGTATAAAAGCAATGCCTACAACTATTTCGATAAAAATGATAGGAAATAATAGTATTAAAATGGCTCTTCCTAATAAGCTTTTTGGTAAATATCTCTTAATTGGATGTAGAGCCATTTTTTTTAATGAACTTTATTTAAATTTAATCATAATTAATACATAATCTTTTATTAAAATAAATTGTTATTTCTTTGAAAAAAATTTTTGAAAACATAAGATTAATAACTGCTCCTAATCCAAGTCCTATGACTCAAAAGGGTACAAATACCTATATTTTGGGGAATCAAGAAGGTTTATGTATTATTGATCCAGGACCTGATAATGAGCAACATTATGAACAAATAAAAAATATAATAAATAAAGAAAAAGCGAGTCATATTTTAGTAACTCACTCTCACCTAGATCATTCACCTCTTGCAATTAGAATGTCTAGAGATTTTTCAATACCTATTTTTGCCCATGGTAAAATAGAAATGGCTAGATCTTCAATTATGAAAAAATTATTAAATGCTAACTTAGATATAGGTGGTTTCGAAGGATTAGATGCCAATTTTAGACCTGATTATTATTTGAGTGATTGCCAAGTTATAAATGGGTTTAATTGGTCAATAGAAGTAGTCCATACCCCTGGTCATTTGGCTGATCATTTGTGTTTTTCTGTAATAGAAAAAAATATTCTATTTTCTGGAGATATTGTTATGGGGTGGACATCAACTCTTATCTCCCCACCAGATGGTGATGTAAGGCAGTATTTCAATTCTTTAGATAAATTATTAAACAGAAATGATAATATATATTTACCAGGACATGGACTTCAGGTTGAAGACGCAAAAACATATGTTGCTAAATTAAAGAAACATAGGATTGAAAGAGAAAATCAAATACTGTCTATTTTAAAAATTAGGCCACATAATTCATATCAGATTGCTGATAAAATTTATAAGAATCAACCTCAACCTATAATTTATGCTGGGAGTAGGAATGTATTTGCTCACCTTATAAATTTATTAGAAAAAAATTTAATTTGTTGTCATGGGGCAATTTCTCCAGATAATTATTTTGAGTTTATAAATAAATAAAAATTGAGCTTGATGGATTATTAATCCATTGGTATAGGTTTAATATTGTTCCGGCGTAGCTCAGCGGTAGAGCAGTTGACTGTTAATCAATTGGTCGTAGGTTCGATCCCTACCGCCGGAGCCATTTTCAAGTAATTCCATGCTGTTTTTATTAGGTTATTTACAATTATCTTACAAAAGGTAGAACTTAGGGGGACCTTTCATTTTGTATTATGTGGTAATATCCATCCAATAGAGGCCTAAGAAATTATTTAACTATAACATATTAGATACAGATATATATCTGTAGATGCGTACATAAAATTAATTTTTTTTAACTGAATTCTTGATTTTGGCTATTTCCAATGAAATAGATTGAGTTTAATAGCTTTCTATTTCTTATTTCTAATACTCAATACAAGAGTAGAATGGAAGATTTGCATTCAATTTTTATATTTTTTTTAATAATATAAACTTTTCTAAAATTATATTTTGTTACCTTTCAACTCATCATTATATTCTTTTTGTAATTCTATTAATCTAGAATGCAATTTTTCCTTAAGTATTAAAGCAGAGCTTAATACTTCACATTTAAATTTTTCTGTAGCTGATCTGAGTTCTAAATTTTTTCTGTTTAAAACAAAATTTCCATAAGTTTCTTTAGGACAGCCTGTAGTACATATCCATCTTATTTCATGGGCATCTGCTTCTAATTTAGGTGTAATTTGAGGAGTTTTCATAGATTTAAAGGTATCGAGCTCTCGAAATATTCTATTAATAGAGACATCTCTGGTTTCATTGAAAAAAATAACAATATCAGAATAATTTGATACTCTTGGTTTATCAGAAAGTTTACAAATTAAACCTTTTCCAATTATCTCACTTTTTGCAAAAGTTCCAATAAAAAAAGAGATAAGTATTGTTATAACCAGTTTTTTTAACATTATATACTTCTAATATTAGTGAAAATTAATCATAGTCTTAATTGTAACAGGAAAATAAATATATTTTTTTTAATTTCTTTCAATTTTCAATATTTCATTTATCATTCTGTTCTTATACCTTCTTTGCCTTCTTCTGGCTTTACTAGGTGATGCTCTCCATCCTAAACGTTTATCTCTTACCATTATTTCTAAATCATCTGCTATTTCTATTTGTATAGCATTATTCTCATAAGTTCGTTTATTTTTTTTATAATTTTCCATTTATGAATGTTTCAAGAGTGATTTATTGTCTATTTATTGATATTTTATATAATGACAAATAGTCCTATTACAAAAATTAAATAATTTTGTACAATAATAAATGGTGCTGTTATGGATGACTATTGGTATTGGGAAATTAAATTTAATATAAACTTTCCAAGTGGTAAAAGGGAAGGTACATTTTCTGTTGATCGAAAGAATGCTTCTACAGCAGAGTTGGCTCAAAAAGAGTTATTAAAAGCCTATAAAGACGACCCTTATAGACTTATAAATGGGAAAGTTGAGGGTGATAATCATGAGTTAGTCATTCATTCTTGTTCAAAAGTTTCTCCAGATTTTGATCTCTTGAAACCATTCTTAAAAGATTTTGAATTTTAAATTAGATTTCTTTAAATAAGTTTTCTTTTAGGCAATAATTCCATCCATTGCTTATATTCTTTTTGATCGCATTTATTTAATAAAATTTCTAAATCATCTAATGGATTTTTTGAATAATCAATTCTTAGAGATAAAGGAGGTTTTTCGTTTGATAGAATCAAAATAGACGCAGACATGAGACCTCTTTTATCACCTCCTGTATTGTAAGCTCTTTTTAAGGCATTTAACATTTTTCTTTCAGGAGATGATTCTGTTTTTATATAGGTTTCATACATTGTTTCCAATACTTTATTGCTGCTTAAAATATTTCCTGATGCAACAAAATTTTCTTTTTGTATATGGTGAATTTCTGGTAAATTTTTAGAGCCACTAAAAACACCAGTATTACCATTTATATCAATTGCGGAAATTTGACGTTTATCTTTTTCAAGATCATTTTTTATAGCTTTATCAATTGCTTTTTGGGCATTATTACCTTCTGCCATGTATTTAATTGTATCTTCCCCCCAGATTATACTAGGTAAAGCACCTTGAGATGCAGACATTCCGAATCTTATATCTCCTCTAATGACCCAACCACCTACACATAAATTTCCAGTTGCAGAACCAGCAGCAAATAATTTTCTTTTTTTATCAAATGTTAATAGTGAAAAAGTCATTCTAAGTACAATTTTTCTGTTATTTCTCTAAAAAAAACACTTTTAGCTTGATTTAATAATTTATAATGATCAATATTTATCATTATAAATTAATTGACACAATAAAGACTTTATACTTTAGGAGTTAAAAATGAAATTGAAAAAAATATTAAGTCACATTTTTATTGTAAGTGTGGCTCTTATTGGTTTCTTAGGTTTAATTTCATCACCAGTAAAAAGTAATACACCTTCGGATGTGTTGGTGGTGGGGCAAATCGCTGAACCAAAGTCTTTAGATCCTGCAACAGTCACAGCTGTAAATGATTTTAGAATATTAATGAATATGTATGACGGTTTAGTTAGATATAAAGACGGAACTTTAGAGGTAGAGCCAGCTTTAGCAAAAAGTTGGACTATAAGTGATGATGGAAAAACTTATACTTTTTCTTTAAGGACAGGTATTTCTTTTCATGATGGTAGTAAATTTGATGCAAATGCAGTTAAATTTAATTTTGATAGAATGCTTGATAAAAATCATCCTTACCATAACACTGGTCCATTTCCTTTAAGTTTCTTCTTTTCTGCAATTGAAAATGTGGAAGTTGTGAGTGATAACTCTGTAAGATTTACACTGAACGCGCCCTATGCACCATTTCTCTCAAATCTAGCTTACCCAACTGGGTTAATTGCTTCTCCAGAAGCAATTAAAAATAATGGGAGTGATTTTGGAAGAAATCCTGTCGGAACTGGAGCATTCAAATTTAACTCTTGGAAAGCAAATGAGGCTGTCATAGTAGATCGTAATGACAATTATTGGGACGGAAAATCAGGTTCAAAAACAATCGTATTTCGTCCAATAACTGATGGTAATACTAGAGTAGCAGAAATGTTATCTGGGGGCATTGATATGATGGTGGAAGTTCCTCCTATTTCATTGTCTAAGTTTCAAGGTAATGATTTTTCTATTGCTGAGCAAGCTGGACCACATGTTTGGTTTTTAATTCTAAATGCTAAAGAGGGACCCTTTTCTAATAAAAAAGTACGTCAGGCAGCAAATTATGCAATTAATAAAGAGGCGATAGTAAAAGACGTATTAGAAGGAACTGCCGCAATTGCTGCAGGGCCCACACCTCCTGCATTTGCTTGGGCTTACAATAATAATCTTCAGCCTTATCCTTATAATCCTGAAAAAGCAAAAGCATTATTAAATGAAGCTAATCTTTCTGACAAAAAATTAACTTTTTATGTTACTCAGGGAGGATCTGGAATGCTTGATCCTGTTGCTATGGGTACTGCAATTCAGGCAGACCTTGAAGCAGTTGGATTTGATGTTGAAATCAAAACTTTTGAGTGGAATGCTTTTCTAGGGGAAGTTAATCCAGGATTAGAAGGTAAAGCTGATATGGCTGAAATGGCGTGGATGACTAATGATCCCGACACATTACCTTATCTTGCACTTAGAACTGGAGCTTGGCCTGATAAGGGTGGATTTAATTCAGGTTATTATTCAAATCCCAAAGTTGATCAGTTGCTAGAAGCAGCTAGATCATCCACAGATCAAAGTGAAAGAGCAAAACTTTATCAAGAAATGCAAACAATTGTTCAAGAGGACGCCCCGTGGGTTTTCGTTGCAAATTGGAAGCAAAATGCTGTTACCAGTAATAAGGTTAACAACTTTTCTTTGCAGCCATCATTCTTTTTAATATTAAAAGATGTAGTTAAGCAGTAATAAATTATTTGGCCATATAAAATTAATTATGTGGCCATTTAAATTTTATTTAATCCTGTTAATTTAATTAGATGTTTTATTATCTTTTTAAAAGAATTTTGTATGCCGTCCCAGTATTGTTGGGTGTTACATTTGCAGTTTTTTTGATTATATCACTGATACCAGGTGACCCAGCTACAGCAATACTAGGATCCTACGCTACTCCTGAAAATATTGAAAATTTAAATCGTCAGTTAGGTTTGGATAAGCCGTTCTTTCAAAGATATTTGAAATGGGTAGTTAATATCTTACAGGGAGATTTCGGGACTTCTTATTCATTAAATCGACCTGTAATTGATGAAGTTGTAGAAAGATTTCAAGCTACTTTAATTTTATCTGGTTCATCTTTTTTAATTTGTTCAATTATTGGAATTTTCTTTGGAATTATTTCATCAGCTCTTCAATATAGTTTTTTTGATAAAATTATTACTTTTTCCGTTATATTGGGAATATCAATTCCTTCCTTTTTTTTAGGGATGATGATGATTTTACTCTTTACTGTTGAATTAAAACTTTTGCCAGCATCTGGGATGTATTCTTTATATGGTGGTGGTGATTTAATAGATCTCCTTAAACATTTGATAATGCCTAGTACTGCTTTGGCAATTGTTTCTACTGGAGTTGTTGTGCGATTATCGAGATCTATAATGTTGGAAATACTAAGATTAGATTTCATTAGAACTGCTAGATCAAAAGGTCTTAAAGAATATCGAGTAATTTTTATACATGCGTTCAGATTAGCAATTGTTTCAATTCTTCCTATATTGGGATTACAGGCAGGTTTTGTATTATCAGGAGCCGTTTACATTGAGATTGTTTTTCAATGGCCAGGAGTTGGCAGAATGTTGGTAGATTCTATTTTAACTAGAGATATAATGTTAGTACAGGGTGGTGTTCTTTTTGTAGCTTTATGCTATGTAATATTTAACATAGTAGTCGATTTTCTTCAGTTAATCTTAGATCCCAGGATCAGAGAAGAATGAATGTACTTTTCTCAAAAATAATTAAGAATAAATTAGCTCTCTTAGGAGGAATAATCTTATTTATTCTGTTATTATTGATAATAACTACACCTTTTTTAAATTTAAGTGATCCTAATGCAATTAATACAAGTGATCGTTTCTCACTACCATTTACTAGTAACTATTTGCTTGGTGCTGATCATTTAGGAAGGGATATTCTTTCAAGAGTTATGTGGGGGACAAGGTTGAGTTTGGCTGTTGGCTTTAGTGCCGCTCTAATAGCTGCAATTTTGGGTTCCTTCATAGGAATAATTGCTGGTTATTTTGGTGGTTTTTTTGATAATATTTTAATGCGTTCTGTAGATGTATTGATGGCATTCCCATATGTTCTACTAGCATTGGCTATAGTGGCAGTAATGGGACCAGGACTTTTCAATTCTCTAATTGCAGTTGCAATTGTCAATATTCCTTTTTTTGCAAGAAATGTAAGAGGTATTTCATTAGCTTATGCAAAATCTGACTTCATGATTGCGGCTAAAATATCTGGTAGAAGTACATTTTCTTGTATTATTTTTGAACTTTTACCAAATTTAATACCAACCATTATTGTTGCTTTTTCTACTACTATTGGGTGGATGATCCTAGAAACGGCTGGACTATCTTTTCTTGGCTTAGGATCACAACCTCCTCAAGCAGATTTAGGTTCTATGTTAGGAGAAGGAAGAGCTTCTCTAATAGTACATTCTCACAATTCATTGATCCCAGGTTTAATGATATTATTTATAGTGATGGGATTTAATCTTTTTGGAGACGGAATAAGAGATGCATTAGATCCTAAATTATCCCAAGGAAAGCTTGGGAGATCTAAAGCACTTACTGACTTAAAGAAAAATTTTGTTTTTTCAGAAAGATGTTCAAAATCATTTCTAGAAGTAAATGATTTGACTACAAAATTTATTCGAAATAATTACGAAATTGAAGCTATAAAAAAAGTAAATTTGTCCCTTCAAAAAGGGGAATGTCTTGCTATTGTTGGAGAAAGTGGTTCGGGAAAATCGGTAACTGCGCTTTCAATTACAAGATTAGTAGCTTCTCCTCCAGGAATTATTACTGAAGGTTTCATAAACTATAAAGGAACTGATTTACTAAATATAAATTTGCAAACAATGCAAGACATAAGAGGAAAAAAAATTAGTTATATTTTTCAAGACCCACAATCAACTTTGCACCCCCTTCAAAAAGTTGGATCACAAATTTCAGAAATAGTAATTAATCATAAAATAATAAATAAAGTTAAACTAAATAAAGAAGTTTTAGAACTTCTAAGGAACGTTAAAATAAAAGACCCAGAAAGGGTTGTTAATTTGTACCCACATCAGTTATCTGGTGGAATGAGACAAAGGATTGGAATAGCTATGGCTATTGCAAATAAACCTGATATTATAATAGCCGATGAACCAACAACTGCTTTAGATGTAACAGTACAAGCAAAAATATTAAGTATTATCAATGATTTAAAAAGAGAATTAAATTTATCTATTATTTTTATTTCTCATGATCTTAATGTAGTTTCTAAAATAAGTGATAATATAGCTGTTATGTTCAATGGAGAAATAGTTGAATTTGGTAAGACTAAAAAGATATTAAATAATCCAAATAATCAATATACCAAAAAACTTATAAAATCTAGTCCTAAACTTTCTTTAGTGAAGAAAAAATACAATGCTTAAAATTGATAAAATTTCAAAATTTTTTTTTGACGAAGGTAATAGTATTTTTTTTAATTCAAAAAAAGTAGAAGCTGTAAAAAATGTAAGTATTGAGATTAATACGGGAGATACCCTTGGTATTATAGGCGAGTCTGGTTCTGGTAAATCAACATTAGCAAAAATTATTGCAGGAATACACAATCCTTCCAAAGGAGATATTATTTTTAAAGGTAAAAGTTTATTAAACCTTTCACAAAGACAGAGGAATAACTTAATTCAGTATGTTTTTCAAGATCCATCCAATAGTTTGAATCCTAGAAAAACAATGATGCAAAGCTTATTAGTTCCTACTACTTATCTTTTAGGCTTAACAAAAGATAAAGCATATGCGCGTATTAAAGATATTTTAAAATCTGTAAGCCTTCCTTTAGAAACCTTAAATAAATACCCTCACGAATTATCTGGAGGTCAAGCACAAAGAATTGCTATAGCAAGGTCTTTATTATCAAAATCACCCATTATAGTTTTGGACGAGCCTGTTTCTGCTCTAGATGTAATTATTCAAGAGCAAATACTTCTATTATTAAAAAATTTGAAAAAAGAATTTAATTTGAGTTATATTTTTATATCACATGATTTAGCTGTTGTAGAAAATTTTTGTAATAAAATTGCTGTTATGTTCCATGGTGAGTTTGTTGAAATAGGAAATACAAAAAAAATAATTAATGAGCCTACTCATGAGTATACTAAACTGCTGATAAATTCAGTTCCTTGAATATTAATATTTTAAACAAGTGATTTAAAGAGGTTAAGTTAATGTCATCATATAAAAAGAGAACTATAATTGTTGCAGATACTATTAAGCAGATGGTAGTAACAGAAAACCTGAAACCTGGTGATAGATTACCTGCAGAAATAGAATTAATCCAACGTTTTAAAATGTCAAAAGGAACTATAAGAGAGGCTACAAGATTATTAGAGGCTCAGGGTTTAATTAAAACTAGAACAGGTCCAGGAGGTGGTTGTTTCGTTCATGAAGTTTCTGAATTAAGGACTATTGCTCTATTATCGAATTATTTTTATTTTAAAAATTTGAATATCTCTGACATTTATCAAATTAGAAAACTGTTGGAACCTGAAGTTGCTGGATCATTAGCAGGAAATTTAAAAAAAGAACAATTAAAAATATTGAATTCAATTATATCAGAATATCAAGAGGAACCAGTAAATGAAGAACAGGATAGGATTCATCATGAATCAGCTCTTAAATTTCATGGTAGTTTAGCAGATTTTGCTAATAATTCTCTTTTAGGATTTGTAATTAAATTTATGGCTCAAATGTTAACAGAAGTTACTGTTAAT
>CACMAH010000021.1 GCA_902611605.1 uncultured Alphaproteobacteria bacterium
CCAAAGAGCATTAAAAAACAATAAATTAACCTTGACGCAAGTCGAAGGTTTAGCTGATTTGATGAATGCAGAAACAGAGTATCAACAAAAACAAGCTCTTGATATTTATACAGGTTCTTCGAATAAAAAAGTACAAGAATGGAAAAATATTGTAATAAAACTCTTATCTATAATTGAGGCAAGTATAGATTTTTATGATGAAGTAGATGACTTTGGGTTAATTAAAAATATTAACAAAACTATATTAATTTTAGAAAAAGATTTACTGAAAGAAAAAAAAGCCTTTAGTTTTTCTGAGTCTATAAGATCAGGATTTACAGTTGCTATTGTAGGAAAACCAAATTCTGGAAAATCTACACTCATTAATAAGTTAGCTAAAAGGAGCGTTGCTATAACCTCAAAGTTATCAGGAACAACTAGAGATATAATAGAACTACGGTATAATCTAGAAGGTATACCAATAGTTTTCCTAGACACCGCTGGTATAAGAAAGTCTAAGAATAAAATTGAAAAAATTGGAATTGAAAATACGTTAAAAAGAGCAAATGAAGCCAATTTACGGATCATTCTATCAGATACTCAAAGTGACTTATCTTCTTTGGGGTTGAGCAAATCCTCTACAGATATAATTTTAAGACCGAAAGGTGATTTAAAAGGGCCAGAACCAAGCATCTCTGGAAAAACGGGAAAAGGAATCGATGAATTACTTTATTTAATTAAAGAAAAAATAGCAAAGAGCACACCCCAGTCATCTGTAATTAATAGAACGAGGCACCTTAAAAGAGTTAATGTTTGTCTAGATTATATTAATAATGTAAAAGAATTTATATCTGCTGATGAAATAGAATTAGAATTGATTGCGAATGAATTAAGGGGTATTATAATTAACTTTGATGGTATATTGGGTCTAGTAGACACCGAAAGAATATTAGGTGAAATATTTTCAAATTTCTGCATAGGCAAATAAGGTTAACAATTTAGGTTTCACGTGAAACAATTTTACGACATTATAGTTATTGGAGGCGGTCACGCAGGAACAGAAGCTTCTCACATATGTTCTGTTCTTGGTGCTAACACTCTTTTGATAACAAATGATGAAAATAAAATAGGAGAAATGTCTTGCAATCCTGCAATTGGAGGGTTGGGGAAAGGGCACTTAGTAAGAGAAATAGATGCTCTAGGAGGACTAATGCCATCAGCATCTGATTTCTCTGGTATACAGTTTAGACTTCTTAATAGAAGTAAAGGTCCAGCCGTTCAAGGCCCAAGAACACAAATAGATAGAAAAGTATATAAAAACTATGTTTATAATTCACTTGTTGGATTAAAGAATCTGTCTATTTTATCTGAAGAGGTTTCAAGTCTTGTTGTAGATAATAACAAAATTAAGGGCGTAGTATTATCTGACAGAAAAAAAATTTACGCAAAATCAATTATATTAACAACTGGAACCTTTTTAAATGGAAAAATACATATAGGTGATAAGTCTTTTTCTGGTGGAAGAAAAGGAGATAGTGCATCAATAAATTTAGCTGATTTTCTGTATGATTTGAAATTGCCTATGGGCAGATTAAAAACGGGAACTCCTCCGAGACTTCTGGCAGAAACTATCAATTGGAAAGAGCTTGAAAAACAAAAAGCAGATATTGAACCTGTTTTCTTTTCTTTTTTAACAACCAAAGTTAATTTAGAACAAATAGATTGCTATATTACCTATACAAACAGCGAAACACACAAAATAATAAGAGAGAACATTCAAAAATCAGCAATTTTTAATGGAAATATTTCTTCAAAGGGGCCCAGGTATTGCCCTTCTATAGAGGACAAGGTCCATCGTTTTTCAGATAAAGATCGTCATCAGATTTTTTTGGAGCCTGAGGGTTTGAATTCAAACATTGTATATCCAAACGGAATTTCAACATCTTTACCAGAAAAAACACAATTAGAATTTTTATCTACCATAAAAGGGTTAGAGAAAGTCCAAATACTTCAACCAGGATATGCAATTGAATATGATTATGTTGATCCGAGATCTCTGAAACAGTCATTAGAGTTAAAGAAAGTAAACGGTTTTTTTCTTGCAGGTCAAATAAATGGAACAACTGGATATGAAGAAGCAGCCTCCCAAGGAATAATAGCTGGCATTAATGCATATCGATATTTAAAATCTCAAAATCCTTTCATTATAGGAAGAGACGAAGGCTATATTGGTGTGCTGATAGACGATCTTACTACTAAGGGAGTTTTAGAACCCTATAGAATGTTTACTTCTAGAGCGGAATTCAGACTTTTATTAAGAGCTGACAATGCAGACCAAAGGCTTACAAATACAGGGTTGAAATTGGGAACAATAAGCAGCTTAAGAAAAAAGCTTTTCCAAAATAAAATGCAAGACATAAAGGATGCTATGATTCTCTTTAAATCATTGAAAATAAGTCCAAATCAAGCTGAGATAATTGGAATAAAAGTTAAAAAAGATGGCAAAAAGAGGACCGCTTTTGATCTCCTAGGCCAATCTCCTGAAAATATAGAAAAGATGAAGCTTATATGGCCTGATGTTGTGAATGTTGATTTTAAGGTAATTAATCAGTTGTCAAATATTGCTAAATATGAGGTTTATATAGACAGACAGAAAGCAGAGGTTGAAGCAATAAAAAAATATGAATCAATAAAAATTCCAAATGATCTGGAGTATAGAAAAATTAAAGGCCTATCAAACGAAATTCTTACAAAACTTGAATTAATAAGACCTACGAATTTACTGCAAGCTTCCAGAATAGAGGGGGTAACTCCTGCAGCTATGACGCTTTTAAATTTACACATAAAGAGAAAGCGGTTATTTCAAAAAGAAAAAAATCTTTTACAAAATAGCTATGTTAAAAAATCGGCTTAATTATGATATTCTTTTAAACAAAATATGCGTTTCACGTGAAACATGTGATTTGCTAGGTGTCTATTATGATATGCTTATCAGCTGGAACAAAAAAATTAATCTTGTGTCTAGAAAATCTATAAGCACATCCTGGAACAGGCATTTCCTTGACAGTGCTCAACTCTGGTTATATTTACCCCCTAAGGCTAACAAGTGGCTTGACTTTGGCTCTGGAGCCGGTTTCCCTGGTCTTGTGATAGCATTTATTTCGAAAGAGCTTAAGCCCGATCTAAAAATTGTTTTAGTTGAAAAAAATAAAAAAAAAGCTTTTTTTTTAAATGAGGTTGTAAATAAAATTGGATTAAATGTGGAAATATTGTCAAAAAATGTCGAGTCAATTTTTCCTCAAAAAGCAGATGTGATAACTTCAAGAGCTTTTGGTAAATTAGACCATCTTCTTAAAATAAGTTATAAACACCAGAATAGAGACACAACTGCTCTTTTTCCTAAGGGGGTAAGCTTTACAGAAGAAATCATAATTTCAAAAAAAAATTGGAACTATGAGATAGAAAAAATTACAAATATAATAGATAATAATTCTTTTATTTTGAAAATAAGGAAATTAACTTGTGCAAGAACAAGATAAAAAACATAAAAAAGCTCCAACCTTTATATCAGTAGTTAATCAAAAAGGTGGTGTTGGCAAAACTACTACAGTTCTGAACCTTGCAACAACTGTTGCAGCTTCAGGCAAAAAGGTATTGATACTTGACCTAGATGCACAGGGAAATGCTTCAACTGGTCTTGGAATTCTTTTGGAGCAGAGGAAATTAAGTTCTTATGATGTACTTATTGCTAATGAGAACATTCAAAATGTGATTAAAAAAACAAACATAGAAAATCTTTTTATTATGCCAGCTAATCAAGATCTATCATCTATAGATATGAATTTAGCAGAAATTGAAAAAAAGGCATCCATATTAAAGAATAGTTTCAAAAACACTATGTTTGATCTCCCTAACTTTGACTATGTCTTTATGGATTGTCCACCTGCTTTAAATATGCTTACAGTAAATGCATTAGTTTTATCCGACTTTATAATTATTCCTTTACAAACTGAATTTTTTGCATTGGAGGGTCTTTCTCAACTTATGATTACGATCAAGGAGATAAGAAATACCCTTAACAAGGAATTAAAAATATTAGGAGTATTATTAACAATGTATGATAAAAGAAATAATTTATCCTTACAAATAGAAGAAGATGTAAGGTCAACTTTAAATGATTTAGTTTTTAAAACTATAATACCCAGAAATGTAAAATTAAGTGAAGCCCCATCTTTTTCATTACCTGGTGTTTTGTATGATCAAAAATGTTTAGGATCAATTGCATATCAAAAACTGACTGCTGAATTTTTTAATCGAGAGAAAAGATATTTTTCTAAAGGAGCATTAACTTGAAAAAAAAGAAAGTATTAGGAAGGGGATTATCATCTTTTATTTCTGACGATGAAGTTTTAATTAACAATGAAAATAGCAAAAATAGTGATCAGTTATATTTACCAATTGAGTATATTAAACCTAACCCTGACCAACCAAGAAAGTACTTTAATTCTGAAGAGCTCAAGGAACTTGCAAGAACAATTTCTGATAAAGGCATATTACAACCACTTCTGGTTATAAAAAAAAGTGATGATAATTACATTATTGTTGCGGGTGAAAGAAGATGGAGAGCAGCACAACTCGCACAAATACATGAGATACCTGTAATAGTTAAAAATCTTTCTAATCAAGAAGTAATAGAAATTGCAATCATTGAAAATATACAAAGGTCGGAGTTAAAACCACTAGAAGAAGCTGATGGATATTTTAGATTAGTACAAGAATTTGATTATAGCCACGAAAAAATATCAAATTTAGTTGGAAAATCAAGACCTTATATTTCTAACTTAATAAGATTGTTGTCCTTGCCAATCGAAGTAAAGAATTTAATTAAAACAGGCGATCTTACTTCCGGACATGCTAGATCATTATTAAACTGTGATGATCCAATTAATCTTGCTTATTTAGTAGTTAAAAAGGGTTTATCAGTTCGACAAACTGAACTTTTAACAAAGAGAAAAAAAATAGAGACTTTTGAAAAAAAACCTATTTTAATTAAAAAAGATATTAATACTAAGGAATTGGAAGATACGTTAACCGCACATTTAAAATTCAAGGTAAAAATTTTATGTGATAGTAAGAAAAAATCAGGTAGAGTAAACATTTTATTTAACGATAATCAAGAATTAGAAAAAATTTGCAATATTTTGAAAAAATCATTTTAAACTAAAAGTTCTTGAATTATTTTATTCAAGACTAATTTACCTTTTAATAACAACTTTAATCTATTGTTTTTTAAGCTAATAAATTTATATTCTTTTAGATATTTTAATTTTTCACTATTTAAATTCATATCTAATTTTTCATTTATATAATTTAAATTAATTCCCTCATTTATTCTAAGACCCATCATAATTAATTCTTCAAACTGTTCTAGCTTCGAAAGTTTTTTGTTTTGCTGTATCGGAATTTTCTTTTTTATTGATTTATTCAACCAATTTTCAGGGTTATTTATGTTTTCGTAGGAAAATCTCGAACAATTAAAAATATAACGGCCATGAGCTCCAGGCCCTATACTAATGAAATTACCACATTTCCAGTAATTTAAATTATGAAAACACTGAAAATCTTCTTTAGCAAAATTTGAAATCTCATATTGATTAAAACTATTATTTTTACACAATTTATTAGTAACGACAAAAAATTCTTTTGATAATTTCTGGTTAGGCAGACCTCTTAACTTACCAGCATTAAAAAGATTTTTAAAAGCAGTACCGTTTTCAATAGTTAGTTGGTACAGTGATAAATGTTGACTACCTAATGATAAGGCAAAATTAAGTTCCTTTTCCCAGTCAATTAATTTTTGAAATTGTCTACCATAGATCAAATCAAAATTCACATTGACAAATTCACTATTAGCTATTTCAACTGCAGCTAATGCATCTTTTGCACTGTGTTTCCTACCTAAATATTTAAGATCAATGTCATAAAAAGATTGAACACCAATTGAAATTCTATTGATTCCAGCCAAAGAAAAGTCTTTAAATTTCTTTTTTTCAACAGAACTTGGATTTGCTTCAAGTGATATCTCTATTTCTTTTGATAAAGAGAAGTTTTTATATATTTTTTCCAGAATTAGCGATAAATAATGTGGGTTCATTAAACTTGGAGTTCCTCCACCAAAGTAAATGGATCTTATAACAGAGTTGTCTAATTTTTCTTTCCAAAAATCTATATTATTTAGATATGCATTTAACCATTCTTTATGATTTATTTTATTTCTTACATAGCTATTGAAATCACAATATGGACATTTTGATTCACAAAACGGCCAATGAAAGTATATAGAAATTTGATTAGTTTCCATTAATTGATCCTATTCATATAAAAGGATATAAATTTTTTTAAAGCGATACTTCTGTGGCTAATTTTATTTTTTTCAAAATTAGTCATCTCTCCAAAAGTTCTTTTATGACCGTCTGGAATAAATATAGGATCATATCCATGTCCATCTCTCCCTCGCATTGGCCAAGTTATAGTTCCATTAATAATCCCTTCAAAAATTTCCTCATTTCCATTAGGAAAAGTTAAAACGAGTGTACAAATAAAATTTGCTGTAAAGGGTTCTTGCTTTTTAGTTTCAGTAAGTTCATTCCATACTCTATGCATAGCTTTTTTAAAATCTCTACCTTTATCGGTGAATGCCCAATCCGCGGTATAAACTCCAGGTTTGTTTCCTAGTGCATGTACTTGTAAACCACTATCATCAGCTAATGATGGTAAATTACTTTGCAGGCAAGAGATTTTTGATTTAATTCTTGCATTTCCAATAAATGTATTTTCTGTTTCATTTGGCTCATCAAGATTTAAATCTCTTGATGATAAAATCTTTAAATCTAAATCTTTTAATAAATATTTAAATTCTTCTAACTTTCCTGTGTTGTGTGTTGCTATAAGTAATTTATTTTCAGGAAAAATGTTCATCTTCTATTGCCTTTTTTTGAAAATTTAATAATTCTTGAATGCCTTTTTTTGAAAGTTGGAATAATTCTTCAAAGTTTTTGTAAGAGAAGGGTTCTTTCTCAGCAGATACTTGTATTTCAATTATTTCGTTATTTTGATTTAAAACAAAGTTTGCATCTGTATTTACATTTGAATCTTCTTCATAATCTAAATCTAAAATGGAGCTTTCATTAAAAATACCACATGAGATAGCAGCAACCTGATTAACTATAGGGTCATCTTTAATTATTTGATTTTTCATTAAATAAATAGTTGCCAATTTAAGTGCTACCCATCCCCCTGTTATGGCTGCACATCTTGTTCCTCCATCAGCTTGAATTACGTCACAATCAATTATTATTTGCCTTTCTCCTAATAATAATCGGTCAACGCATGTTCTAAGTGATCTACCAATAAGCCGTTGAATTTCTAAAGTTCTACCACCTTGTTTTCCTCTAGATGATTCTCGTTTCATTCTACTATTAGTAGATCTAGGCAACATACCATATTCTGCGGTTATCCAACCAAGTCCAGTTTTTCTCATAAAGTGAGGGACACTTTCTTCAATTGTAGCAGTGCAGATAATTTCAGTATTTCCGCATTTAATTATGCAAGAACCTTCTGCATTTTTAATTACATTTGTTTTTATTGAAACAGATCTTATTTGATTGAAATTTCTTTTTGATGGTCGCATAATTTAAATACTCATAAATAATTTTTTTAAAATATAATTTAACAGTTAGTAAATATAATAATCTCAACAAATTTAAAATGAAAAAAAAATCGCAAATAGAAAAACTTACTAATAGAAGCAAAGAAATTTTCAGATGCTTAGTAGAAACATATTTAAATACTGGAGAACCAGTAGGTTCTAGAACATTGGCAAAAAACCTAAGAAATAATCTTTCTTCCTCAACAATAAGAAATATTATGCAAGATCTAGAAGAAAGTGGCTTGTTAGGAAGTATACATATATCATCTGGTAGAATTCCAACACATACGGGTTTAAGGCTTTTTGTTGATGGTTTATTAGAAATTTCTGATATGAACAAAGAAACAAAGAGAGAATTAGAAGGTTCTATTAAAGGAAACGAAAATGAAATTCATCCTATATTGGATAGAGTTGGATCGATCCTATCAGGATTAACTTCTGGAGCCAGTTTGGTTTTAGCACCTAAAATAGAGTCTTCAATAAAACACATAGAGTTTGTTTCTTTATCTACAAATAGAGCATTAGTAGTCTTAGTTACCACTGATGGACAGGTGGAAAATAGATTTTTTAAACCACCAGTTGGTCTAAATTCAAGTATTATGCGAGAGGCAGGAAATTTTTTAAATTCCATACTATCTGGTCACACTATTTCTGAAATTAGAAAAGTAATAACTGAAGAAATAGAAAAAAACCAAAACCACTTAGATAGAATTACTCACAAACTCATAAAATCTGGGGTAGCTGCTTGGGCTCCTGATGTTATCTCTGGGCGTGATAGGTTAATAATAAGAGGTAGATCTAATTTAATAGGTGATCTAGAAAATCAAGAAGAAATAGAGAAAATAAGAATTCTATTTGATGATTTAGAAAAAAAGAAAGATTTAGAACATTTATTAGATTTAACAGAAGAGGGTGAGGGTGTAAGAGTCTTTATTGGCTCAGAGAATAAATTATTTTCTCTATCAGAATCATCATTGGTATTATCTCCATATACAAATAGTAAAAGTAAAATTATTGGTGCTGTAGGTGTTATAGGTCCAACTAGACTTAACTATGGTAGAATAGTTCCAATAGTAGATTATACCGCTCAACTTATAGGAAAAATGATTTCTGAAAGAAACGCATGATTTTTAATTCTTATAATTAAAATGTATTTGATTTTACAAAAATCAAATTTTTACAGGAACGATTGATAACTAAAATTTGAAAATTTTAAAATGAAATCCCAAAATAATATAACTCCACTTATGGAACAATATATTGAAATAAAGCGTGATTATTCAGATGTTTTATTATTTTTTAGAATGGGGGATTTTTATGAACTTTTTTTTGATGATGCATATTTAGCTAGTGATATCTTAAACATTACACTAACTAAACGGGGAAAATTGAAAGGAAAAGATATTCCAATGTGTGGAGTTCCGCATCATTCATCTGATAGATATATTGAAATACTAATAAAAAAAGGGATAAACGTTGCTATTTGTGAGCAAACTGAAACACCTGAAGATGCAAAAAAAAGAGGTTATAAGTCAATCGTTAACAGAGCGGTTGTGAGAGTAATTACACCAGGGACAATTTTAGAAGATAATTTGATTGGAGCTAAAACAAACAATTTTCTGCTGTCTATAAATGATTTGAGAGGTGATATTTCAATTAGTTGGGCTGATATTTCAACAGGTAAAGTAATAACGTCTTCAACATCAAGTGATAAAGTTTCTTCTTACATTGCTAGAATTAATCCAAGTGAAGTATTAGTTTCAAATTCATTTTATGAAAAAACAAAAATAAATTTGAGTAAAAAAGACACTAAATTAACTATTTTATCGGATTCAAGTTTTAATTCGATCAATTCTAAAAACAAACTTTATCGTCATTATGGTGTAAGAAGCTTAAGTAGTTTTGGTAAATTTACATACTCAATGATTGGTTCCTTGGGAGCCATTTTAGATTATATAGAGATCACTAAAATAGGTACTAATCTAAGTCTGAAGAGACCTGTTGTTGAGAAAAAACAATCATTTTTAGAAATAGATGAAAATACAAGAAAAAATTTGGAAATTAATAAATCTATACTGGGGGAAAAGAAAAGTTCTTTGATTAATATTTTGAATAAAACTTCTACAAATTTTGGATATAGAATTTTAGATAATCGATTGAATGCTCCACTTACGGATCTAAACCAAATAAAAGAAAGACTATTACTTACTGAGTTTTTTTATGAAAACTATATTTTAGCTACTGAACTTAAAGAAATTCTAAGAATTTGTCCTGATTTCGAAAGATCGTTTTCTAGATTAGCATTTTATAAAAATAGTTTTCAAGATCTTTTAACTATAAAAAAAGGAATAAAAATTTCTTTGAAAATAAAAAAGTTTTTTAAAGATAAAAAAAACAAAATTGCTTTTCCCAAGAAATTATATGAGATTTTAAATTCATTTAGTGATTTTTTAGATCTTGATCAAACATTGAATGCTGCAATATCTGAAAATGACTATGAAGTAGGAAATCAAATAAGCTATATCAACTATGGCTACAATTTGGATTTAGATAAATCAAGAGATATTCTTTTAAAAAGTGAGAAATATATTTCAGATCTTGAGAAGAAATTAATTCAAGAAACTAAAATATCAAGCTTAAAAATAAAAAAAAATAACATTCTTGGTTATTTTATTGAAGTGACTTCAAGAAATGCAGATTATCTTTTAAACAATAAAGACAGCAAAGTTTTTATTCATAAACAAACTACAGCAAATACTTATCGATTTACCAATGATGATTTAGCTTCTCTAGAAAACCATATAAATACATCTAGTCTTAAAATAAGTGAATTAGAACTTAAAATTTTCAATGAATTAAAAAACAAGGTGTTGGTTTATGAATCAGATATTAGATCTGCAGCTGATTCAATTGGTGAGTTAGACTTTTTTTTAAGTTTAGGGTTTGTTTCTAAAGAAGAAAATTGGGTTAAACCAGATATATCTAATAATAATGAGTTGATTATTATTAGCGGAAGACATCCTATTGTTGAAAAAAATGTTAATATAAAAGGAGAGACTTCTTTTATACCTAATGATTGTAATTTAGATGGTACAACAAATATTATAAATCTAATTACTGGTCCTAATATGGCTGGCAAATCTACCTTTCTAAGGCAAAATGCAATTATTATTATTCTTGCTCAAATGGGATGTTATGTTCCTGCTAATCAAGCAAAAATAGGTGTTGTTGACAGAGTTTTTTCAAGAATTGGTGCTTCTGATGACCTATCTGAAGGTCATTCCACATTTATGATTGAAATGTTAGAAACTGCAACCATACTTAATCAGGCAACAGAAAAATCATTTGTTATACTGGATGAAATTGGAAGAGGGACATCAACTGTAGATGGACTATCAATAGCCTGGGCTACTCTTGAATATCTTCATAAAAACAATAAATCTAGGACCCTTTTTGCCACTCATTTTCATGAGCTTACAGTTTTAGAAAGAACATTGCCAAAGTTGTGTAATCTGACTGTAAAAATAAAGGAATTAGAAGATAATATTATTTTTTTGCACAAAATTATAAAAGGAAAAGCTAACCACTCATTTGGGATAGAGGTAGCTAAACTTGCTGGGATACCTGTTGAAGTAATTGAAAGATCTAAATCATTACTTGAAGATTTTGAGAAAGATTCAAAAACAAATAGTTCTAATCTAAAAAAACAAGAACCAAAAATTTTGATTAAAAAATCTAGTTATGAAAAGAAACCTGGAATATCAAAATCTGATAACTTAATAAAGTCCTTGAATATTGATGAAATAACTCCGCAAGAGGCACTTCATATTCTTTACAAGTTGCAAACAAGTATATTAAAAAACTGATAAAATTTTAATTTGTCTTGTCTTCTATTTCTTTTTGACCTGAAGAAACAGTAACGTTTGAGGCTCTTAGTAGCCTATCACCTATCAAAAAACCAACAGTTAAAACTCCAATAATGTGACCCTTTTCTATTTCATCTGAAGGAGCTTCCATCATTGCTTGATGTAACTTAGGGTCAAATTTATCCCCAAAAATTGGTTCAATTTTTTCAATTTTATTTTTTTTAAATATCTCTAGAAGATCCTTTTTTGTAAGCTCTAGACCTTCGATCATGGGTAAGGATTTTTCATCTAAAATATCTTCAGCAAGATCTAAAGCTCTTTGTAGGTTGTCATAAACACTAAGTATGTCTCTAGACATTTTAGTAACTGCATATACCTCTGCATCTTGACGGTCTTTTAAAGCCCTTTTTCTGATATTTTCACTTTCAGCAAGTGATCTCATTAATTTATCTTTAAGTTCATCTCTTTCTTTTACTAGATCTTCCAAGTTTAATTCATTCTCATCATCATCTACTTGATTATCATTTTGTAAGTTAGGATCAGTTTCTTGACCACTTTCATTTTTCAACAGTTGATCACCTTCCTCCTCAACGATAACCTTCTCTAATTTTTCATCATTTTCGTTTGTTTTTTCTTCAGTATTTGACATTTTATTCTCTTATTAGTTTGTATTCCAAAAATTCTTTACTTTGCTAAAAAAATCTTTATTTACTGGGTTATTGTCTTTGGATGAATCTTCAAATTTTTTGAGAAGTTGAATTTGTTCAGCATTTAAATTAACAGGAGTCTCAACTAAAATTTCTATGTATAGATCACCCTTAATTCCACCTCTAACAGAAGGCATTCCTTTTCCTTTTAATCTGAGTTGCTTGTTATTTTGAGAGCCTTTGGGAATTTTTACTCTTGTTTTCCCACCATCTAGTGTAGGAGCTTCTAAATCACCACCTAAAGCTGCTGTGGTCATTGTAATAGGAATTCTACAGAAAAGATCGTTTCCTTCTCTTTCAAAAATCGAGTGTTTTTTAACTTCTATAAATATATATAAATCCCCAGACTGTCCCCCTCTAATCCCGGCTTCTCCTTCACCGGCAAGTCTAATTCTTGTACCAGTTTCTACTCCCGGTGGTATGTTAACACTAAGTTTTTTTGACTTTTCAACTCTTCCCTGTCCACTACATAAACGACAGGGATTTTTTATGATCTGGCCTTTGCCAGAACAGGTGGGACAAGTTCTTTCTACTGTAAAAAAGCCTTGTTGTGCCCTTACTTTTCCTATTCCTGAACAAGTCGGGCATGAAGTAGGGCTTGCCCCAGACTGAGCTCCTGTTCCGTTACATGAATCACAGGATACAGAGGTAGGTACATCAATATTAGTTTTTTTACCAGAAAAAGAATCTTTAAGAGAAATCTGCATATTATATCTTAAATCTGCACCGCGATTTGCTCTTTGTGAATTTCCTGATCTTGAATTTCCTCCACCCATGAAGTCGCCAAATAAATCTTCAAAGACATCTGAAAAGGCTGACGCAAAATCTCCATTAGATGCTCCACTGGTGTTAAAACCTCCACCCATACTACCATCAAATGCTGCATGACCATATCTATCATATGCAGCCCTTTTGTTTGGATCTTTTAGAATATCATAGGCTTCATTAACTTTTTTGAATTTTTCAGTAGCTGATGCATTACCAGAATTTCTATCAGGATGAAGTTCTTTGGCTTTTGACCTGAAGGCTTTTTTTAATTCATCATCAGATGCAGTTTTAGAACAACCAAGAATTTCGTAATAGTCGCTTTTAGACATAAAAAACCTGTTTATTTGGATTTTAACTAACTAGGAGTTGTCTTATCACAAAATTATTTGTCAGTCTTGTTTAAATCTTCAAAATCAGCATCAACAACGTCATCGTTATTATCTTCATTAGTTGCCTCACTATTTGTATTTTCTTCATTTGCTTGATTTTCTTGAGCTTCAGCTTTGTAAATGGCTTCACCAAGTTTCATAGCGGCATCTGTTACATCTTGTGCTCTGGCCCTTATTTTATCAGCAGATGGTTCCTCGCTATCTAAGGTTTCCTTTAATGCTTTTATGGATAACTCAATAGCTTCAACTGTAGATGGATCAATTTTATCAGAATGTTCTTCGAGT
>CACMAH010000022.1 GCA_902611605.1 uncultured Alphaproteobacteria bacterium
TGCAATTAAATTTTCAAATTTTAAAATCATATGCATCTAAAGCTGGATCAAAAATAAGAGATTTTGATAATCAAATTAATATTAAAAAAGTTAATTCCGTAATTGCAACAAATCTATTACTAGCCGAAAAACTTTCAATTAATGGAACACCTACTTTTATTATAGGGAATTCAATTATCAGAGGATTTATTTCTTCTCAAGAATTACAAGAAATCGTTGATAATGTCAGAAAAAAACAGTAATAAAATTTAAAAAAATTAATAAAAATTTTTCAGAGGATTATATGAAAAATAAAAAATATGAAGAAGATCTCGATCTCTTGGAACAACTAGCAAGTTTGGCAACCAAAAAGAACCTTTCTGAAATTGAATTTAAAAAAAAGTATAAAGATGAAAATGAAATTTTTATCAAAATTTCAAGCATATCGAAACCAGTTGTTGATAAAGATACTAAAGTTAATAACATTATTAAAAATCAAAATATACCAAAAGAACCAGAAATCTTAACTAATATTGAGGACGAAAATGAGCTAAAAAATCAACCTGGTATTGTATCATCACCTATGGTTGGAACTATATATCTTTCACCAGAACCAGGAGCAGTTCCTTTTATAAAAATTGGACAAAATGTAAATATTGGAGATACCCTTTTCATAATAGAGGCAATGAAAACTATGAATCAGATACCATCTCCTAAATCAGGTAAAGTAAAGAGAATACTTATTGATGATGCAACTCCTGTGGAGTTTGATAGTCCACTTGTAATAATAGAATAATTACAATGTTAAAAAAAGTATTAATAGCCAATAGAGGTGAAATAGCTCTAAGAATAATTAGAGCATGTAAGGATTTAGGAATATCAACTGTAGCAATTCATTCTACTGCTGATACAAATTCAATGCATGTAAGAATGGCAGATGAAAGTATTTGTATTGGACCACCTAAAGCTAGAGATAGTTACTTATCAATACCAAATATTATAGCTGCTTGTGAAGTTACTGGAGCAGATGCAGTTCATCCAGGATACGGATTTCTTTCAGAAAATCCTAAGTTTGCTCAAATTTTGTCAGATCATAAAATTACATATATTGGTCCATCCGCCCATCATATTAAATTAATGGGAGATAAAATAACCGCAAAAAAAACAATGGAAGATCTCGGGGTTCCTTGTGTTCCAGGATCTAATGGAATAATTAACAATTTATCAGAAGCAAATGATGTTGCTGCAAAAATTGGTTATCCTCTAATTGTAAAAGCTTCTGCAGGTGGCGGTGGAAGGGGGATGAAACTAGTATTAAATCATTCTGATTTAGAAGGAGCTTTTAAATCAGCCAAAAAAGAGGCTAAAGCTGCGTTTGGAAATGATGATGTATATATAGAAAAATATTTATTAGAACCTAAGCATATAGAAATTCAAATTATAGGTGACGGAAAAGGAAATGCTGTTCATTTAGCAGAAAGAGATTGTTCTATTCAAAGACGACATCAGAAAATACTTGAAGAAGCACCATCTACTGTATTAAGCAGTGATGAAAGAGATGAAATAGGTGAAATCTGTGTAAATGCAATTTCAAGTCTTAAATATTCTGGTGTAGGTACAATAGAATTCTTATATTCAAACAAAGAATTTTATTTCATTGAAATGAATACTAGAATTCAAGTGGAGCATCCTATAACAGAGCAAATATTTGGATTTGATCTTATTAAAGAACAAATAAAAATTTCTTCAAATAATGTTCTTTCAATCAAACAAGAGGATCTAAAAATAAAAGGACATGCAATTGAATGTAGAATAAATGCAGAAAAAGTTCCTGAATTTACCGCTTCACCTGGAAAAATTAAGACATATCACGCACCTGGAGGACTTGGAATTAGAATAGATAGTGCTATATATGCTGGTTACGTTGTTCCACCATATTATGATAGTTTAATATGTAAAATTATAATACACGGGGAAACGAGACAAGAAGCAATTAAAAGACTTGAAAGAGCACTATCTGAATTGATAATAGATGGGATTTCAACCACTTCAGAAATTTTTAGCGTAATTATAAAAAATAAAAATTTTTTAGATGGATCTTATAATATTTCCTGGTTAGAAAATCTTTTAGACAACCCTGGAAAGTAAATAGATTTTTAATAAAAACTTAAATTCTAATCTTTTAAAAGTTTTTTTAGCTTATTCAAATGGTTATTTTCCAATGGGAAAAAGCAAAAATAGTAATGAAATACAATGGGTTAAACCCCATAATCGTGGAATTATTCCAATAGGAAAATTATATTGTTCAAAATCTTTAAAAAAATTAATAAAAAAAAATGAATACAAAATAAGTTTTAATAAAAATTTTAAAGATGTGATATTTAATTGCGCTAATCGTAAAACTACTTGGATAAATTCTACTATTTGTGAATTATTTTTAGATCTACATTATCAGGGTTTTGCTCACTCAGTGGAAGTTAAAAAAAAAGAGATACTGGTTGGTGGATTATATGGTTTAAGTTTAGGTAGTGTTTTTTTTGCTGAAAGTATGTTTTCAATTACACCAAACACATCGAAACTCGCATTAATAGCAATGATGGCAAAAATAAATTACGGAGGTTTTAAGGTTTTTGATACACAATTCCCATCAGAACATCTTTTATCATTGGGTGGATTATCAATAAGCGAAAATGAATTTAAGAAAAAATTAAGTTACACATTTGATACAACTGCTGAATTTGATCGTACGCCTAAACTTAAAAATTGGGAGGAATTCTTAAGATATGGTGCAAGTAATTAAAAAATTATTTACCAAAAAACTTTTGAATCAGATTATTTAAACTTAAAGAACTTTGTGTAAATGAAAATTTTTCGTTAGCCTTAAGAAAGATATCAGATCCACCTGGTGAAATTGAAACATAATTACCTCCTAATAATCCTTCTGAAGTAATTATAATTTCAGAATCATTTGGTATTTTTATTTTTCTATTAATTCCTAAAACCATTTCAGCAGTATAATTAATTTCATCTAATTTTAACTCCAAAACCTTGCCTACGGTTACTCCAGCCAATTTAATATTACTTCCTACAGAAATACCCGATACATCATTAAAAGAAGCTATGTAGTGAGTAGTTTCACTTATATTTGATAGTTTGTCAGATTTTGAAACAACGGACAAAATAAACCATCCAGCAATAATAATGACCCCTAATCCAACTATAAATTCAAAGATATCACTTTTCATTTTATTATTAAATTAAATAAATAAACTTATGGTTTCCATGGTGTATAATCATTATATAATGATTTTTTTTCAAAATTTTTAGGATTATATGTTTTTTTTGGATTTATTATTTTAAAGTTCAAATTATCTATTTTATCAATATTAACTTCTTCTTTTAAAATAGGTATATTATTTGTTGTTTTGTGAAGCCAGCTATGCCAAATAGGAGAAATTGATGATGCATTACAATTTCCATTATAATTTACCCATCTTTTTTTTCCGTCTTTTGTTGTATAATAAGTATTCCCATATTCATCGCAACCAACAAGTACACCAAAAAATTTTGTATAAAGAAATGTTCCTATAGTTTGACCATTCCACCATATGAATAAATTTGCAATTTTAAAAAACATAATTATAAAATCAAGCAGGCTTTTCTTTTAAATCTTGATAAATCATTAATGGTTCAGCATTTCCAGACACAGCTTCTTCATTAACAACAACTTCTGAAACTCCAGTCATACCTGGTAAATCAAACATAGAATTTAGTAAAATACTTTCTAAAATTGATCTTAATCCTCTTGCTCCTGTTTTTCTTTGAATTGCTTTTTCTGATATTGCTGAAAGTGCTTCACTAGTAAAAGAAAGTTCAATATTTTCCATTTCAAAAAGTCTTTGATATTGTTTTATGAGAGCATTTTTTGGTTTTGTTAATATTGAAACCAATGATTTAACATCTAAATCTTCTAATGTAGCAATAACTGGGAGTCTTCCAACAAACTCAGGAATCAAACCAAATTTTAACAAATCTTCTGGTTCTACTTCTTTAAAAATATCACCTATGTTTCTTTCATCATTTTCTCTTACATCAGCACCAAATCCTAATGCAGAACCCTTCCCTCTTTTACTTATTACTTTATCTAAACCTGCAAAAGCACCCCCACATATAAATAAAATGTTAGTAGTATCAACTTGAAGGAATTCTTGCTGTGGATGTTTTCTACCTCCCTGTGGAGGTACGCTTGCTACGGTCCCTTCCATTATTTTCAGCAAAGCTTGTTGCACTCCTTCACCAGATACATCTCTGGTAATTGATGGGTTATCAGACTTTCTACTTATTTTATCTACTTCATCAATATAAACTATTCCTCGTTGTGCTCTTTCAACATTATAATCTGCTGCTTGTAATAATTTTAAAATGATATTCTCAACATCCTCTCCTACATATCCAGCTTCTGTTAATGTGGTAGCATCTGCCATTGTAAAAGGAACATCCAGTATTCTTGCTAGTGTTTGAGCTAATAAAGTTTTTCCACATCCAGTAGGTCCTATTAATAAAATATTTGACTTCTGTAGCTCTACATCCTCTGTTTTAGGTGGGTTATTCAGCCTTTTATAATGATTGTGAACAGCAACCGATAACACCCTTTTTGCGAATGATTGACCAATAACATAATCATTTAAAACATCACAAATATCACGAGGAGGAGGAACACCAACCTTTGATCTTACTATATTCGTTTTATTTTCTTCTTTTATTATGTCCATGCATAGTTCTACACATTCGTCACAAATGAAAACTGTTGGACCAGCAATTAATTTTTTTACTTCGTGTTGACTTTTTCCACAAAAAGAACAGTATAAATCGTTTTTCTCAGGTTTATCTGATTTTTTCATAATAATATACCACTATTCACTGCTAATATATATTGAATCATTAGAATAGATAAAACACAAGAGTAAAATTAAAAAATAAATAAATATATTTAGTTTTTGCTTTTTTCATTTAGCTCACTATTTTTCCTTGTATCAACTATTTTATCTATAATACCCCAGTTTTGTGCATCTTCAGCAGTCATGAAATTATCTCTATCAAGTGTTGACTCAACTTTTGATAGTTTTTGCTTACAATGCTTTACATAGATAGCGTTTAATCTTTTCTTTAAATTCAAGATTTCTTCTGCATGTAATGCAATGTCAGAAGCTTGTCCTTGAAAGCCACCAGATGGTTGATGTAACATTATCCTACTATTTGGTAAGGAAAACCGCTTACCTGGATGACCTGCTGCCAAAAGTAACGAACCCATAGAGGCAGCTTGACCTACACATAAAGTGCTTATTTCAGGTCTTACGTATTGCATAGTATCATAAATTGACAAACCAGAAGTAACAATTCCGCCAGGACTATTAATATACATTGAAATTTCTTTTTTTGGATTTTCAGCTTCTAAAAACAATAATTGAGCAACTACTAATGTAGAAACAGCATCATTAATTGGTCCTGAAATAAAAATAATTCTCTCTTTTAATAAACGAGAATAAATATCGTATGCTCTTTCACCTCTAGCTGATTGTTCAACTACCATAGGTACTAATGTATTCATAGGGTAGACCTTTCTAAAAAATATATTTAAAATTATGACATAATAGCATCAAATTTCTTTTTAAATTGCTCAAAAGAAATATTTTTATCAGATTTTTTTATTAATTTGACTATGTGATCAAACACTTTGTTTTCAAAAATGGGAGCACTAATTTGTTCTTTTATACTAGGATTGTTATCAAGAAATTTGATAAAATCTTGCTCTTTACCTGGATAATTCATCGCTTCTCTGTAAACTGCATCATTATATTCTTTCTCAGAAACTGAAATTCCGTTTCTATTTCCTTCTTCAGCAAAAAATAAACCCAATGCAACTCTTCGGTTTGCAAGATCCTTTTGTTCTTTAGTAGGTTTACTATTATTATCTATTTTATTCTTATTGGGTATAGCAATATTATTGTGATTAATCTGTTTTGTTATTTGGACTAATTCTGAGTCAACTAAAGATTGCGGTAAATCAAATTTTACCTTTTTGTCTATTTCATCCATTAATTCTTTTTTCATAAGTGATTTTGAAAAAGATTCATATTCACTAGATAAACGAGTCTTAATATTCGATCTAAGTTCGCTCAAATCTTTTGCAGAAAATTTAACTGCTAATTCATCATCAATTTTTGCAGGTATTGGCTTATTTAATTTTTTAATTTTACAATTAAAAACAGCTTCTTTTCCTGCTAAATCTTTATTTGTATAATTTTCTGGAAATTTTACTTTTACATTTTTGTCATCATTTAGTTTACAGTTAACAAGTTGCTCTTCAAATCCTGGGATAAAACTATTTGAACCTAATACAAGTGGGTAATCAATAGCAGAACCACCATCAAATTCAATTTTGTTTATAGTACCTTTAAAGTCAATTATAACTTGATCTCCATTTTTTGCTTTTTCACTTTTTTTCTTCTCTTCATATGTACATGCTGACTTTGCAAGCTCATCTAATGCTTTTTTTATAGCATCTTCTTCGACTTTTATTTTATAGTTGTTTATTGAAATATTATTATAATCTAATTTTGGAATTACAGGCAAAATTTCATATTTAAAATAAAAAGTAAGATCAGTATTTTTTTTGTAGTCACCTTTTTTTAAATCAATTTTAGGTTGTGATGCTGGTTTATGACCCTTTTTATCAAGATGTTTTTTTATATTTGTATCAACTAATTCCTGCATTATTTCATTTTTTGTGGAATCACCAAACATTTTCTTCATCATTTTTAATGGAGTATGCCCTTTTCTAAAGCCTTTCATTTGAAAATTAGGACGTGCATTCTCAAGTTTTTCATCAACTTTTTGATCTATTAATGACTGTTTTATAGTAAACTCATAAGATCGTACTAATTTTTTATTCTCGATCTCCTTAAAGTCCATGGGATCCTCTTTTAATAAATAATTACAATGGTGCGGGTGGAGGGACTTGAACCCCCACGCCCTAAGGCGCCAGAACCTAAATCTGGTGCGTCTACCAATTCCGCCACACCCGCAATTTAAATGTTTTTTATATATTTGTTGGGTAATACTTAGTTAATAAATTAATGTAAAGAATAATCTTACAAAAAATTATTACTTTTTAATTTTAAATTTAAACATTTTTTGGCTTAACTAATAACCAATTTGATTAAAAATTATGCAATTGCTACAAGTAATTTAAATTTTATGCATTAAAGAATAATTTTAATTGCTTTAAATTTAAACACATGTTTCTAGTACTTAAATTAATTGAGGCTATATATGAAAAAAATTGAAGCTATAATTAAACCTTTCAAACTAGATGAAGTTAAAGAGTCTCTTCAAAATATTGGAATACAAGGACTCACAGTTACTGAAATAAAAGGTTTTGGAAGACAAAAAGGTCACACAGAATTATATAGAGGTGCAGAATATATAGTTGATTTTTTACCAAAAATAAAAATCGAATTGATTGTTGATGATAGTATTGCAACTCAAGTAATAGAAGAAATAATAAAATCTTCAAAGACTGGAAAAATTGGAGATGGCAAAATTTTCGTTACTGAAATTTCACAAGTTATTAGGATAAGAACAGGAGAGGAAGGTTCAGACGCTCTTTAAGCTACCATATAACTTTTAACCAAATATTAAATTATTAAAAAGGAGAATATTATAAAATGAGTTCAAGTGCAGATATTTTAAAGAAAATTAAAGATGAAGAAATTGAGTATCTAGATCTAAGGTTTACAGATCCAAGAGGAAAGTTACAACATGTTTCAATTATTGGAGATGGAGTAGATGAAGATCTATTAGACGATGGTTGGATGTTTGATGGTTCATCAATAGCAGGTTGGAAATCTATCGATCAATCTGATATGAAATTAGTCCCTGATTGTTCTTCCTCATATGTCGACCCATTTTATGCAGAAAAGACATTATGTATCCATTGTAACGTTGCTGAACCTGATACAGGAGAACTTTACAATAGAGATCCAAGGTCAACTGCTGTTAAAGCTGAGAGTTACCTTAAATCGTCTGGTTTAGGTGATATTTCTTATTTTGGACCTGAAGCTGAATTCTTTTTATTTGATGATGTAAAATTTTCTAATTCAATGAATAAAGTTTCATATGAAGTGGATGCCATAGATGCTTCTTGGAATACAGATGCTGATTTAGAAATGGGAAACATGGGACATAGACCTGGGGTCAAAGGTGGTTATTTCCCTGTTAATCCGGTAGACGCTGGTCAAGATATTCGATCAGAAATGTTGTCTACTATGAAAAGAATGGGAATGTCTGTTGACAAACATCATCATGAGGTTGCATCAAACCAACATGAGCTTGGCCTCATTTTTAATTCACTTACTAAACAAGCTGACGAACTTCAAAAATATAAATATGTAATTCATAATGTAGCTCATGCATATGGTAAGTCAGCAACATTCATGCCCAAACCAATTGCTGGAGATAATGGAACTGGAATGCATGTTAATATGTCAATATGGAAAGATGGTAACCCATTATTTGCTGGAAATAAATATGCAGATCTATCAGATGAAGCACTCTATTTTATTGGAGGAATTCTAAAACATGCCAAGGCATTAAATGCAATAACCAATCCTGCAACGAATTCATACAAAAGATTAATACCAGGATTTGAAGCACCTGTTTTGAGAGCATATTCTGCTCGTAATAGATCTGGTTGCGTAAGAATTCCCTGGACTGAAAGCCCAAAAGCCAAAAGAGTAGAAGCAAGATTTCCTGACCCAGCGTCAAATCCGTACCTTGCCTTTTCAGCCCTACTAATGGCTGGACTAGATGGGATACAAAAAAAGATAGATCCAGGTGAGCCTTCAGATAAAGACCTCTACGATTTACCAGCAGAAGAACTTGTTTCAATACCAACAGTTTGTGGTAGTTTACGAGAAGCAGTAGAATGCTTAGAATCAGATCATGAATTTATGCTAACTGGAGATGTCTTCTCAAAAGATCAAATAGAGGGTTATATCGATTTAAAAAGAGAAGAAATTCAAGAATTCGAACATACACCTCACCCTATCGAGTATAAATTATATTATTCTTGTTAAATTTTATACCTCATTTATTTAGACTATAGTTTTTTAAAGAGGTTATCTGTTTAAGTGTAAGTTGTTTTTTATTCACTACATAAGTATGAATACCAAATATAATTGCATTTGTTTCAGGTAACCTCTTTAATGTTTGTCGTTCGACTCTTAACCAAAAATCTCCTTCAAAATATTTTTTTTCAGTTGTATGAGAGAACTTTTCAGATAAAGGTGAAAATAACTCTGGGTCCTTGTATAAATACCAATTAGCTCGCCAAATTGGTTTATCAACCTTTAGATTATTAAACATTCTTTGAACAGATTTGGTTATTTTTTCATTATATTGTTCCACAGGTTTGTGAATTCTACTTAGTGGTTTATTAATTTTTTCGTTCAATGTCCAAAGAGCAGGAAAACATAGAATACCTCCTTCAAGTATATGCTCTTGAAAATTACTATCCCAATGTAATATAAGTAAATCCTCCTGTATTAACCTTCCTGCTATAATGATTGGATTATCTTCTTTTAAAAAAATTATTTTTTTATCAGGCCTTTGGATTCTATCAGGATAAATTTTATATCGAGAGTTGTTTTTAAGAATAGCTATGACAGATTCTAATAATTCTTGAGCAGAATGTAATGATTTTTCGCTTAAATAAAAAATTTCAGACCTTTTTTCTTTAATTAAGAAATCTCTATAAGACATTTGTGCATTAAATGCATCATCTACCATGTATAACAAATCCACATGTTCTAAGGGTTGAATCCCTGGCAACCTAGAAGTGACATTTTTTTCCCAAGGGCTTATTGGTAAAAAATTTTGACAAATTTTATCCATTGATAAATATTTCCAATAGTAAATACCATTTCAATTTAATTTAGGTTATTTTAATTACTATATAAATAAGAATTTAATAATTTTTTAATCAAGTAATTTATAATTTATTTCAAGTATTGTGTTATTTAAATTTATTTGTATTTTACACATATTGCTATTTGAGTAAAAAGTTATCTATATGTAGTACAAATGATGGTAAATATTTTATGAAACCAAATAATTCTTATGAAGCTAAAGATATTGAGGTACTAGAGGGGCTTGATCCTGTAAGAAAACGACCAGGCATGTATATTGGGGGAACTGACGATAAAGCAGTACATCATCTTGCATTAGAAATAATCGATAATTCTATGGATGAAGCAATAGCAGGTCATGCAGACTTAATTAAAATCTCCCTTTTAGAACATAACCTTTTAAAAATTGAAGATAATGGTCGAGGAATACCTATTGATAATCATCCTAAATTTCCTGGCAAATCTGCTCTCGAAATAATTATTGGAACTTTACATGCAGGTGGAAAATTTTCTGTTGGAGCATATAAAACATCGGGTGGATTACATGGGGTTGGAATTTCAGTTGTTAATGCTTTATCTGAGACTTTGGAAGTTACTGTGGTAAGAGATAAAAAAATTTATAGTCAAAATTATTCTCGTGGAAAGGCAGTGTCTAAACTAAAATGTATGGGTAGTACTACAAAAAAAAGTGGAACTTCAGTAAAATTTAAACCTGATCACAAAATATTTGGCAACAACTTTTCTTTCTCTTCTGAGAAATTATTTAAAGAATGTCAGTCTAAAGCGTTTTTATTATCTGGAGTTAAATTGGAATGGAACTGTAAAGAAGATTTATTGAAAAATAAAAATATTAAGACTAAAGAAATATTCTGTTATCCAAATGGAATAATTGATTATATGAATGATTGTATTCCTTCTGACTATTTACTTAATCAAGTACATTTTTCAGGAGAAACTAAATTAAGAGAAAAAAATAACCCTAAACTGAATGGATCAATATGTTGGGTATGTAATTGGAGTTTAAACTATACACAATTTATTAAATCCTATTGTAACTTGATACATACAACTGAAGGGGGTACTCACGAAACTGGTTTCTGGAGTGCTATATTAAAAGGAATAAAATCATATGGTGAACTAATTGGAAATAAAAAGGTTTCTTTAATAACACGAGACGATATTAATACAAACTTATGTGGAATAGTTTCTATCTTTATAAATAATCCAACTTTTTCAGGTCAAACAAAAGACAAATTAACTACTCAGGAAGTTTTAAAATCAGTAGAAATCACTATTAAAAGCTTATTTGAGAATTGGTTAACCAATGATCCTAAAAATGCAAATCAATTAATAGAGAATTTTATAGCTAAATCAGAAGAAAGAATTCGAAAAAAAAATGAAAAGGATACTTTAAGAAAATCTGCAGTAAAAAAACTAAGGCTTCCTGGAAAATTATCAGATTGCTTGCAAAATAGCAAACAGGGATCTGAACTTTTCATCGTAGAGGGTGATAGCGCTGGTGGGAGCGCAAAACAAGCTAGAGATAGAAATTTTCAAGCTATATTACCATTAAAAGGAAAAATATTAAATGTTATGAGTTCAACAACTGAAAAAATGCTACAAAATCAAGAAATAAATGATTTGTGTAAATGTTTGGGCGTTAATGTCGGTGATAAGTTTAATTACGAGAATTTGCGATATGAAAAAATTATAATAATGACCGATGCAGACGTTGATGGTGCGCACATATCATCTCTTTTATTAACATTCTTTTTTACACAAATGCCAGAATTAATATTAAAAGGAAATTTATTTCTAGCTCTACCTCCTTTATTTAGATTGTCTGCTGGTTCAAAAATTTTATATGCGAGTTCAACTGATGAAAAAGATGAAATAATCTCTTCAAATATACTAGGCAAGGGAAAAGTAGAAGTAAGTAGATTTAAAGGTTTAGGAGAAATGAACCCTAGTCAACTCAAAGAAACCACTATGAATCCTAATTCTAGAAAACTTATATTAATAAAGACAAATAATGATAGTTATCATAATAATAATGAATTAGTGCAAAAACTCATGGGAAAAAATCCAGAACCGAGATTTGATTTTATTATTGAGAATGCTAAATTTATTGGGTCATCATATATCTGAATT
>CACMAH010000023.1 GCA_902611605.1 uncultured Alphaproteobacteria bacterium
TTTTGGAGAAAAAACAAAAACAAGCTTGAATCAAGTAAAGTTTTTTAACAGAAAAATTAAAAAAGAAGAAATATCAAGGTCTTCCTTCAGTGACCTAAGAACAATTTTTGCAAATTTGAGTTTAAAAGATTCTTCTATTGCGGGCATTGCTAAGTCTCTCATTAACTGGAAGTTAACAAATACATTTTGTACAAAATGTGGAGAAAAATTTGCAAACGCTATCAATTTCAAATGGGAGACCCAATGTATAGCTTGTAAAAAAATATATTTTCCAAGAATAGACCCTGTCATAATTGTTATTGTAGTAAGAGGTAACAAGGCACTCATTGGAAGATCTCATCACTTTCCAAAAAAACTTTACTCTTGTTTAGCAGGCTTTATTGAACTTGGAGAAACATTAGAAACTGCTGCAAGACGTGAAATACTAGAAGAGGTTGGTGTATATATTAATGATATAAAGTTTATTACTAATCAGCCCTGGCCATTTCCATCATCCTTAATGTTTGGTTTAATTGCTAAAGCTAAAAATAAAAAATTGAAAATTAATAAAAATGAAATAGAGGATGCTTTTTGGATTTCAAAAAAGGAACTAAAACAAGTGCTTAATGGAAGGAATAATAATATTATTGCAGCTAGAGAAGGAACAATAGCCAGATTTCTTTTAGAAAAATGGGTAAAAGATGAAATCTAGTTATCACTAATTAAATTTTCTAAATTCGTGACACTCATAGACACCTAATATTTTAAACATACTTGTAAAAAAAATTAATTCATCGAGTGCACGTTTAACTTTTTCTTCATCTGGATGACCCTCTATATCTGCATAAAATTGAGTAGATGTGAAAGATCCTGAAACCATATAGCTTTCTAATTTTACCATATTAACATTATTTGTAGCAAAACCACCCATTGCTTTATAAAGAGCGGCAGGTATATTTCTTACCTGAAAAACAATAGTTGTCATAAATTTAGCATTTTTGGATAAATCTAAATCTTGTTTTTTATTAGCCATTATTAAAAAACGAGTTGTATTATTTTTCATATCTTCTATTTCAACACCTAGAGCATCAAGTCCATAAATCTTACCAGCAAGAGGAGAAGCTAGGGCCGATTGAGACCTATCACTATTTTCTGAAACAATTTTAGCAGATCCTGCTGTATCAATACCTGATAATGGCTTGATATTATTTTTCGATAAAAATTTTCTACACTGTCCCAATAAAACAGTATGACTCATTGCTGTCTTGACTTCACTTAATGAAACACCAGGCAATGCAAGAAGGTTTATATGAACTCTTAAAAAATGTTCTTTTATAATAAACAGACCAGAATTAGGAAGTAAGTAATAAGCATCAGCAACTCTACCATAGGTAGAATTCTCTACAGGTATAATCGTATATTGTGCCTTTCCTTCTTTTACTTGATCCATTGCCATTTCAAAAGTAGAACAAGGTAATGGAACAGCATTTGGAAAAGCCTCACTACAAGCTTGATGAGAATATGATCCGAGTTCACCTTGAAAAGATATTTTCAAAAAAAAATTCCTTTTGTTCTATTTGTCGCGTAAACAACACCTTGAAAACTATATATAGAAGTAGTTAAAGTACAATACGAAAATAAAATTAAATATATTTGAAGGACATTATGATGGATACAATGACATGGACAAAAATTATAGGTGCTGGTTGTGGGTCCCTTTTAATACTATTACTTATACAATGGACAGCAGAAGAAATTTACCATCATAGTCATTATAAATATAAAGAGGTAGCTTACCTTTTAGAAATTGAAGAAGAAGTTACTGAGGTTGAGAAAGAGAAAGAAGAGACACCATTTGTTGAATTAGTTGCAAGTGCAGATTTATCAAAAGGAAAAAAAGTTTTTGGCAAATGTAAAGCTTGTCATAAATTAGGTGATGGTGAAAATGGAACGGGCCCACATCTTCATAAAATAATTGGAAGAGAGATGGCTGTAATATCGGATTTTAAATATTCATCAAGTTTTAAAGGTCTCGAAGGTAATTGGACTATTGAAGAACTAAATTTATTTTTAACCAAACCGTCTAATTATATAAAAGGTACGGCAATGAATTTCGCTGGTCTTGGAAAAGCAACCGATAGAGCAAATTTAATTGCCTATTTAGAAGATAGCACAAAATAAATGATTTAACGAATAATAAATAATTTAAGGATAACCTTCAAAAAAATTTTAATTTTATTAAATTAAAGTCTAAAGTAATTAAACTACCTTTTAAAACAATTTTAACACTAATGAGGTTCTTTATTATGAAAAAAATTAGTTTTAATATTTTTTTTAAATTTTTTCTTTTGATTGGATTTTTATTTTTTTCTAGCTTTAGTTTTTCTGAAATACTAATTAAGTCTCATGGTATTTCAAGTTTTGGAAATCTAAAGTATTCAAAAAATTTTACTCACTTAGATTATGTTAATCCAAAAGCACCCAAAGATGGAGAAATATCTACTTGGGCATTTGGAACATTTGACTCCTTAAATAGATATATAGTTAAAGGAAATGCAGCTGGATCTGGCAACATTTTCATTGAAACGTTAATGACAGAAACTGCTGATGAGCCCGATTCTATGTATGGATTACTAGCGGAAAGTATCGAGTATCCTGAGGATCGATCTTTTGTAATTTTCAACCTCAGACCTGAAGCCCAATTTTCAGATGGATCTAAAGTGACAGCCTCTGATGTTGTTTTTAGCCATTATATTTTATTAGAAAAAGGAATACCTTCTCTTAAACAACTTTTTGCGGATATTGAAAAAGTTGAGGAATTATCACCTACAAGGGTAAAATTTAGTTTTAAACAACCATCAGATAATAACGAACTATTAATGTTAGCTGCTTCATCAAGTGTTTTTTCTAAAAAGTTTTTTTCTTCTCGGGATTTTGCAGAGAGCAGTCTTGAACCTATGTTAGGTAGTGGGCCGTATACTTTAGATGAAATTGAAGTTGGCAAAAGATTAGTCTATAAGCTCAATGATAATTACTGGGGAAAGCATTTAGCTATTAATAAGGGTAGAAATAATTTTAAAAAAATCCGATATGAATATTATGCTGATACTACTGCGGCTTTCGAAGGTTTCAAAGCTGGCGAATATACTTTCCGTTCTGAAAATTCATCACAAAAGTGGGCACAAGATTATAATTTTCCAGCAATTGAAAAGAATATTATTAAAAAGGAAACTCTTCCGGATGGAAATTTAGGTTCTGCTCAGGCATTCTTCTTTAATCTTCGTTTAGATAAATTTAAAGACCCAAAAATAAGAGAAGCTGTAGGTCTTATGTTTAATTTTGAGTGGTCAAATAAAACACTTTTTTTTGGGCTCTATGATAGGGTAACTAGTTTTTGGGAAAATAGCGAAATGCAAGCCTCTGGTAAAATTTCGGAAAAAGAGCTTGCTATACTTAGTCCTATAAAAAATTATTTACCTAAAGGTGTTTTTGATGATACCGTTTTCATTCCTCCTATATCTAAACCTGATAAAGTAGACAGAAAAAATAGGAGAAAAGCTACAAAATTGTTAAAAGAAGCAGGCTGGGACTTAGTAGACGGAAAGTTAAAAAATAAAAATGGTGATAAATTTTCTTTAGAAATTTTAAATTATTCTCCTGCATTTGATAGAATTATAAACCCATTTATTGAAAACCTTAAGTTATTAGGAATAGATGCAAAACATACAAGAATAGACGGCACTCAATATACCGAGAGAGTGAGAAATTTTGAATGGGAAATTATAACATCAACTTATGGTAATTCATTAACACCTGGCTTGGAACTTATACAACAATACTCTTCTAAAACTGCTGATGTACCTTCTCGAAATCTGGTAGGATTAAAAAATGAAGGCATTGATAAGCTAATTGAATTAGCTGCTAAAGCCAAAACGAGAGACGATCTGAATGTTATTATAAGATCTTTGGATAGATCACTAAGATCCTTACATATATGGGTCCCGCAATGGTATAAAAATGTGCATACTATTGCTTATAGAAATCAGTATGCATACCCAAATAATCTTCCTCCTTTTGAATTAGGTGCCTTTGACTTCTGGTGGTTTGATGCAAAAAAAGCAGCAATTCTAGAAAATAAATAAAGACGCATGCTTGATTATATCATTAGGCGAATTTTATTTATTATTCCAACATTGTTAGGCATAATGTTCCTTAACTTTTTATTGGTTCAATTTGTACCAGGTGGTCCTGTTGAGCAAATGATATACCAATTCGAAAATGGTTCAAATTTGGAATTGGTTGGAGGGGGTGGAACAGATGCTGGCCAACAAAATGATCAAAATCAATCATTAAAAAATGACTCAAAATATAGAGGAGCTCAAGGTTTACCTGAAGAGTTTATAAAAGATTTGGAAAAACAATTTGGTTTTGATAAATCACCAAGTCAACGATTCATTATAATGATACAAAACTATTTAACTTTTAATTTTGGAGAAAGTTATTTTAGATCAATTTCTGTTATTGATTTGGTTTTAGAGAAAATGCCCGTTTCTATCACACTTGGGTTATGGTCTACTCTTATTGCCTATCTCATTTCTATACCACTTGGAATAAGAAAAGCAGTTAATGATGGCTCTTCTTTTGATACAATTTCATCAGGAATTATTATAATTTGCTACTCTTTACCAGGCTTTTTATTTGCAATAATTCTTTTAGTTTTTTTTGCAGGTGGAAGTTATTATCAAATTTTTCCAATGCGAGGCTTAACATCGGATAATTGGAGCGAGCTGACAAATTTTGGCAAAGTTTTAGATTATTTGTGGCATATCTTTCTTCCAGTTTTAGCTTCGACAATAGGATCTTTTGCTACACTTACTCTTTTAACAAAAAATTCATTTGTTGATGAAATTAAAAAACAGTATGTGATAACTGCCAAGGCAAAAGGACTTCCAAAAAATAGAGTGTTGTATGGTCATGTTTTTAGAAACGCCATGCTCATAATAATTGCAGGATTTCCAGGATTATTTATAGGTGTATTTTTTGGAGGTTCCCTCATAATTGAAACAATTTTTTCATTGGATGGACTAGGTCGTTTAGGATTTGAAGCTGCCTTGACACGTGACTATCCTGTTATGTTTGGAACACTTTATTTTTTTGGTCTATTAGGACTAATTATTGGTCTAATATCAGATCTAGTTTATGTAGTTGTTGATCCTAGAATTGATTTTGAAAGTAGAAATACATGAGTCCATTAAATAAAAGACGTTGGCAAAATTTTAAACAAAATAAACGTGCTATTTATAGCTTATTAATTTTTTCTATTTTTTTTCTTATATCAGTCTTCGCTGAGTTTATAGCAAACGATAAACCACTAATGATTTATTACAATAAGGAATTTTATTCACCAATAATTAAGAATTATAGTGAGAGTTTTTTTGGGGGAGAATTTGAAACTGAAGCTGAATACAAAACTATTGAAGTAGAATGTCTTATATTGAGTGGAGGTATGCTAGATGAATGCCTAGATAATCCAAAAAAAACAATAAGTAAAACTCAAGAATTGAATTTGAATAATTGGATCCTTTGGCCACTCATAAAATCATCATTTGATACAGTTAATTACGACGTTGATATAGCTCCTAGTCCACCTGACAATAATCACCTACTGGGAACAGACGATCAAACAAGAGATGTAGTTGCTAGAATAATTTATGGGTTTAGACTTTCAGTTTTTTTTGCATTCTTGGTTACAATCTTTTCAACAATTATTGGAATAGGTGCTGGAGCAATTCAGGGGTTTTTTGGTGGATGGACTGATTTAATTTGTCAAAGATTCATAGAAATATGGACTTCTCTTCCCTACCTATACGTGATTATTATTCTAGCTGCAGTTTTCCCTATGAATTTTTGGTTGCTTACTTTTATAGTTATTCTTTTTAGTTGGACTGCACTAGTTGGTGTTGTAAGAGCAGAGTTTTTAAGAGTTCGAAACTTTGAATATATAATGGCTGCAAGAGCACTTGGAGTTTCTAATTTTAAAATTATAATTCGCCATATCATCCCTAATGCTATGGTAGCAAGTATAACTTTATTGCCATTTTTTATAACTGGCTCTATTGCAACTCTTGCAACACTAGATTTTCTTGGCTTTGGTTTACCGGCCAGCTATCCTTCACTAGGTGAACTAGCCCTTCAAGCAAAAAATCAACTAAATGCACCTTGGCTAGGTATTTCAGCTTTTTTAACTTTTACTGTGATGCTATCACTTCAAGTATTTATTTTTGAAGGAATAAGGGATGCTTTTGATCCTAGAAAAGTTTTTACATGAGAGAAAAAATATTAGAATTCAAAAACCTATCAATTTCTTTTAATGAAAATAAAAAGATAGTTAAAAATTTATCTTTTTCGCTTGATGAAAAAGAGACATTAGCACTTGTTGGAGAAAGTGGCTCAGGTAAATCAATAACGGCTCTAGCTTGTATGAACTTATTACCAAAAAATGCTAAAATAGAGGGTAACATTTTTTTTGAAAATAAAAACTTATTAGACCAAGAAGAAACCGAACTTCAAAAGATCCGTGGCAATAAGGTTTCTTATATTTTTCAAGAGCCTATGACATCTCTTAACCCGTTACAGACAATTCAACACCAAATTAAAGAAAGCATAATTCTTCACCAAAAGTTAAATCAAAATGAAGCTTCTAAAAAAGTTATTTGGCTTTTGAAAATGGTAGGCCTCTCAAAAATTAATAATAACACACCTAGTTACCCTCACCAATTATCTGGTGGCCAGAGACAACGAGCTATGATTGCTATGGCATTAAGTAATAATCCTAAAATTTTAATTGCAGATGAACCTACTACTTCTCTGGACGTATCAGTAGAAAACAAAATTTTAAATCTATTAGAAGATCTAAAAAGTCGTTTTGGCATGAGCATTTTATTTATTACACATGATCTCAGTGTTGTAAGAAAAATTGCTGATAACGTGGTAGTTATGCAATCAGGTAAAATTGTTGAAAAGGGAATAACTAAAAATATCCTAAATAATCCCAAAATGGTCTATACCCGTAAACTCATTTCAGAACCTGAAAAGATAATTAAAAAAAAGACATTAAATGATATTCCTATTATTGAGGTAAAAAACATTAGTGTTAATTATCCAATAAGAACAAGTATTTTTAAAAGGGTTAAAAGAAATTTTAAAGCGGTTAACAATGTAAGCTTCAAAATTGCAGCTGGTGAAACTTTAGGGATTGTAGGAGAAAGCGGGTCTGGTAAAAGTAGCTTAGGATTGGGAATTCTTAGGTTAATAAATTCTGAAGGTGAAATTTTTTTTGATAATAAATCTATTAGAAACCTAAAAGGTAAAGAATTAACTAAAATTAGGAAAGATATTCAAATAGTATTTCAGGATCCGTATGGATCATTATCTCCAAGAATGTGCGTATCCGAAATTATTGCTGAAGGACTAAATGAACATTATCCAAATTTTTCAAAAACAGAAGTAATGATAAAAGTTAAGAAAAGTCTAGAAAATGTGGAATTACCTACTGACATACTAAGTAGATACCCACATGAATTTTCAGGTGGACAAAGACAACGAATTGCTATTGCTAGGGCAATTATACTAAGACCAAAGTTCTTGATCTTAGATGAACCTACCTCAGCTTTAGACAGAACTATACAATTACAAATTTTAAGGCTTTTAGCTAAACTCCAGAATAAATATAATATGGCGTATCTTTTTATAAGCCATGATTTAAGATTAATGAAATTTTTTACAGATAAATTATTAGTGATGTATCAAGGAACAGTCGTAGAGAAAGGTTTGACTTCAAATATCTTTAAAAAACCAGAGAGTGCATATTCTAAATTATTATTTGAAGCGGCATTTAATAAATAATTCTTGAAAATTAAATTATACCACAACCTCCTCCTCCAGGAGTTTCGATTTGTAAAATATCATCTCTTTCTAATGTAATTTTATCACATGGTTTAAGAATTATTTTTTTTCCATTACTTTTATAAACAGTTGATTTTCCAACTTTTCCAGCTCCACCACCATTAAGACCAGGTGGTGGAACTTGACGATGGCCTGAAATAATTGCCAAACTCATTCTTTGAAGAAATCTAATATTTCTAATTACACCATTTCCCCCTTTTGCAATCCCACTTCCTCCAGAATTTTTTCTTATTGAAAAATTTTCTAAGACTACAGGGAATCTTGATTCGAGTATTTCTGGATCAGTTAATCTACTATTTGTCATATTACTATGTACTCCAGATGTCCCCTCATAAAGTTCTCCATTCTTTAGAATACCTGCCCCTGTTCCTCCACATATAGTTTCATAATATTGGTATTTTTTATTTCCCCAAGTAACATTATTCATAGTGGATTGAGACGCAGCTTGTATACCAAAAACAAGTAATAGAGCCGATGTCACTGCTTGACTTGTTTCTACATTTCCAGCGATTACTGCAGCAGGGTATTCTGGTGAAAGAATAGTACCTTTTGGTAGCACTAACTTAACATTCTCCATTAAGCCCGCATTCATTGGTATTTTTCCACCAACTAAAATTCTAATGGCATATAACACAGCAGCTCGGGTTACTGGTTGCGGAGCATTAAAATTTGTTTCAGTTTGGGATGTTGTCCCTGAAAAATCAACTACAATTTTTTCTGGGTTTTTGGTGGTACTAACAGAAACACATATTTTTCTCTTTTTATTATCAATGTCGTTATCCATATAATAAATGTACGACCCTTTCTTAATTGATTTCAGAATATTTCTCACCATTTCAGACGCATTGTTATTCACAAATTTTGTATATTTTTTTACTAAGGTGACACCATATTCATTAATCAAATCTCTTAATTCTAATTCTCCCTTTTCGCAGGCCGCGACTTGCGCTCTAAGATCTGCAAGATTCTTTGAAAGGGATCTAACAGGAAATTTTGCTCCTAGTAAAAGATCTGAAATTTCTCTTTTTTTAAAATTCCCATTTTGTACTAATTTGAAATTATCAATATAAACACCTTCATCCTCAATTTCTCTACTATCTGGAGGCATAGAACCTGGAGTTAGTCCTCCTACATCCGTGTGGTGACCCCTTGCAGCAACAAAAAACAAAATTTCATCTTTTGAGGGATGAAAAATCGGTTTAATAACAGTTATGTCTGGAAGATGTGTTCCACCATGATATGGTGCATTCAGAGCATAAACATCTCCTTTTTTAATTATCTTATTTTTTAAGATTATAGCTTTAACGGAAGCATCCATCGAACCCAGATGAACAGGCATATGTGGTGCATTGGCTATTAAATCTCCTTTCTTATCAAAAACTGCACAGGAGAAATCTAATCTTTCTTTTATTGTAACAGACTGTGCAGTATTTTCTAAAACAATCCCCATTTGTTCTGCTATTGACATAAATATGTTATTGAATACTTCCAATAGCATTGGATTAGGTTTTGAAGTTTCAATATTCTTAATTTTATATTTTTTTTCACTTATACTTTTCAAAATAACATCATCATGCTCTAATTTCTCACATTGCCAATTTGGTTTGACTAAAATCGAAGTAAATTCATCTATAACTATTGCAGGTCCAATTACTTTTTCGTTTAAAAAAAGGTCTTTTTTTTGAACTAATTTACAATTTTGCCACTTTCCATCTATAAATATCTGATCACTAAAATAATCTTTTTTAAAAAAAACCTTATGTCTTGTTTGATTAGTTTTATCCCTAATTTCATTATTTTTTGATTGGAAAACTTCTACTGCAATTGAATCGATGTGAATTGGATCATCTGATATTTTAAACCCATACCTTCTGTTAAAATTTGTATAGAAATCTTCTATAATATCATCAAAAGATTTCAACCTTACTTGAAAAGTCGTATCAGAGTTCTTTAACCTTAGAAAAATTGTTTCATATACCCCAATATCGTGTTTTTCTATTTTTTGAGCAATAAGCTCATGTTTTAACTCATCAGTTAATCTCTGGAGAGAGTCTTCCAAAAGTTTTAAATTTGCTCTTGTTAAAGGCTTTTCAATAGTCTCTTTTTTCAAACTTCTAACATTAGCTAATCCAATTCCATATGCTGAAAGCAAAGAAGCTTTTGAATGGATATAACACTTTTTAATGTTGAGGTTTTCAGCAATTGAGCATGCAAATTGGCCACCTGCCCCACCAAAAACTGTGAGGCAATATTTATTGAGATCATATCCTTTTTGAACTGAGATTTTTTTAATTGCATTTGCCATATTTTGAGATGCTATGTTCAGCCAATCTTCAGCTAAACTCTCTTCAGATTGATTTAGTTTTTTAGCAATTGAACGAATAGCTTTTCTAGGGGTTGCTTGATCTAGAAGCTGTTTACCATTTTTTCCAAAAATAGCTGGAAAAAATTCAGGCTTTAATCTTCCCGTAATCAAGTTAGCATCTGTGACAGTTAAAGGCCCTCCATTGCCATAAGAACAGGGACCAGGATAAGCGCCTGCACTTTCAGGACCAACTTGTAATCGGCCTAACCTATAAGAAAGTATACTTCCACCACCTGCTGCTACAGTATTTATATTCATCATTGGGGAAGCTAACCTCACGCCAGCTATTTGACTTCTATGAGTTCTTTCATAACTTCCTGAAAAGTGGCAAACATCTGTAGAAGTTCCACCCATATCAAAACCAATTATTCTATTTTCACCTATCTTTTTGCTTACTTCTACTGCTCCTACTACGCCTCCAGCAGGACCAGATAAAACGGCATCCTTTCCCCGAAATAAGTCTTTAGATATCAAACCACCATTTGATTGCATAAATTTTAGTTTATGACCTAAATCGCCCGAAAAATTTTCAACTAATTGTTCTACATATCTTTTAAGCACCGGCGTTAAGTAGGCATCTATTACAGTTGTATCTCCTCTTTCTACAAATCTTATTTGAGGCGATATTTCATGACTTGCTGAAACTTGTTTAAACCCCAAAGAATAAGCTAATTCTAAAATTGTTTTTTCGTGATTTACATACTTGTAACCGTGCATTAACAAGATCGCACAAGAGGTTATACCTTTTTTTATACACTTTATTAATTCTTTTTTTAATTTAGAGACATCAGGTGCTATTACTGTTTTTCCATCTGCCAGTATTCTCTCCTCAACACTGACCACTTTTTCATAAAGCTGGTCAGGTAGATTAATTTTTCTTGCAAATATATCAGGGCGATTTTGGTAACCTATTCTAAGTTGGTCTTCAAATCCCTTAGTAACAACTAAAACAGTTCTTGCCCCTTTTCTTTCTAATAAAGCATTTGTAGCTACAGTTGTACCTACTTTTATTTCAGAAATTAGAGAGGTTGGAATTTTTTTATTTTTTGGAATACTTAAAAACTGCTTTATAGAATGAATAGTTGCATCTTTATATTTGCTGGGATTAATAGAAAGATGTTTAGAGATTAATAGCTTACCGGTTGGATCTAAAGCTATAGAATCTGTGAAGGTTCCACCTCTATCTATCCAAAAGCTCCATTTTGACATTAATTTCCCTTTGATAAAATTTTAAGAATGACTAAATACATTTAGTTTTTATAATATATATATAAAATCTAAAATGAAAGGAACTAGTTCGTGAATGCCATCCATACAAATACTTTTCAAAAGGATTACCTTCGGAGGCATCAGTTTTAGCAAATAACTAACTTTTAAAAATTAATAAAGCATCAGAAATGATAAAAACATAACAAAATAATATAAAAGATTTTTTTTAAATAAATTACATAAAATTTTTTTTAAGTTAAAATAATACTCAAATAGGTAAATCATGGATAAAGAAATAATAGAAAAAACAGAACTTCCTTCATGGGATCTTTCTGATTTAT
>CACMAH010000024.1 GCA_902611605.1 uncultured Alphaproteobacteria bacterium
TCCTGTCACAACGGGAGCCCAAAATGGTAATTATTCCAAAAAGAAATAAATCATTTTAAGGAAACATTTTGACCTGTACCTTTCCTTAAACTCTTGTACACTTAACACCTCAATGAGCTGTCGATAAAAATGGCACCAATTTTAACATAGTCGAAAACGCGCTTTTTTAGAGAACAAGCCGTCTACTCGACATAAAAAAGGGATTAAGGCATTGCAACTGCTAGAGGATAATCGACTTTTCCCAGTCGACTCTTATGGTCGAGGTCTGGCGCAAGAGCTTTTTGCAAGTGTACGCAATCTGCCGATAATAAGCCCGCATGGGCATACTAATCCTGCCTGGTTCGCAAAAGATGAGGCGTTCGAGAGTCCTGCAGAATTGTTTGTTACGGCAGATCATTATGTCTTCCGAATGCTTTATTCTCATGGCATAGCATTAGAAGACCTAGGTATCTCACCAATAAATGGTAGCGAAGTTGAAGTAAATCCTCGCGAAATTTGGAGACGCTTTGCTGTAAACTATCATCTTTTTCGAGGCACCCCATCCCGTCTGTGGATCGACCATTCGCTTCAGGAAGTTTTTGGTGTTGATCAGGTTTTGACCGCCAAAACATCCGATACCATATATGATCAGATCGCAACTTGTCTTACGCTTCCAGAATATTGCCCACGTGCCCTTTTTGATCGTTTCAATATCGAGGTTTTATCCACCACTGAAGGTGCATTGGATACACTTGAGCACCATAAAGCGATATTAGCCTCTGACTGGAATGGTCGTGTAATAACCACCTATCGCCCGGACGAGGTGATTGATCCAGACTATCCCAAGTTTCTGAATAATTTGGAGAGGTTTGGAGAGATTACTGGCTGTGACGTGCTTTCATGGAAAGGTTACTTGGAAGCACACCGCATTCGACGCCAAGTATTTTGCAATCACGGAGCAACTTCAACGGACCACGGCCATCCAACTGCCAGAACTGCAAACCTTTCTGCTCTAGAGGTTGAAGCTTTGTTTGATATTGTGGTGAAAGGGAAGCATACCCCCGAGCAGGCAGAGTTTTTTCGAGCTCAGATGCTTACCGAAATGGCCAGAATGAGCCAAGATGACGGTATGGTGATGCAGATCCACCCTGGATCATTTCGAAACCACTCATCGTATGTTTTTGCCCGTTATGGACCCGACAAGGGTTTCGATATTCCATCCAGGACAGACTATGTCAACAATCTGCGCCCACTTTTAGAGGTCGCTGGCCACGACCCAAACTTCACTTTGATAATTTTTACACTTGATGAAACCGCTTATGGCAGAGAATTGGCTCCGCTAGCTGGGGTATATCCGGCCCTCAAACTTGGTCCAGCATGGTGGTTTTTTGATAGTGTATATGGGATGCAACGTTTCAGAGAGCTCACCACGGAAACTGCAGGTTTTTACAATACAGTCGGGTTCAATGACGACACTAGAGCTTTTTGCTCAATACCTGCTCGCCATGACGTTGCGCGCAGGGTTGATTGTACCTTTCTTACTTCTTTAGTCATCTCAGGACGTTTGCGCGAGTACGAAGCCTTTGACCTGGCGCAGGATCTCACTATAAATCTGGCAAGAAAGGCTTACCGTCTATGAGTATAGAAAACACCAACAGTTTGCGACATACCATCCTGCAACCAAAAACTGGTATAGTACATCTTGGACTTGGTGTTTTTTTCGGGCGCATGCTGCGCTTTACTTATCGGAGGCTATATCTATCAAGGTTAGACTGGGGAGTTGATGATATGTCAGCGATCGCCGGTAAAGTAGGATAACCTAGCTCAGCAAGATTTGCTATACACAGCAGTAAAAATGTCAGAGCTTTGCTTGAATAACCAACTTTTTGACACAGCCAAAAATATGCTTGTCGTCTTCCAAGATCCTAAAGCAGTTATGAAGGCGAGAAATCACACAATGCTTCTCACTTTCGATATATTTCCCGATCTTGCTGCTTTTTCGATGGCATCAATCAAACGATGCACCTCTAAAGCGGTACGTCCAGAGACCCGTGGAGGCGTGCCCGCTTTTAATGACATAGCAAAGTCTTGAATGAGTTCACGATGCCAATCACAGGGGAAATCCATCGGGTCTTTGCCACCACCCGTCCCACTTAAATCGCCCACAGTTTCCACACGACCATCGCGCCAATGCACTGTCAACTCTCCCGCAATTAATCGCATTGAGGCACGTTCACAATCTAATTCTAACATTTCAGCATGCCCAGGAAAACTGGCAGTTGTGGCAATAACTGCTCCTATTGCCCCATTTTCGAATCGAATGCCCGCTGTGGCAAAATTCTCAGCTTCCATCTGGTGTTGTTTAGTCCTGCCGGTCATAGCGACAACTTCATGGGCTGGCCCCGTCAGACTTAGCATCAGATCAAGAACATGGATCGCTTGTGTTATCAGAACACCGCCACCATCTTTGGCGTAGGTGCCCCGTCCTGGTTGATCATAATAGGACTGCTCACGCCACCATGGAAGTGTGGCGCGGACCGAGAGAACATCACCCACTTCACCGGAATGGATCTTTGTTGTCATCGCCTCGGCACCTGCTCGAAACCGGTGTTGAAGAACGATACCCAAAGGAACGTTTGCGATTTCGCAGATTTCGACTAGCTCCGTTGCCCGTTTAAGATCACGCTCTACGGGCTTTTCCATTAGAATGGCTTTTCCAGATGCCGCAATCGTCCGAACAACGTTAATCCTTGCATTGGGTGGAGTGATAATAAGGGTAGCGTCAATGTCACTAGCGGCAATTTCTTCTAAGCTTTCAAACTGGGGCCAACCCCAATTGTCGCTTACCTCTTTACGACGATCAGCGTTGCGAGCGTATACACCTGCAACTTCGATGATATCTGCAAGCTGAAGAAGAGCAGATAAATGTGGTTTAGAGGCCATCCCTAAGCCGATGACAGCAAATTTTAAGGGTTGTCCAGCCATCAAGGCCTCCATGAATAAATCGAGTCTATTATGTAAAATTAGTCCAGTTCTGACCATAAGTCAAAAAGCATCACACTTCCATGAGCAATGAGATAACGCCTACAAATAGAGACTGACTTTTCTTTATTAAGCACAGCATTGGTATTCCCTTGCTCAGCCAATTTACTGCGTTCATACATAATTCATAATCATAACCAGAATAGGAATTTGACTTATTAACAAAATTATGAGAACGGTCTAATAAGAAATATTTTATTGGACTGCTGACCATAGGAGCGAACAATGAAGATCCTTTATGATCCTGATCCGCGAACCACGGAAGATATCTTCAGTAGTACTGACCGAGAACGCTTTTTCTCTGAAAACGAAGTAGCAGTTTATGATGGCGGTAACCGGGAATCTTTTTATGCAGCGCACCTGCCGCTGGCCGAGGTGCTCGTTAGCCAACAACCTATGGATCGAGCGCTTCTTGATAGCGCTCCACACCTGCGCGCGATCTTCAATGTTGAGACGAATTTTCTTCCAAACATCGATTACCCAGTTTGTTTATCTCGTGGCATTCATGTGCTGGCACCTAGTTCTGTCTTTGCAGAACCGGTGGCAGAAATCGGGCTTGGCCTAGCACTTTCATTGGCCCGAGATATCCATTCAGCACATAACGCATTCCTCAATGGTCATGAGAAATATGGACTTGAAAGTAATGTAGGCTCGGAACTCTTATCGCGTAGTGATATTGGTTTTATCGGGTTTGGCGATCTTGGCCGCGCGCTTATGCGGCTCTTAGCTGGATTTCGGCCGAGCGTTAAAGTCTATGACCCCTGGCTTCCAGACGGGTATCTTAGGCGTGCTGGCGTGATCCCTGCATCACTAGAGGAGGTTTTGTCAGGTAGCCGTTTAGTATTTGTGGTGGCCGGAATAACCACTGAGAACCGGCACCTCATAGATGGCTCTAAGCTGGATCTGATGCAGTCTGGTGCAATGCTGGTCCTGCTAAGTCGCGCCGCCATCGTAGATTTCAAAGCGCTTCGCGAATTTGCTTCGCTAGGGAAAATCCGAGTGGCGACTGACGTTTTCCCCGAAGAACCAGTAGCGGCAGATGATCTACTCCGCAAAACGCCAAACATCCTATTTTCTTCACACCGCGCCGGGGCCCTACCACAAACGCGACGTCAAATTGGAGCTCTAGTTCTGGAAGATTTGGATCAACTATCAAGGGGTTTGGCGCCAGTTTCATGTAAGCGCGCCCAGTTGGAAACGGTATCACGCATGCGAAGCAAACCAATTAAAAAAACCTAAAATTTCGGCTCGGGCGACGAAACTACTTTTGCTCCATATAAACAAAACTCCAACAGGAGTGTATTTTGCTGTAACGAGCAAACAAACACGAACAGCGTTGCTTTAATATTAGTTCATCGCGCAACTAATTTGCCCCCCTATTCCATGATCTTTACCTTTAATTTCTAAGAGCTTGACATGCTTAGAAAACAATGAGAACGTTCTCATAGGGAGTTGGTTAAGAATCATGGGAAGTCGCCCAACTATTGTTCATGTGGCAAAAGAAGCAGGTTTATCTAAAGCAACAGTTGCTCGAGTATTGAACCAGCAAACAGACATTTCGGTTAGGAAGGAAACGAGACTGCGTGTGCAATCTGCAGCAGAGTCACTCGGATACGTTCCAAACAAACTTGCTGCCAGTCTCCGATCGAGCCGCACCAACAACATCGCGATATCTATTTCTGATATTAGTAATCCATTCTTTCCAGAATTGGTACGTGGCGCTCAGGATACCTTGAGTAAGCGAGGCTACAATATGATAATCTTAAATAATGACTGGGATCAGGAAACCGAGCGGGAGCAATTCAACGTTATAAAGAGAACACTCGTGGACGGCGTGATCTTAGCGCCATCCCGTTTAGATCTGGACCTGAGCTGCCTAGGAACTATCCCTGTGATAATTCTTGGAAATAGTGATGCATATCCAAGTTATGACTCGATTGGAAATAATAGCCGCGCAGGCGTGGAGTTGGCCTTTGAACGGTTGCATTCCCTAAAACACCGGCGTATTGGACTCGTTCTTGGGGGCTCCTCCAAGCTAGAAACATCCGCATGGCGTATACAAATCTATCGAGACTTCCATCAGAAACACGGGCTTATGCTGGATGAGAATTTGATCACACGGTGCAAATTCACAGTTCGCGCGTCCGATTCGTTTATAATGGCAAGAGATCCCATCAAGCGACTATTGAAACTTGAAAGACGACCGACCGCAATATTTGCTTCTAACGACATACTTGCACTTTCGGTCTTACAAGTCGCAAACGAATTGGGAATTGCGGTACCCAATGAGTTGTCGGTTATAGGAATGGGTGACGTTTTTGCTGCCTCTGCCTCGTCCCCGCCGCTGACAACAATATGTAAGCAACGATACAAGCTAGGTAAACTAGCCGCAGAAAGATTACTAGATCTTCTATCTAGCCCTGAAATAGTTGCACAAAAGGCACCCCTAAAAATTAGGCTGGCATGCAAATTAATCGAAAGGGGAACTACATCTATCTTGTAAAAATTTATAGTCATTTACCACAACTTCATATGTCACTTTACGTTGAAAGGAGGATTAGCTTGATTACTAATTATTCAGATTAACCATTAGAAAAATGAAAGGATCTAAAAATGTTTAAAAAAACAATTAAAGCAATCTTTAGCGCAATTTTAGCAACACCGATAGCGCTAATGGCATTGGCAGACGATCAAGTTACGATCACCGTCTGGTCGATGGACGGACATGACCTAGGAAATGAAGATACACATCGCCAAGTCATTGCTGCATTTGAGGCAGCACACCCAAATATCAAGATCGATTTGACGCTGCTGCCGGAAAGCGGTTTGGAGGATCGGATGAACACTGCCATCGGGGCTGGGGGTAAGCTGCCGGATGTGTTTCCTTTAATCTCAGGCGAGTGGGCACCAATAGCGTTGGATCTGTCGTCCTATATCGAAGCAGACCCTGACCTTAGCCAAGATATGTATGCTGAACCATTTTGGCGGACGCGTGCGACTTTCGGTGAAAAAGTAGTTGCCTTACCTACAGGCATCGGCGCCAATGTAGTTTTGTACAATAAGGACGTCTTCGACAAAGCTGGCGTAGAATACCCTACTGCTGATTGGACAACAGAAGACTTCATCAAGAAGGCCGTGGCCATAACAGATAAAGCAAACGGTGTCTGGGGTGGTGACCGTCCACGTGACGCTTATAGAGCCATCTGGCACAATTATGACGCCCAAGTATACAGCGACGATAGCACAACCGTTGAAGGCTATCACAATTCTCCGCAGTCTTTGGCCGCCTACCAATGGTATTGGGATCTCGTCCATAGCGACGCAACACCGACCAAAGCCGAAATTGACGTTCTTGGCACTGAAGGAACTGGCCCAGTTGACCTGTTCATCGCAGGACGCCTTGGAATGGCGACTCTTAATCAGTCGCATATGCTGAGAGCTCTGAAAGAAGGTATAAACTTTGGAATGGTTCCAGAGCCAGCCGGCCCAAGCAAGGATCGTCATGCTAACGCTTGGTCGGCAACTCCAGCAATCGCAGGCAACAGTGAGCACCCACAAGAGGCCTATGAATTCCTGAGTTTCTGGGCTGGTATGGAAGGGCAGTATATATCGATGACAACAGGCTTGAACATGTTTCCAAGCATCCCAGCCCTTTGGAAAGATCACCCCTACATAGACCACCCGGCTATACAGACGTTTAAGACTACGCTGGATTGGCCGCTTGTGCGTGACTTTGATGGCACACATCTGTGCTGGCGCGCAGCTCTAAGACGGGTTGACGAAGTTTACGAACTAATTGGATTGAAGGCCATCGAGCGCAACGAAATCAAAAAAGCGTTGGACAAGGAAGTAGTAGTACTGCAGACCGCACTGGATGACTGCGTATCACGCTTGGGCAGCTAAATAACCAACGTATAAACAAAACTCGCGCAGCCGCTCTATTCGGCTGCGCCCCCTAATTAGGATAATAGTTTTAAATGCAGTTCATGGGTAGAAAATCAAAGCGCGAGCGCACTCAGGCAATCGAGGGTTATGTTGCTCTATCGCCCTGGATGTTTGGCTTTTTGTTTTTTTATGCCATCCCAATCCTCGCGTCGCTTTATTTAAGCTTTACACAATGGACACTTGTAGGATCGGCCAAGTGGATCGGATTTGAAAACTACATCCGGATGTTCACCCGCGACCCGGTTTTTATCGATGCCGCCACCGCGACAGGTTTCTTTGTTCTCTACTCATTACCTTTCAAGCTAATTCTCGGTTTAATGCTGGCGCTTTTGTTGAATATGAAGCTGCCAGGAATGAACTATTTTCGAACCATCTTCTTCCTTCCCGCTGTCATATCAGGGGTCGCGGTATCGCTCATGTGGATATGGTTCCTGCAACCCGATACGGGGGTTGTTAATACCCTGCTACGCTATGTTGGCATCAGTGGCCCAGGTTGGTTCTGGGATATCAACTGGGCCTTACCCTCTGTTGCAATGATGAGTATTTGGAAAGTTGGCGGCGCTGCGATCATCTATTTGGCAGGTCTGCAAAACATACCAGCGCATCTCTACGAGGCCGCAGCTATCGACGGCGCCTCGAAGTGGCAACAATTCTGGCGGATCACGCTACCACTGCTGACACCAGTGCTTCTGTTTCAGTTAATTATTGAAATGATCGATGCCTTCAAAATATTTACTGAGGCCTTCGTCATTACCCAAGGAGGGCCATTGAACCGTACGTACTTTTTTCTATATTATTTCTACGAGGAAGCCTTCCGAAATTTCAATATGGGCTACGCCTCGGCCTTAGCAATATTCTTGCTAATAGTGATAATGTCAGCCACTGCACTTGTGAAGTGGTGGTCCAATCGGTGGGTATACTATGAAAACTGAGACTTTGGCCTCGTCTAGAACTCAAGAAATTATGGACCTTCACAAGGCCCGCGTTGGGCGTCGAAACCGCCGCGCACTTCCGAAGAATATACTAATCTACGCCTTCATGACAGGACTGGCGTTTCTGTTTATGCTTCCAATTTTCTGGATGGCATCGACTTCACTAAAACTGCCAAGAGAGGTCTTTGCATTTCCAATGGAGTGGCTGCCAAGCAATCCGCAATGGGGAAATTACGAGGAAGCTTTCAGCAAATTCCCCCTGTGGCGGTTCATGTGGAACAGCACCTACATGGTTGTGCTCAGTACGATTGGCCAGCTTATATCGGTGCCACTGATTGCCTATGGCTTCGCGCGCTTCGAGTTTCCTGGAAAAAACATCCTCTTCATGCTGATGCTTGCAACCTTGATGGTGCCAACACATATAAAGTTTATCCCACTTTACTGGATGTTCCAGCAGCTTGGCCTGATCGGCACCTACTGGCCCATCATCTTACCAGAATTCTTCGGCCACCCGTTTTTCATCTTTCTCATGACGCAATACATGCGGAGTATTCCGAAAGAGTTAGACGAGGCCGCTCGCCTTGACGGTGCCGGCAGTTTCACCATTCTGTACTTGGTCATTCTTCCGCTATGCAAACCGGTACTTGCAGTTATAGTAGTTTTCTCTTTTTTATGGAATTGGAACGAGTTTATGGCGCCACTGATTTTTCTGGACGATTTTGAGGAATATCCAATCTCGGTTGGTCTGGCATTCTTCCAAGGCCGTTATAGTGTCGAATGGCACCTTTTTATGGCGGCTACCCTAGTCTCGATCCTTCCTGTTCTTGTCCTTTATTTCTTTGCCCAAAGACATCTGATTGGCGGATTGTCGGCGATAGGTCTAAAGGGATGACCAATATGTGAAACTAGTGGAATGAGCGCATAGCCAAACCTATAAATTAATGGAGTCGAAATGCATTTAATACCAAAAACCATAGCAGAGATCTTTCCGCGTGCAGAGATTGAACCGAAACCACGTAAACTTCGACAAGCCTGGCTAAAAGATGTTGGGTACGACGAGGCGCCCTGGTATCATGAGCGTATGGGGCTATTAGAGCTCACGGATTTCCTTGAAGTTGCTGGGCCGCATCTCGACTATGTGAAGATCTGTACACCGCAGGTTCTCTACCATCCCAGTGAATGGGTCACACGCAAGATCGAACTTTATAAAAGCCACGGGATCGAGCCTTACCTTGATCACGGCTACTTCAAAAAAGCTTGGCGTAGTGGAGTAGTCGAAGATGCAATTGTTGCGGGAGCAAAACTAGGATTCCGTGTGATCGAATTCATGAATACCTTCGGCGATGTTACTGAAACCCAGTGGAAAGCTTGGCGGCAACTGGCGCTCGATCACGGTATGAAAATTATCTATGAACATCACCCTGAAAGTGGCTGGCACGATGATGCCACTACAGTTCCATCCCTGGCTGAAAACATCATAAGCGGCGCTGTGCCATTTCTAGAGCATGGGGCATTCACGCTTATGATAGATCACGAAGAGATAGAGATTCAGGGTGAAAACGCTAAAGTCGAACTTGGAAAAGTAATCGAAGCGCTCGGTGCAGAGAATATCATTTTCGAGATTACCTCACCGAAGGAGGCACCAATGCTTTGGTTGGATAACTTAACCGCCTATTTCGAAATGCTGGGGCCAGATATCAACGTCAGCAACGTGATGCCCAGCCAGGCTATGTATGTGGAGCCGCTTCGCGCAGGTGATCGCCCCGGCCCACTGATTACCAACCGATACTGACAGATTGGAGATATAGATGGCCGAAGTAGTCCTAGAAGCAATCAACAAGATCTATTCGAATGGGTTTCATGCAATTAAGGACCTTTCACTGACCGTTGCGGACGGAGAGTTCCTGATTCTCGTAGGACCCTCTGGATGTGGCAAGTCAACAGCAATGCGCATGATTGCTGGGCTAGAAGATGTCTCAGCAGGTGATCTTCTGATTGGTGGGCGTAGCGTAGTAGATGTGGCACCCAAGGACCGTGACATTGCAATGGTATTCCAGAATTACGCACTTTACCCTCATATGAACGTTTACGACAACATTGCCTTTTCGATGAAGCTTGCAAGGGTCAATAGAACCGAAATCCGGGAACGCGTACACAGAGTCGCCAAAATATTGGAATTGGACAAACTCCTTAAGAGCCGTCCCGCACAGCTTTCCGGCGGTCAGCGTCAACGTGTGGCAATGGGGCGCGCAATGGTTCGTGACCCAGCGGTCTTTCTTATGGACGAACCTTTGTCCAATCTGGATGCAAAACTGCGCGTTCAAATGCGAGGCGAGATCGCACGCATCCAGAAAGAACTCGGCGCCACAACGATATACGTAACACATGATCAAATTGAAGCTATGACTATGGGCGATAGGGTTGCGGTTCTGAAGGATGGCATCCTGCAACAAGTCGGCAGCCCCAAAGACCTTTATGATAAACCAAAGAATGTCTTTGTGGCCGGTTTTATTGGCTCCCCATCGATGAATTTGTTTTCGGGGCAGTTATCTGATGGAGTTTTGTATTTTGGTCAGAATTCCATTACACTACCAAAGTCCCAGATGGAGCGTCGAAAAGGATTGGCCGATTTTGACAAAATGAGTTTAATATTTGGCGTTCGTCCTGAAGATATTTCTGACAGCACTCTCGATCATAACGCCTCTTGGCCCTGCATTCCTGCCACGGTTTCAGTTATTGAGGAACTTGGGGCAGAGCACATCGTATATTTAAACATTGATGCTCAACCTGTTGATAGTGGTGACCCAGACATCATTGAGGAAATTGGAAATGCGGCTAACACTGTGGCTAGATTTGACCCTCGCAGCAAAGTCAGGATAGACAATCGCATTGATGTAACGATTAATCCAGAAAAAATTCATTTCTTCGATCCTACCACTTACCTGGCGATCTGAGAAACATTTTACTTCTCTAAGCACTCTGGAATGCTTATATTTGCCTTCATTGCCGTAATCCAAACAATTTTGACATAATGAGCAATAACCTATCACTAAAATAGTTGGAGACAGAAAATATTTACCGTAATTTGGTCGTACCAATCGGAAACTTTTTTTGATTTTTTTTTGTCAAAATTGTGTCACAAGGAATTGTCAAAAATTGAGGAAACAACACATATAGG
>CACMAH010000025.1 GCA_902611605.1 uncultured Alphaproteobacteria bacterium
TTTATTTATATTAATTTTACTATTAATATCTAAAGTTTCATATATTCAGTAAAATGATATATTAAACATTGAATTTGTTTAAATTTGACAGTAGTGATGTGATGGAATTTACATTAGATCAAGCGTTAATAATGGGTGTTGAAGCCCAAAAAAAAGGTAAGTTGCAAGAAGCTAATCGTTATTATACGACAATTCTTAAAGTTCAGCCCAAGCATCCTGATGCCAATCATAATATGGGTATATTGGCTGTTAGTGTTGGCAAGATTCAAGAAGCACTTACATTCTTTAAGATAGCACTAGAAAACAATTCAAGGAATGCTCAATTCTGGCTCAGTTATATAGACGCTTTGATTAAGTTAAATAGAGTGACTGAGGCCAAAGCAGTTTTTGATGAAGCAAAAAGTAAAGGTGTAAAAGGAGATGGCTTTAATCAAATAGAGAAAAGAATTGTTTCGTCAACCTCCAAAAATGCAGTTTCTTATAAAAGAAGTGTTAGGTCATTAAACAAAAATATTAATACTTTTTATACTAATTTGCATATGCAAATTCTAAATAGCGCTTCAGCTGGCTGGCGTTATAATATTCATTTTGATCAAGATTTTTTGGCAAAAGGTGATGTGGAAGTTAATTATGAACAAAAAAATAAAAGTGGTAAAGATCCTCAACCTTTCAAAATAGAAAAACAAAACATAAAGCAATACTATGATTTTACCCCAGGTACTTTAATCTCTAAATTAAATGAAATTGAGGGTATAAAAAAGAAATTTCATACACTTGAGTCTTTAAACTGTTCAGAAAACAAAACTCTTTTTGCAGACAGTTTTTCTAAAAATAACATCATAGATTTAAGAGGTGTTCAAACAACTCTGTTTAAAAAAGATAGACTTAATGTTGTTATAATTGGGGCGGGACCGTGTGGTTTATACCTATCTAATGCATTGAAATATCAGCTTAGACACAAGATAAACATTCTTGTATTAGATAATCACTGTAATGAAAGGCATTTCAAAAAACCGTTTTCAAGGCGCTGGCTATCAGATCTTCCCATGAAGTACTTCGATAAGTATTTTGATTCCAATATAAGAAAACTTGCAAATAGCTTTGGTAAAGATGGATGTATTGGATTACCGATTAATTTTATTGAAGTTCTCTTACTTATATCCGCAAAAGAACTTGGAGTTAATTTTTATTTTGACCAAAATCTTGAATATTCGGGATTAAATAATTCTTTGGTAGATCTTGTATTTGACGCCTCTGGCGGAAGAATGCCAAGTACAAAACAAGGAGAGCCAATGGAGCAAGAAATAATAATTCAAATACCAAATATTAGTACGAATTATAATTATGCAGGGATCAAAAATCTACCTATTAAAAATATAAATTCAAAGAAAAATATTTTGATCACTTTAAAAGAGGACGGATACTATCACTATCCCCATTTTAACGATACTAGTCTATTTTTGCGGATGATGAAATTGACACAGGTACCGATCTCATTACATCCAACTCTAATGAAATTTGTTCAAAATCTTAACAACAATCGTTTTTATATATGGAGAGGGAAGCTAGTAGAAGAAATTAATGAAATATTAGTTTTAATTAATTTAACAATAGATGAATATGGTTTTTTAAAACGAATGGTTAGAAATATGCAGAAACTTAATATGGATCTAGTAGAAAAGACCATTGAAAAAAACTCAATTGGAACAGATTTACTAGATTTGTTGAAAATATGTGCTGCAAATAAAGATGAACAGATTTATATTAATCCGCCTTTTGTTTCCAAACCTTCAATTAATCTTAAGCCTCTGGATCAGAGAATTAATGGATTAGAGGTTTATCCAATAGGTGATTCACTATTTCAAGGTAATCCAAAAGTAGGTAATGGTCTTGGCACCCATTTAGTAAATATAATCAAACTTGTAGAAGTTATTACTAGCCATCAGAAATAAGTACTTACCAATTTAAACTTTTTACCCACAAGCTACCTAGTCCATTTATGAATTAAATGGTTTGTTAAAAACTTCAAAAGAAACTTTGTTATGAGCAGAGGATTTGAACTTCTGACCATCAGGTCATGTAATTTTCAAATAAAGTCAATAGCTTGGACAATAGTTGAATTACTAGGCTTATAACTAATCGTTAGAATAAAGTGTTAAAATTATTTAATATCCAATTAGCTTACTCAATTATTTAAGTAAAAAAATTTAATGTTTAGTATATCAGAATATTAAGACTTTTAAATTCTTAAAGTAATTATAGTGATGTGATGGAACTCACAATTGGTAGGGTACTATAGATAGGCATAGAATTTCATAAGGTTGGAGAGGTTCGAAAAGCTGATCGTTATTATATAATAATTCAAAAAACTAATCCCAAACATCCTAATCTAGGCAATCTTATTGAAGAAGATATGATGTAGACTTTAGAGTATATTTCAATTTATGGATTAATTTTAGGTAAGTGGTTTTCTACTCAGGAAAATAAATTTAAATCACATAGATCTGTAAATTTACTAAAAAAGTTAATTTTAAATTATTTTATATTGTTTAAAATCGCAACCTATACAAGGCACCTGGTATATTTTGTTTATTTTCTTTTCTTATTGGAAGTTTTTTGAAATTTGTAACATCAAAACCAAATTCATCACATAGCGAAATAATATATTTAGTTGAATGTGAATATCTACCAGATTTTTCTAGCATATAGTCGTCAGCAGTCGTGAGCTCAATAGAAAATACTAGATCCCCACTTTTTTTGTTTCTTTTTTTTATTAAACTAAAAACTTCATATAAATCACCAATATAGACAAATACATCAGCCGCAATGAAGTAATCAAAATTTAGCGTATTATTAGTTAAATAATCAATAATTTCAGTTTGAATTAATTTGTCATAAACTTTTTTTTGTTTAGCCTCTTCAATCATTTTAATTGATAAATCGATACCTTCAAGATAATTACAATATTTTTCTAATTCTAATCCAATAAGACCAGTACCACATCCCATATCAAGAATGGAACCAAGAGATTCTACCGAATTTTCCAAAAGTAAATTCTTAATCTTACTTGGAATTTTATACTCTAAACCATTTATTAATGATTTTTCAAAATTCTTTGCATAATAATCAAATAATTTAATTATAAATTCTCTTGGTGCAGTTTTAGTTTTGCTCCCTTGAAGTGAATTATATAAATGGAAAGCTGATTGATTGTTAGGATCGATTTCTAAACATGCTTTAAAATTTTCAGCTGCTTTTATTAATGAACCTAATTCAGAGAAATTAATAGAAAGATTGTAGTAAATATCTGCATTTTTGGGATCAAATTTTAAAGCTTTTAGAAAATACTCTATTGCAACTTTTCTCAAATTTTTACGACTATATATAGTTCCCAAGTTAAAATATATATCTGCATTTTTGGGATTTATTCTTATTGCCTGCATAAGCACGTTCTTAGCCTCTTCGTATTTTTCCATACAAGTTAGCATATATCCAAGATTATTAAGAGCCTCTACAAACTCAGGTTGTGATTTTTGTATACCAGCACCAAGTAATGCATCCACGTAAATGTCAGCCTCTTTCAATGGTTTAGAGTACTTTGTTAACTTAACTCCTAATTTTAAACATAGCTTTAAAGCGGATTTTGCTTCTTTTTTTGTTGGTTCTTCAACTTTATATATTTCAACTATCCTACCTGCCAAAAATAGCAGAGCAGCCAAACCAAAACCATCTCCACCATTATTACCTTTACCGCAAAGTATAATTACTTTTCCTACAGTATTTAAATTTATATGTTCATATGCAGCAAAAGCTGCTTTCATCATAAGTGAAAAACCTTTACTGCCATTATCATATAAATGCTTTTCTATTTCATAAACTGATTTAGTTGAGAATAAGTTTTTGTATTTATCCCCCATTACTACATCCTTCTATATACGATAACTACTGAGTAGCGTCTTTTAGGAAATAAATTAAGTCAAGCCTATCACTATCTTTTTTTATTTTTTGAATAGGCATTTTTGTTCCTGGCGTAACTATTTCAGGACCCTCTTTAAAGAGCCTGCTAATTGTATCTTCATTCCAAATTATGTCAGAATCAATTAAAGCCTTGGAGTATGAATAACCTTTTAAAGATCCTGCTGTTCTACCGAAAACACCATGTAAGGGTGGTCCAGCCCTTCTTCCTATATCTTTACTGTCAAGTGTATGACAAATGCTACATTTTCTCGCAAATTGCAATGCACCGTTACTTAATGCATCTTTTTGATGAAATCGTCGGTCATTTATTTTAGGTAGAAAATAATTAGAATGGAAGGAATTTAATTTCCATTCTGTAAGTGTGTCATCAAGACCACCAACTATTACAGTTTCATTTCTATGATTATAGACAACATCCCATACAGGTCCATCAACAGCAAGAAAATCTTTTTCAACCTCCATTGTTTCTAAATTTAAAAGTACAACCCTTCCTCTCATATTGCCAAAAACAGCCCTATTATATTTGGGATAAAAATTTAGCGCTGATACTGGTGAACCTTCTTCCCAAAGTTTAAATAATTCTTTATCTTCACCTTTATCGATTTTCTGTACTTTCATAAGACCATCAATTGTACCGTAAAGAATTAGACCTTTTTTTTCATCTATTTCCAGTACATTAACGCCCCAACCATTATCTATAAGTGTTCGAATTTCAAACCCTTCTATAATATTCCATAAACGTATTGTTCCATCATATCCAGCAGAATACAGATGTTTACCATCATTAGAAAAATTAACTGCATTAACTGGCCCATCATGACCAATTATGGAATTAATTAATTTACCAGTTACTGTATCCCAAATTTTTATAGAATGGTCCCAACCTGCACTAGCTAATTTTCTTTCGTCATTAGAAAAGTCAATGTCAACAATTTTAGCTGTATGGCTAGACAAAATGGTGTGGGAGTTCTTTATATTATTAAGTTCTTCTGTGTTCCATATAAATATTTGAGCATCATCTCCACCAGTAGCTAATAATTTTCCTGAACCTGAAAATTTAGCTACATTTACTGCTGCATCGTGACCAATTAACTGTTGTACTTCTTTGATTTTATCAAATTCCCACAATAAAACAGAATAATCAAAACTAGTTGAAGCCAACAAATTTTTTTCAACAGATGTAGCTAAACCCATAACTGGTCCTCCATGACCCTCATATTTCAAAGGTTTAGCAAAAACGTAACTCATAAAATTAAATAAAAAAAATACGACTAAGATAAGACACAAAAGGGTCTTAAAAAGAGTTTTTTTGTAAATTAAGAGTTCTTCAAAAACCAGTACATCCATTTAATACTAATTAATCTAATCTAACTGAACTAGAAGATGTCATTTCCAAAGTTGAGTATCCAGAAGTTTTTAAAAATTCTGCTGCTCCAAAAGAAATAGCAAACATAACAATTATTGCAATTATAAATGGTTTCATCTTAATTAACCTCTACTTTATTCAGCTGGAGTAATCGCTTTTTTTGATACTCTGGAATCTTGATTAGAAACTTCTTCTTCCCAAATATCGTGATGTTGTTTAGCCCAATTAACATCCACTTGACCAGAACCCATAGCATCATAGGCACCAACCATACCAACTGACCCAATATATATATGTGCTATTATGATTGCCATCATTATAAAAGCAACGATACTATGCCAAATTTGAGAAAGTTGCATCTCTTCGTGAGGCAATAAATTTGTAGGTAAAGGATCCATTCCTAATAATCCTGTAATACCTAAAGAATTTAATTTAGCAAATGTTGCTGCAAACATTGGGAATTCAAATGGGAAAAGCAGCGAGAGACCAGATAAAGAAACAGATGTTCCCAAAATAATTACAACCCAAAAAATTATTTTTTGACCAGCATTAAACTTTTTTGCAGATGGATGAGAATGCGCTGAAAAAATACCACCACCTTTTAAAATCCATTTGATATCCAGTTTAGTAGGAATATTATGTAAAACCCAAAAAACAAAAATTAAGACTAAACTTAGCATAAATGCCCATGAAACATTATTATGGATCCACTTTGAACCTATTGCAAAAATAGAAAAAGTTTCATGTCCAATTACAGGAATAAGAAAGGTTCTACCAAATAGTGTCAAAATACCAGTTAGACCAAGGAGAATGAAAGATGATGCTAATAACCAATGAGCAAATCTTTCTACAGGTTTAAATCGTTCTATTGTTATCCCAGATAATCCTTCTTCTACAGGTATTCTCCCCCTTATTAAATAAAAAAAGGATAATAAAGCAATCATGCCTAACATTGCTAGTCCACCGTACTTTTGTAGTGGGCCTTCTCTCATTATTAGCCAACTCATTCCGGAATCTTGAACTAGTATTTCAGATGCTGCAGTTTTGCTCGAAACATTAATGTCTGCTTCATTATATCTCAACTGCCTAAATATTTCAGCATCAGAAGTTAGACCTAATGTTCCTAGAGGAATTATAGTACTTGAAGTACCATCCATAGCTCCCAAAGCATTTTTTCTAAACTCATAATCTACATTCTCTCCTTTTTGACGTGCTAAAATATCCTCAAGTGTTTGAGCACCTCCAGTAGCAGCTCTTGTATTTGTATTGGTTTGATTAGTTTCTGAAATACCAAAAGTAGAAAATGATAAAAAAACAATTATCAAAGAAAAAATTTTAGACATAGCATACCTAACATATATAACATTTTATAATTGAAATTTATAATACAGCAAAAACAAATGGAGGAAAAATCAATTTTTCCTCCAATTTTTATTTTTTTATTATTTTATGTTCCTTTTTGATCGTATGCAGTTCCCCAGCCCCAAGCTCCAGAGCCAAATCCTCTTGCAACAACTCTTTCTCTGTATACCGCAGACACATCGTCAGCATCACCAGCTAGTAATGCTTTAGTTGCACACATCTCAGCACAAACAGGTAATTTACCTTCAGAAACTCTATTACGACCATATTTTTGAAATTCCATTTCGGAATCATCATCTTCAGGACCCCCAGCACAGAAAGTACATTTATCCATTTTTCCACGTGAACCAAAATTTCCAGCTTGAGGAAATTGAGGTGCTCCAAAAGGACATGCATAAAAACAATATCCACATCCAATACAAAGATCCTTGGAATGAAGCACAATTCCATCTTCTGTTTGGTAAAAACAATCAACAGGGCAAACTGCCATGCATGGTGCATCTGAACAATGCATACATGCTACTGAAATTGATCTTTCACCTGGAGAGCCATCATTGATTGTAACAACTCGTCTTCTATTGATACCCCAAGGTACTTCATTTTCATTTTTACAAGCTGTTACACAGGCATTACATTCTATACAACGCTCAGCATCACATAAAAATCTCGCTCTTGCATTTCCACCTAATGACATTGTTTAATCCTCCTTCTAAGCCGGCATTATTTTACATAGGGTTGCCTTGGTTTCCTGCATCTGAGTAACCGAGTCATAACCATATGTTTGTGCAGTGTTACTGGATTCACCAAGAACTATTGGATCAGCCCCCTTTGGGTATTTCGATCTGAGATCTTTACCTTGAAAGTGCCCACCAAAATGGAAAGGCATAAATGCTACACCTGTCCCTACTCTATTAGTAATCATTGCTTTTACTAATACTTTTGCACCTTCAGCACCTTCAACCCAGACATCTGTACCATCTCTTATTCCAAGATCATTAGCATCTCTTGGATTTATCTCAACAAACATGTCTTGTTGTAATTCTGCCAACCATGGATTAGATCTCGTTTCATCACCACCACCTTCGTATTCGACTAGTCTTCCTGATGTTAAGATCATTGGATAATCCTTAGAAAAGTCTTTTTTCTGAATAGATTCATACATTGTAGGCAATCGCCAAAAGACCTTATCAGCATAAGTTGGATAATCAGCTACCAAATCTCTTCTGGAAGTATAAAGCGGTTCTCTATGAAGCGGAATTGGATCTGGGAATGTCCAAACAACTGCTCTAGCCTTTGCATTTCCAAAAGGTGCACACTCATGTTTAATCGCAACTCTTTGAATACCACCGGATAGGTCTGTCTTCCAGTTTGTTTTAGGTCCAGCAACTGCATCTATAGCTTTACGCTCTTGTGCTGTTAAGTCCTTATCCCAACCAAGATCCATTAACATCTGCATTGTAAACTCTGGATAACCATCTTTTATCTCAGATCCTGCAGAATAAACACCTTCCGCAAGTAGATTGTCACCATCACGCTCTACTCCAAATCTAGCTCTAAAAGTAAGACCACCTTTTGATACTGGTTTACTCATGTCATACAAGTTTGGTGTACCAGGATGCTTCATTTCAGGATTTCCCCAACTTGGCCAAGGCATTCCATAAAAATCTCCATCAGCAGGACCCCCTACTGCTTGCAGTGTAGTACGATCAAATGTGTGCTGGTTTGCCATGTGAAGTTTTAGTCTTTCAGGAGATTGTCCTGTATAACCTATAGTCCACATACCTCTATTAATTTCTCCAGTGATATCCTCAATTACTGGCTCATCACCATTAAAACCAATATTTCTAAAAATACGTTCAGCAAAGCCAAATTTCTTAGCTAATAATGCCATAATAACGTGATCCGGCTTACTTTCAAACATAGGTTCCATTACTTTTTCACGCCATTGAATAGACCTATTTGAGGCTGTTATTGAACCATAAGTTTCAAATTGTGTAGTTGATGGTAGCAAATAAGCTCCATCTTTTCTATCATGCATTACAGCTGAAACTGTTGGAAACGGATCAACAACAACCAAAAGATCCAATTTTTCCATAGCATCTTTCATCTCAACTAACCTTGTTTGAGAATTAGGGGCATGTCCCCAAAATACCATGGCTCTTGTGTTGTCAGGCTGTACTAAGTTTTCCTTAGCTTCTAAGACACCATCTATCCACCGACTGACCGGAATTCCTTTTTCATTCATCATCAATCGATCTTTACCATCTTTTTTCTTCATTTTGCCAAACCGACCTTTTAGCCAGTCTAGGTCTTCTTCCCATACTCTAGCCCAATGAGCCCAAGATCCAGGCTTTAAACCATAATATCCTGGTAGTGTATTAGCTAAAACACCTAGGTCAGTAGCACCTTGAACATTATCATGACCTCTGAAAATATTGGTTCCACCACCTGTTGTTCCCATGTTACCTAAAGCTAACTGAAACACACAATAGGCTCTTGTATTATTATTCCCATTAGTATGCTGGGTTCCACCCATACACCAAATGAAAGTACCCGGACGATTATTTGCCATAGTCCTAGCTACTCTTTCAAGTTGGGATCCTGGAACTCCTGTTACTCTTTCAGTTTCCTGCGGATTCCACTTAGCAACTTCAGCTTTTATTTGATCCATCCCCCATACTCTGGTTCTTATAAATTCCTTGTCTTCCCAACCATTTTCAAAAATGTGCCATAAAATACCCCAAATTAAGGCAACGTCGGATCCTGGTCTAAATCTTACATACTCATCAGCATGAGCAGCTGTTCTTGTAAATCTAGGATCGCAAACAATTAAAGGAGCATTATTTTGTTCTTTTGCTTTGAGTATATGTAACAAAGATACAGGATGAGCTTCAGCAGGATTTCCTCCAATTAAAAATATGGCCTTAGACTTATGGATATCGTTATAGGAATTGGTCATAGCTCCATAACCCCAAGTGTTTGCCACACCAGCTACTGTAGTTGAGTGACAAATTCTTGCCTGATGATCAACATTATTAGTTCCCCAATAAGCAGCAAATTTCCTATATAAATACGATTGTTCATTATTTGTCTTTGCAGATCCTAACCAATATACACTATCTGGTCCGCTTTCTTCGCGAATTTGAAGCATTTTATCGCCAATTTCATCAATAGCTGTATCCCAAGAAACTTTAGTCCACTCACCGTTTACTAGCTTCATCGGGTATTTAAGTCTTCTTTCCCCATGAGCATTTTCTCTAACAGCGGCACCTTTTGCACAGTGTGCACCTAGATTGAAGGGACTATCCCAACCAGGTTCTTGACCAACCCAAACTCCATTTCTTACCTCAGCTAATACTGTACATCCTACGGAACAATGTGTACAAACACTCTTCATAACTGACATATTTGCATCTACTGCTGAAGCATCCGCTGGTGTTACTGTACCACCAGCAAAAGAAAAAGCGGCTAAACCGCCTACAGCAATTCCAGATCCTTTAAGAAATCCTCGTCTATTAACTTTCTTAGATTTCACA
>CACMAH010000026.1 GCA_902611605.1 uncultured Alphaproteobacteria bacterium
GCCAGGACGAGTAAGTCGTCTTTGTCATAAAGCATTAAATCCAGTAAGAAAAGACATTCTAAATGATTTAGGAATTTCAGATCATATCTCAGCAGCAGCTGTTTGTGTTTATCCTAATTTAGTTAAAGAAGCAAAATTATCTATTGGAAAATACAAAATCCCAATAGCCTCTGTTGCAACAGGATTTCCCACAGGTCAAATACCTGAAAGTATAAAAATATCTGAAATAAAAGCTGCCATTAGAGATGGAGCAAAAGAAATAGATGTCGTAATAAATAGAGACAAAGTCCTTACAGGTAAATGGAAAGCACTATATGAAGATATCAAACAATATAAAAAAATTTGTGGGCAAAACCATTTAAAAGTAATAATTGGAGCTGGCGATTTGGGAACATTAAGAAATGTTGTCAAAGCTAGTTGGGTTTCTATGATGGCTGGAGCTGATTTTATTAAAACATCAACTGGTAAGGAACCTACCAATGCAACACTACCAGTTTCACTCGTAATGATTAGAGCTATAAGAGATTTTTATGATTTAACTGGTAAAAAAATCGGATTCAAAGCAGCTGGTGGTATTTCTAAATCCAAACAAGCGATTAATTATCTTATTCTAATGAGAGAAGAATTAGATAATGATTGGCTTAATAAAAACTTATTCAGAATAGGAGCTTCTTCTCTTCTAGCTGATGTTGAAAGACAATTAGAACATCATAGTACTGGATCTTATTCTGCTGATAATCGCCATCCAATTGTATAGGATTTTGATATGAATAAAGATATACGTGAAATGAATTATGGTCCCTCTTTGGAGTCCTCTGAGTTAGCTTTTAAATGGCTATCGAAAAATAATAATAAATTTGGACATTTCATAAATGGAAAGATGACAACTCCAAAAAATACTTTTGAAACAATAAATCCTGCTAACTCAGATATACTGGCTAATATATCGAAAGGATCTCTTTCAGATGTCAATAATGCTGTAAAATCTGCAAAAGTTGCTTTTAAGAATTGGAAAAATTTAAAACCATTTGAAAGATCAAAATATTTATATGCTTTAGCACGATTAATTCAAAAAAATAGTAGGATTTTAGCAGTATTAGAAACTTTAGATAATGGTAAACCTATCAGAGAAACTAGAGATTTAGATATACCATTAGTAGCAAGACATTTTTATCACCATGCTGGCTGGGCTGAAATTTTGAAAGATAAATTTCCAAAAAAAGAACCATTAGGTGTAATAGGTCAAATAATTCCATGGAATTTCCCATTACTTATGTTATCTTGGAAGATAGCACCTGCATTGGCTTCTGGAAATACAGTTGTATTAAAACCAGCTGAAACCACACCTCTAACCGCAATGTTTTTTGCAGAGCTTTGCATTGAAGCACAAATTCCACCTGGTGTGGTGAATATAGTAAATGGAGACGGAGAAACAGGTTCATTTATTGTAAAAAATAAGCAAATTTCAAAAATTGCATTTACTGGTTCAACTGAAGTTGGAAGATTAATCAGGAAAGAAACTGCAGGAAAAGATAAGAGAATAAGTTTAGAACTTGGTGGAAAGTCAGCTTTTATAGTTTTTGAAGATGCTGACTTAGATAGCGCTATAGAGGGTGTTGTAGATTCAATTTGGTTTAATCAAGGAGAAGTTTGTTGTGCAGGTTCTAGATTACTTATTCAAGAAGGAATTCAAAATAAATTCATCACTAAGCTCAAACGAAGAATGTCCAAATTAAGGTTAGGTAATCCTCTTGATAAATCTACTGATATTGGAGCAATTAATTCACTTCAACAATTAAAAAAGATCAAATCACTTATAGCCAGTGGTTCAAAAGAAGGTGCCAATATTTATCAACCAAAAATTGAAATACCAAAAAAAGGCTTCTTTTACCCACCAACATTATTAGAGAATACTCATCAATCTATGAATATTTGCCAAACAGAAATTTTTGGCCCAGTTCTAAGTGTTATACCTTTCAGAACTCCAAAAGAAGCAGTTTCAATTGCCAATAATTCTAGATATGGTTTGTCATCAAGTATTTGGACTGAAAACATTAACCTTGGATTAGATATAGCCCCAAAAATAAAGGCAGGAGTAGTTTGGATTAATTCAACAAATCTATTTGATGCCTCAGCAGGTTTTGGTGGATATAGAGAGAGTGGTTTTGGTAGAGAAGGAGGAGAAGAAGGACTGTTAGATTATTTAAATGAATCTAGTAAACCAAAAATTTCTGTTCAAAAGCAGAAAAAAAATAAAAATAAAAAAATAGAAAAAAACAACCCAAAAACTATTGATAGAACTAGAAAACTATTTATTGGCGGTTTTCAAAAAAGAAGTGATAGTGGTTATGATAAACATATTTATTCATCCAATAAGTTAATTGGTCAAGTACCCCTTGGAAATAGAAAAGATATAAGAGATGCAGTTGAATATGCTAGTAATGAAAGCAAATGGAGAAGTATGTCGGCACATGCAAGAGCACAAGTGCTTTATTACGCAGCTGAAAATTTAGATATAAGAAAAGATGAATTTGCGCAAACTATTCAATTAATGACAGGAGAAAATGGAAAAGAAGAGGTTGATCAAGCACTAGAAAATATTTTTTATTTTGCTTCCTGGGCTGATAAATTTGAAGGGACAATTCATAATGTACCAATTAGAGGTGTATCACTAGCGATGAAAGAGCCTCTAGGGGTTATAGCTATAGTGTGTCCTGATAATAATCCTCTTTTATCATTTATACATCTAGTTTTTAGTGCTTTATGTATGGGTAATACTGTAGTTGTTGTTCCATCAGAAAAACATCCTCTATGTGCTATAGATATGTATCAGATATTTGAAACATCTGATTTACCACCTGGAGCCATAAATATAGTCACAGGAAATAGAGATGAGTTATCAGAAACATTATCTAAGCATATGCAAGTTGATGGAATTTGGTATTTTGGATCTAAAGAAGGATCAAAAAAAATTGAAGAAAACTCAAATTCTAATTTGAAACAAACTTGGGTCAATAATGGATTAAGTTATTCTTGGCTTGACCTACCAAAGGAAATTAAAATGAAATCTCTTCAAAAATCTATACAGATAAAAAATATTTGGATCCCTTATGGAGAATAGATCTTTAACTCTTTTTTGGATAATCTAAATCAGTTAAGGCTTTTTTTATTTCCTCTAAAATTGAAGGATCATCTATTGTAGCTGGAACTTTAAATTTTTCACCATTTGCAATTTTAAGCATTGTACCTCTGAGAATCTTTCCAGATCTTGTTTTAGGAAGTCTTTCTATAATTACAGCCATCTTAAAACTTGCTACAGGACCAATTTTGTCTCTCACCAGTGATATTGATTCTGTAATTATTTCTTCATGATTTCTATTCACACCTGCATTTAGACAAATAAATCCTAGTGGCAATTGCCCTTTAAGATCGTCATTAACACCTATTACAGCACATTCAGCTATATCAGGATGTTCTGAAAGAACCTCTTCCATAGCTCCAGTTGATAATCTATGTCCTGCGGTATTTATAACATCATCTGTACGTGCCATTATTGAAATGTAACCATCACTATCAATAAAACCTGCGTCACCAGTATCATAATAACCAGGAAATCTTGTTAAGTAAGATTGTTTAAACCTATCATCTGCATTCCACAGGGTTGGCAAAGTTCCTGGAGGAAGAGGTAATTTCACAACTATTGATCCCAATTCATTAGTTTCAGCAGTTCTTCTTCCCTCATCTAACACTTTTACATCATAACCAGGCATGGCTAAACCAGCTGTACCAATTTTTACTGGTGGTGAATTTAAACCTTGAGGACACCCAACCATTGGGAAACCAGTTTCTGTTTGCCACCAGTGGTCAATTACTGGAACTTTTAGTTTATTAGATGCCCAATTTATAGTATCAGAATCTGCTCTTTCACCAGCTAAGAATAGCGTTTTAAGTGAGCTTGTATCATATTTCTTTATAAATTTACCTACAGGATCACTTCGTTTTATTGCTCTAAAAGCAGTTGGAGCAGTAAATAGTATATCTACATTATACTCTTCAATTATTCTCCAAAAAGTTCCAGGATCTGGTGTTCCAACTGGTTTTCCTTCAAATAAAATCGTAGTATTTCCAGCAAAAAGTGGTGCATAAACTATATAAGAGTGTCCTACTACCCAACCAACATCAGAAGCTGCCCAAAATATATCGTCTTCGTCAGCTCCATAGAAATTTTTCATAGTCCACATTAAGCTGACTAGATGACCCGCTGTTGGTCTTACTACTCCTTTCGGCTGCCCTGTTGTTCCTGAAGTATATAATATATATAATGGGTCATTTCCAAAAACTGGTATACATGTACATTCAGATGATGATTTTTGAAACTCATACCAATCATAATCTCGATTAGAAACTAAAGGAGCTTGAAGCTCATCTCTTTGGAAAATAACACAAAAATTTGGCTTATGATTTGCTTGTTCAATAGCTTTATCAAGTAAAGGTTTGTATGGAATAATACTGGTTGGTTCTATACCACATGATCCAGCAATTATAGCTTTAGGTTTAGCATCATCTATCCTGACAGCTAACTCATTAGAAGCAAAACCTCCAAAAACAACTGAATGAATAGCTCCTATTCTTGAGCAAGCAAGCATTGACACTATTGCTTCTGGTATCATTGGCATATAAATAACTACTCTATCACCTTTTGTAATACCAGCGTTACTCATTGCATGGGCAAATTTAGTTACTTTTTCAAGTAATTGGTTATAAGTGATTTTTTCTTTAACGCTTCTGATAGCACTATCATATATAATTGCAGTTTTTTCACCTTTTCCTTTTATCACGTGACGATCAACAGCATTGTAGCATGTATTTACTAAACCATCAGGAAACCATTTATAAAAGGGAGTATTAGAAGAATCTAAAGCAAAACTTGGAAATTTTATCCAATCTATATTTTGTGCAGCATTAATCCAGAATTTCTCAGGATCATTTTTCCACTCATTATATAAATCTTCATATCTCATTTGAAGTACAGCTAACTATATGTTTGAACGGGTGTACCTGCTAAAGCTGCTATATTAAGCAATCCTCTTGCAGTAATTGAGGAGGTTACAATATGGGCTTTGTTCCCCATCCCCATAAGAATAGGGCCTACTTCAAGGCCATTAGCGCACATTTTTAAGATGTTCCTAACACCGCTTGCTGCATCAGTATTGGCAAAAACTAAAGCATTTGCGGCACCATCTAATCTGCTGTTAGGCATTATTCTTGATCTCAGTTCAGGGTCTAGAGCTGCATCAGAATGCATTTCCCCATCATATAAAAAATCACATTTACTCTCATCCAAAATTCTAAGAGCATCTCGCATATTTCGACCTGAATCACTATCCAAATTACCAAACTGTGAGTGAGAACATAATGCTATCTTTGGTTCAATACCAAAACGTCTAGCATGCCTTGCTGTTGCAATTACTGTTTGGGAAATTTGGTCTGGTGACGGAATAGCATTAACCTGAGTATCAGCTATTAATAAAGGACCATTTTCTAAAATCATAAGTGAAAGGGCCCCTATTGCATTTAATCCACTATTTTCAAGAACCTCTTTTATGTATTTAAGATGCCATAGGTATTGTCCAAATGTTCCACAAATCATACTATCAGCTTCTTTTCTATAGACCATGATTGCAGCAATAGCTGTACTATTTGTTCTCATTATAGCTTTTGCAAGTGCTGGGGTTACACCCCGCCTCTCCATAATTTTATGGTAGGTTTCCCAATATTCTCGAAAACGGGGATCACTTTCAGGATTAACTAATTCAAAGTCATTATCAATTCTTAATGGAAGACCATATTTTTCTATTCTACTCATTACTACTTCTGGTCGACCTATTAGTATGGGTCTATCACCAGTTTCTTCAATCATAGAAAAAGAGGCTCTTAAAACACGTTCGTCTTCTCCTTCTGAAAAAACAATCTTTCTACTTGCAGATCTTGCAGCTTCAAATACTGGGCGCATCAATAGTGAAGATTTATAAGCTGAATGCTCTAGTTTTTTTGTATATTCTAATATTGAACTAATCTTTTTAGTAGCCACACCAGTTTCAATTGCAGCCTTTGCAACTGATGAGGCAACGAATGGTAGTAATCTTGGATCAAAAGGTTTTGGAATTACATAATTAGGTCCAAATTTCATATCTTCACCTTGATAAGCAGCTGCAGCTTCTGCCGAAGAATGCTCCCTAGCTAGCTTTGCAATTGCCTCAACACATGCTATTTTCATTTTTTCATTTATTTCAGTAGCTGCTATATCAAGTGCACCTCTAAAAATGAATGGAAAACATAGTACATTATTTACTTGGTTTGGATAATCAGACCTGCCCGTAGCCACAATTGCATTAGGAAAAACCTCGTAAACAATTTCTGGCATAATTTCAGGTATTGGGTTAGCAAGTGCAAAAATAATTGGGGATTCATTCATTTTTTTTAACATACTTTTTGATAGAGTATTAGGACCTGATAACCCTAGAAAGAAATCTGCTCCTTCAATAACTGTTTCTAATGAACTACTATCAGATTTCTGTGCAAAAGCAGCCTTGTAGATATTTTTATCTTTACGATCTTCTGTTACTAAACCTGATCTATCACAAAGCCAGATATTTTTCTTTTTACACCCTAAACTAACTAACATCTCCAAACATGCAATACCAGCGGCACCACCCCCTGTACATACAACTTTTATTTCTGAAATTTTTTTGTCTACAAGCTTAAGTGAATTTACTAATGCTGCCCCAACAACAATTGCTGTACCATGCTGATCATCATGGAAAACAGGAATGCTCATCTTATCTTTACAAATCTTTTCAATAACAAAACAATCAGGAGCTTTTATATCCTCTAGATTAATAGCTCCAAAAGTTGGTTCTAAAGAAACAATGATTTCGGCTAATTTGTCAGGATTATTCTCGTTGATTTCTATATCAAAACAATCAATACCTGCAAATTTTTTAAATAATACTGCCTTACCTTCCATGACAGGTTTGGCAGCTAAAGCCCCAATATTACCTAATCCCAAAACTGCGGTCCCGTTCGAAATAACAGCTACTAAATTTGATTTAGATGTATAATTACCAGATTTCTTTAAGTCTTTTTTAATTTCTAAACATGCTTCAGCTACTCCTGGTGAATATGCTTTAGCTAAATCACTTTGGTTTGCCAAAGGTTTAGTAGCCCTAATTTCTAACTTTCCTGGTTTTGGAAACTCATGAAAATCTAAGGCCGCTTTTCTGACTGTCTCATTTTTAATTTTACTCATTTTTTTTCTTTCTAAGCATAAATAATTTGTAGAAAATAAAAAATTAATTTCCTAATAAAATATCCAACAAATTATTTGCAGCATCTAAAATGTTTGTACCAGGACCAAAAATAGCTCTAACCCCAATATCAGAAAGGAAATCATAATCTTCTCTAGGAATTACACCCCCACAAACAACTATAATTTCTTCTCCATTAATCTTTTTTAATTGATCGATGAGAATAGGTACTAAAGTTTTGTGAGCAGCAGCTTGTGACGAAACACCAATAATATGAACGTCATTATCAACAGCATCTTGAGCGGCCTCCTCTGGAGTTTGGAATAAAGGGCCCACGTCAACATCAAAACCAATATCTGCAAATGCAGTTGCTATGACTTTTGCACCTCTATCATGCCCGTCTTGTCCAAGCTTAATTACTAATATCCTTGGTCTTCTGCCTTCATTTTTTTCAAAAAGTTCAACTTTATTTTGAATTTTCAAAAAATTCTCATCATTTTCATAAGCATTTTTATATACACCAGTTAATGTTTTATTATTTGCTCTATATCGACCAAAAACATTTTCTAAAGCTGATGAAATTTCCCCAACTGTGGCTCTATTTCTAGCAGCATCAACAGCAAATTCTAATATATTACCAGATTTATTTCTACATATATTCTCAAGATCTTCTAATTTTTTTTGGCATATATTATTGTCTCTTGTTGCCCTAATTTGATTTAATCTATCAATTTGACTTTTTCTTACAGAAATATTGTCGACATTTAGTATTTCAACATTCTCATGGTCTTTAGGTTTATATTTATTGACTCCGACTATTACCTCTAAACCTTGGTCTATAGCAGCTTGTTTTTTAGCAGCAGATTCTTCTATTCTTGACTTGGGTAAACCTGCAGATACAGCTTCGGTCATACCTCCTAAATTTTCGACTTCTTGTATTAATTCCCAAGCCTTTTGTGTTAATTCATAAGTTAAATTTTCGACATAATAACTTCCAGCCAATGGATCAATAACCTTAGTTATTCCTAACTCTTCTTGCATAATAAGCTGAGTATTTCTTGCTATTCTAGACGAAAACTCTGTTGGCAGCCCCATAGCTTCGTCAAATGCATTAGTGTGTAGGCTCTGTGTTCCACCTAATGTAGCAGCTAAAGCTTCATAAGAAGTTCTTACAATATTATTGTAAGGATCTTTTTCTTGTAAACTCACACCTGATGTTTGACAATGCACCCTTAATAGTGAAGAACTAGGTTTTTTTGGATTGAACTCCTTCATTATCTTAGACCATAAGATCCTAGCAGCTCTTAATTTAGCAACTTCCATAAAAAAATTCATACCTATAGCAAAGAAAAATGACAGACGACCAGCAAAAGCATCAATATCCATCCCCTTAGAAAGAGCTGCCTTTACATACTCTTTTCCATCTGCCAATGTAAAGGCTAACTCCTGTACAAGATTTGCACCAGCTTCATGCATATGGTAACCAGAAATAGAAATTGAATTAAACTTAGGCATTTCTTTACTTGTATATTCAATTATATCAGAAACTATTCTCATAGATGGCTCTGGTGGATATATATAAGTATTCCTAACCATAAACTCTTTAAGAATATCATTCTGAATTGTTCCAGTTAAACTTGATTTTGCAACACCTTGTTCCTCTGCAGCCACAATAAAGTTTGCCATTATTGGAATTACTGCGCCATTCATTGTCATCGAAACGGACATTTTATCTAATGGTATATTTGAAAATAAAATTTTCATATCCTCTACACTATCAATTGCAACACCAGCTTTTCCAACATCGCCAAGTACTCTTGGGTGATCACTGTCATATCCTCTATGAGTCGGCAAATCAAAAGCTACTGAAATTCCTTTCTGTCCAGCCTCTAAGTTTTTTCTATAAAATGCATTACTTTCTTCTGCCGTTGAAAATCCAGCATACTGTCTGACAGTCCAAGGTCTTCCAGCGTACATTGTTGCTCTAGGTCCTCTACTGTAGCTATCTAAACCAGGTAATTCATTTAAATGATTTATGTTTTCTAAATCATTTTCTGTATAAAGTGGTTTTATAGTAATATCCTCTGGTGTTAACCAGTTTAAGGAATCAATGGTTTTATCTTTTAGCTCTTTATTAGCTAATGTTTTCCACCTTTTAATCTGATCTTTATTCACTCAAACTCCAATATTGTGTCACCATCTGATAGAATATCACCCAATTTAAAATTAATAGATTTAATTGTTCCACTTCTCTCAGCATAAATAACATTTTCCATTTTCATTGCCTCTATTGCACATAATCTCTGTCCTTCATCGATTAAATCACCAACATTAACATCCACAGAGACCAACAAGCCAGGCATTGGAGAAATAATTTCTTTTGTATTATTAATACTACTTTTTCCAGGAACTATTGTAAAATGAGAAGATAAGAACTCAGGGTAGATTTTTATTTCTCCTTCATAACCATTCCATCTAACAAAAAATCCATCAGTTATTTTTTTACACCAAAAAGTTAAAATTTCTGAATTTACTTCCAATTCAACAGGTTCAGTAAATATAAATTTTAA
>CACMAH010000027.1 GCA_902611605.1 uncultured Alphaproteobacteria bacterium
AAAAGCAATAAGATCAGTATTGCAAACAAAAACCTTTTTAATTATAAAATCAATATGTATTGCAAAATGTTTTTGTTGAGTTATACAAATAAAATATTGTCAGCCTTTGTCACAGTAAAATAAGGCAAATATTCAACTCGGAGGAGTGACAGAGCGGTTGAATGTACCGGTCTTGAAAACCGGCGAAGGGGCAACTCTTCCGTGGGTTCGAATCCCACCTCCTCCGCCATATTATAATAGACCAATAAAATATACATATTTTTTGTATTTTGAATTTTTTTACCCCCACTTTTTACCCCCAAAAAACATTACTATTGTCATATATTCAGGGTACCTTTTCTTTATTTAACAAAGAATGTTTGATTATGATGGATAAAGGGTAGGTTACCCCAAAAACAATAGCCTATATTAGCAAGTACTACTGCTCACACATTTTAAGTGGGGAAGGTAAATCTCTAATCTTCACACATAGGATTTCATGTAGTATAGTTTTATATTATTTTGTGTTAAACTTTTTTTAAACAATATTAAAATTAGGATTAATTGTTAAAACAATTATTTAGGGAGGATTATCAATATGCCAACTTTAGTAATCAAGGGGAAAATAACAAAAGGATATGAACATTGGGTAAAAGTATATGACCAAGCTGAAGAACTTAGAGATACAAAATATGGAATTAAAACAATTTACAGAGGACATGAATTAGAAGATTCAAATACGATACACGTAGTTATGTATACCCCTAGCATGGATGTATTACAACAACACATGGAAAATGAAGCTGAATTAATTGCTGAAGCTGGTGGTGATCCTAGCCCAGAAGCTAATGTAATTACTCTTTGCAGTGATTAAAAAACTGTACTTTTAAGAAGAGATAGTCTTTTACGATATTAAATTTCATTAAAAGATGTCACTCATGTCTGCAACCCCTAAGTCATATCCTTGAGGGTACCCCAAAATCCATAGCCCATATTTGCAAGTACTACTGCTCATACATTTTGGTTTGGGTAGGTAAAATTCAGAAATTTGAAATAGTAAAAGAGTTAGTATAATATATGCTTAACTAAAAAATATATTTTCTCATTTCTGGATATTTCTAAACATTATAATTTCTACAAATATGTAATTGAAGCTCTCAAAGAATTGGGTGGTTCAGGAAGAAATGAAGAGATTTTAGACAAAATAGTTCTTTTAGCCAATTTAACTGACCAAGATGTGGAAAAACTTCATGTAGGAGGACCAAGAACAGTAATAGATTATCAAGTAGCTTGGGCAAAAACTTATTTGAAAGAATATGGCTTAATAGAAAATACTGGTAGAGCAATATGGAATTTAACTGATAGAGGGTTAAATGATAAACTTCCAAGCAATGAAGTTATAAATAGTCATTTTAGAAATAAAAGAAAAAATAAATCTAAAATAAAATCTCATTATAATACTCATGATAACGAAAATAATTTAGACACAGATAATTGGATTGAGGAATTAAATAAAAAACTATTTTCTATTTCACCTGATGGATTTGAGAGATTGTGCCAGAGAATATTTAGGGAAAAAGGATTTAGTAAAGTTAATGTAACTGGAAGAAGTGGTGATGGTGGAATTGATGGTGAAGGTATTTTAAAAATTTCACTTATTTCTTTCAAAGTTCTCTTTCAGTGTAAAAGGTATAAGGGGAGTGTAGGATCATCTGAGATAAGGAACTTTAAGGGCGCTATCCCTAATGATGTTGATAAAGGAATCTTTTTAACAACAGGACATTTTACAAGTAGTGCAAAGTTAGAAGCTTCAAAACCTGGTACAAAGCATATTGAGTTAATAGATGGGGTTGAAATATGTAATCTTTTGAAAGAGTTAAGCCTGGGTGTTAAAATAGAAGAACTGGTAACCATTGATGAAGATTGGTTTGAACAATTTAATTAATTAATTAATTAATGCTAACCTTGAAATGAATAATTATAAATTATTATAATAAAATTGTTATTTTATTGGATTACCTCTAATGGGACATCCTAGAGTCATATAGAACAAATTTTGAGCATTGACGAAATGAGAAAAGCTTATGGAATATCAATTAAGACCAAATATCAGCAGTAACAGACCAAGAAATAATAGATAGAAGAGAACAGTTGCTAGACCAAGAATTAGATAAATTTCTAAATGGTATAAATACCAGTAAAAGACCAATAAAAACAGATACTTGGCTAGGATTTTAGTCCTAAAGTTACCCTAAAGATACCCAGGGGGATTATATATATATACTATCTATAGGTCACCTTCAGAATACTTTAGACAATAGCACACTAGCACCACATTAGTAATTGATAGGGTCTTCCATCCATTCAGCTACTATGTCTTCTCCATGAATGAAGAAGTACCTGTTTACCAAAGCTACATCATCTAGGATGTCAGTTTCAATGCTACCATCCCCAAGATCACCATAGCGTTCCTTTTCCCATTCAAGAACAAATCTTCTGACAGCATCTGCTTCAACACCTAAGAATGCTTTAGCTACTGTAGGATTTTTTATAATAGGTTTTGGTGTTTGAAATGCTTCTTGATGTACTAAATCATATGTATCAAGCCATGCGTTGTCTTTGGTGTTGGTATCTGAGAGGTCTTTATGGTCTTTAAGGAACTTGATAATTTTAAGGTGATGAGAACCACTGTCTATTACCCAGTTCTTAAAGTATTCTTTTATTTCTTCTCTTCTATGTTCCAATGTCACCTCTATACTTGGATATCCAGATAGTCTCTAAAGGTACAGTATAGATATACCCCTAGATTTCTAAAGTATTGTTAGGTACAGTTTTGCTAGTAAAAGTAGTATAAGAATAATTAAGCATCTTATAACTACTTACTCACTAGCATCACTTAACTATCCTAACCAATAATCTCCAATCTGAGTTATTACAGTAGTTGAAGAAACATCTGCTCCTGCTTCTTCTCTTCTTTTTACTACATCTGGTCGTTCTCCAAAAGTTTTCATAAATTCTGGGTCTGGTACATCCATCAAAACATATACTGATGTTTCGTCTGGGTTAGCAGCAGCCCAAATCATTTTTGCACCTTTTTCCCCAACTTCATCTTCAAAAGATTTAGCCATTTCTGTCCAAGTCTTAAAACCCTTTGAAATTTTAACTGTAACTAACAATCTAGGCATATCATTCCTCCAATTTATAAAAATTATTTAATAACATTTTAAGTATATATATTAAAGGCATCCCTCGTAAACTGCTCTCATTCCTCTATACAGTCTCCCAATATAGTTATTGTCAGTTACTGTACTATACGAGGGATTAAGGTTTGTAGATTCTTTAGGATGATTCAGCAATCCCAAAAATGACAGAAAAATGTCAAATGATGATATTACATGGCTACGAAAATAATTTCCCCCATTATATAAAAAAACTTTTATATTTATTTATATATCTATATTTATTTAAGTATTAATTCTAAGATATTGATTATAAATAGTTAATTGTATTTATTGCATTTAACTTTTGTTCAAGTGACGAACCTCCACTATAAAGCCCATAAGTGATCCTAGGCTTCTCATACCCTACGATATCAGCTGCTAAATTCTCTGAAATACCTGCTTGCTCTAATAGTGTTACAACTGTCTTTCGAAAACTATGAAACACATATCTTCTTTCAAACCCCAATTGGTTCTTGAGTCTTCCAAATCTTTTACCTATGGCTCCTGAACGCTTCCCATCTTTATCCTCTGATAGTCCTGATAGTAGATAACCATCTTGAGAACTGTTCTTAAGCTCTTTGATAAGATCCTTTAACTGATCATGAATTGGAACATCTCTATTGCCAGAAGGGGTCTTACTATCTCTAATCGTAAAGCTTTCTGCAGCTATATCTGCTACCTTCAAAGAACATATTTCCTCAATCCTTGCACCTGTGTAGATCCCTATCTTTATGAGATCGTATAGCATGATGTCTTTTTTTGCTTCATTAAGAAGGATATTCACTTCTGCTTTGTTAAAGACTGCCCAAGATGTATTATCTCTACTGAGCTCTTTTTTTGACCTTCTTGTTGGAAGAACATCTTTCGAATTAAAGGGTGTAGTTAAGTCATTTGGCATTTTTCCTTGGCGTTCTAAATAATTCCAAAACTCTCTACAAGCACTCAAGTATGAGTTTATGGTCTTGATTGATTTATTATCTTCTTCCATCTGTAAGCACCATTTTCTTACGTTGGACTTGGTTATATCAGAGAGTAGGGGCATTTCATTTGCCATTGAAGTGACCTTGGTCTTATCACCTCTTAAGGTCTTTGGTTCAACACGTCTTGATTTGAGCCAAGCATCAATAAATTCATCAGTTTTCTTGAGTTGACCAGTAAACAGTTTGTATTTCTTGATGGCTTGCTGCTCTTCTTGTGCATCTAATGTGTTAACATCCTTACCACCAGTTGCTAAATCTAACAGCAAGTCTTCGAACCCGTCTTTACTAGGATCTTGGTCATCTAAGCGTTCGTATATAGCTCTGTAGTGGCTAATATCTCCTCCAGCACCTCTCAAATGGTCAATTTCCATCTTCCACTTGCCAATTACTATACCATGGGAAATTGAAGCTTTATTTTTATCTCTAGTTTTAAGAGATCTTCTTAAATTTGTTTTCCCAATAGAGGATCGAACATCTTCTGGAACTTTCAACTCTGCATAATAAATACCATTTCTACATATTAAAGTCATATATTACCCCCAAAAATTACCCCCAATTTAAATGCATATATCTAATATAGTCAATAAAATATGGTATTTAATACTATTAGTAGAGAATCCCACCTCCTCCGCCATATATCAGTAATTAAAACAATAAAAACAATAGTTTAGGAAAATTCATATATTTTAGACCCACATTTAGACCCACATTAGCTTAAGCCAATGTATAGAAAATATTAAGTTAATGTACTATATCTTCTAGTATGCCTAGTTATACTTTTAATATTTCCATTTTAAAAAGGGTAAAAAATGGAATCTAATCAAAGTCAGATAAACAATATAGTGAAACGCTATATAAAACTGACTAAGGAAGTATTGCCTATGATGGCCAGTGATAAGAAATTGCAATGGCCTATGAAATATGATCATTGTTTTCAACGTATTGTCCTTGATAACATTTGTAATGGGTGTTGGTATGATCATATTAAACGTCCTGCCTACAAGCATCTTAGTAATAGTCAAGCATTGAAAGCTGTTAAACTATGTGAAGATATAATATCTGGTAACGCTGATTTACATGCTCTCAATCGCAAATCACTAATATGGCATGGGAAAAAAGTTCGATAAAAAATAAAAAAAGTATCAATCAAAAATTGAACTATACCCCTAAGGTACCCCCACTTTAGTATTTGGGACTCCTGATATTATCTAGTAATATGAATTTGGATGAAGGAATTTGTAATAAGTGGGGTCGGGAAGTTCGAGTCTCTCTGGAGGCATTACAAAATTAATAACTTAGCCGTTTTAGCAAAAATCTATGTTTGTCTGTGGAAACACAGGGGAAACATTTTACTGCTAACTTCGTTATTAAAGAGGCCTTTTTTTACAGCAAAATTATTCATACTGTCCTCCAAGCTCAGTAGCCCAACATTATACTATCCAATCTAAATTTTCATTAGTCAAAAGCCAGTCTTTTCAGAAACGCTTTTCAGTGTTTCAAATCTCTTCGAGCTAAATGCTGCGAGATTAATTTTTTCACTCTTTCCGAATTTAACTAGATCTTTGATGATTAACCCTGCAGCTGGTGCGTGCATTAAACCTGTTCCTGAAAAGCCTGCAGCCGTAAACATCCCAGGTTTTTCTTCCTCTATTACTGGCTGATAATCTACAGTGCCTGGATACAGGCCGCCCCAATGTTCAAGAACTTCCGAATTAGAGTCAATAAGCCCAAATGACCTTTCTGCCGCAATAAGAACTCGCTGTTTCCAATCCTCCGAAATTGGGAAATCATATTCCTGAAGCTCCGTTTTTTCATTATTACCGAGAAAGCCACCAACTAAGGCTTTTCCAGCCCCGTCAGGCCTGGTATGAACTTGGTTATCTATGTCGATTAGCCATGGACAGTTCTCTGGAAAGGGTTTCCTTGGCCTGATTATCAACAACTCATGATGTCTTGATGTGAAGGATTGCTTAGCTTTCGAGTATCTTACAAACTGGCCCGCATGTGCGCCGGCGCAATTAATTATAATATTTGCTTCAATTATCCCGTCTGAAGAGTTTATGCAGTATTTGGAATTATCCATTACAGAAATCGAATTTACTTCAACTCCCTCTCGCAGCTTTCCCCCCAATTTATGAAAACCTGAAACTAGACCATCAATAACTTTTTGATGATCTAAATACCCACCAATAGGACAGTAAACCCCATAATCTTGAATAAGCTGGCCTAAATATGACCACTTAGTTATAATTTGCCTACTATTTAAAGCACTCAAATTTAGTAGGCCATTCGGATCACTACTGCATAACTCTTCAGACTTTTGACGGTTTGAAGTCAGGAAAAGATGTCCAGTTGTCTGATAATTGATGTCGACATTGAATTCGCTTTCGAAATTCTTCCAAAATAGTTCACTCAAAAATGACATGCTGATGTTTTCTTTGGTTCCATGTAGGTAGCGTATACCGCCACCAGTTCGCGTTGACTGCCCACAACCCGGACGATTTCTTTCCAGCAGGGTTACTTTTTCGCCGCTTTTCAGAAGGTTATAAGCGCAAGACAGCCCAACTACGCCAGCACCTATCACAACAATATTTTCCATTGAAGTCATATAAATTTGTGAGTGATTGCTAGCGTGGTTACCATAGGATTACTCTTCTAAACGTTTTTCTAGTCATTAATACACTGGTTAATATATTCTAACTTTTCATATAATTCTTCAACATAACCGTAATCATGCTCGTCGTCGTGGTCATGGCAATTGAATATTAAGCTGCCAACTAGCAACAAGGTCACTACAACAACGCATACAGTTATAATGGTCAACATTTTTCGTGTGCGTATCCATTTATGGCTCCAAATTTTATATCATAGTAACCAAAGTTGAAAATCATGCAATATATGATGCTACACTCGTAGCAAACGAATTGATCCAAATTAAAGTTTTTGTGAGTAAGCCGGGGTATTTTGAGGTGTGGTGTGGTTACCTGTGGATTAGTGGACTAGAAAAGGCATTGAGATCTGAATTAATTAGATAGGTTCATATAATCTGAAAGATTACGTCGTAGCCTATCAGACGCTTCTTGCGTATTGAGCATCGGCATTATCCACTTTTCATCAGCGCCATAAGTAATACCTAATTCATAATACTTTCTCGCCTCATCCTCTCTTCCCTCTTCTGAAAGTACTGCTGCGTAGAACCAAAAGGGCATACCCAATAAATCTGGATCAGGAAGTAGCGGTTCTAATAGTTCTTTAAGAAGCTCATATTCATTCAATGCATAAAGAATTCCTGAATACATTCTAGTGACTTGATAGCCCAGATCTACGGGTTCAAGGAATAATGCTTGGCGGAATGACACTGCGGCTTTTTCTAGATTTGTGCATCTACTATGAATGAAGCCAGAAGCAATAAAGTTATTAGTATCGGCACTGGGGTCTGCAATTCTGTTCAAGAGATCCGTAGCATATTCACAATTTTTTTCAAAATGCTCCAGTTCAATTATTGCTCTTATTAAGTAATCATCATCCCTTCCTCTTTTGGAAACTAAATTATCTGACAATTCTAACATTATTGCTTTGTCAACTTCAGGGTTTGCAGAGTGTCCAAGCAATATATTTTGATGGATGTTCCATACCTCTAGATTTTCTATTACGTATTTGTCGACTTTTAATTCTTTCAGTTTTTCAGTAATTTCAATCGCAGTTGCATTCCCCTCTTTAGTCCATTTTCTCCATTCTACATCATGGTTAATTGAAAGCAGATACTGTTCATAAGTTTTAAAATCATTCTTAGAGGCTATTGCTTTTGTGCCATCGACGGCTTCCACTTGAATTTTTTCTAAAATACTTCTGCCTATTTTGTCCTGTACATCAAATATTTGTTCAAGTTTAAAGTCTTCTTTAATAGTCATCAGTGCCTGATTTGTTTTTAAATTAGAAACTTCTGCAAAAAGACGGGAGTTTGTTCCAAAGGTTTGTATTGAACCTGACACGACAAAGTTTACACCAAATTTTTCCATAAGATCAGCATCGGAGTAGGCTTTCTGTTTGACAGCGTATGATGTGCTACTAGCCAGTGTTCTGACACCACCATACTGTGATAGGCTTGAGATCAAGCTTTCTGTAATTGCTTGGCTAGCTAAGTCATCATCTTCGCTACTAGATGAAAATGGTTTGACTAAAATTATTGGTTTGTTTGAAACTATATTACTTTTCTCTATTTCTCCCGTTTGTCTGGAGGAGAAATTTTCATAAAAAATACTAGCCGCAATCACGCATAGAGCCGTTACTGAAGCAATCACTATTAGTTTTTTATTTTTACCGACTGATTTTTGAGGTTTTCGCTTCTGCGATCCTTTTAACAAAATATCAAAAGCATGAAATTCGTTTTGCTTTACCTTTTGCAGTCCAACATCATTAAACTCAAACTTTGTTTTGCCTTTTACAAAATCGTAGATAGATTTAGAAATTGTTACACCACCTGTTTGAGATAGTGCCTCAAGTCTGGCTGCTATGTTAACTCCGTCTCCCAACAAGTTCTCGTTTTCTATAACTACATCGCCAGAATTAATGCCGATACGGAAATCTAATTTGATACTTGGATCGTCATTCAAGTTACGTTCTTTAATTGCATTCTGAAATTCTACCGCGCACTCAACGGCCGATACTGCACTGGGGAATTCAGCGAGAAATGAGTCGCCTCCTTTATTAAATAAGCGTCCTTCATATTTTGAAAATAGTCCTATTAAAATAGCCTCGCATTCGCGGAGGTTGAGTATGGTTTCGCTTTCATTCGCCTCCATATGCTTACTATAACCAACCACGTCAGTTGCAAAAATTACTGCAATTTTACGATTTATTTTTTTATCTGGCATAAAACTTCTATAACTTGTACAAAGTTTATGATTACATAAAGATTATAAGCAGTCCAAT
>CACMAH010000028.1 GCA_902611605.1 uncultured Alphaproteobacteria bacterium
CGAATTACTCAAAAATTGGGTCAAAATTTATTGTAGAAGCATACGATGAATTAGTAGATGCAGAGGTTGTTCCACTTCCTTTCATGGATAAAAAGCAAATGGTTAATGCTAAAGAGTTGGCAAAAAAATTCTATTCAAATTAAATCAAAGGACAAAATATGGCAAAGATTACTTCAATCAATCACATAGCTTTCGCAGTAAAAAACCTTCATGACTCACTTCATAATGCTACTGAAATTTTAGGAGGTGAATTAATGATGAGGTTTGAGTCTTTAGAAGATAAATATGAAGGAGCCTGTGTAAAATTTGGTTCAAGTATTATGAGTTTTATAACCAGTCACGATCCAGATAGTTTTATTTACAAATATGTAGAAAAGCATGGAAATGGAATTCAGCATATTGGTTTAGAAATTGATAATATCGAGCAATATGTTGAGAATTTAGAAAAAAAGGGTGTAAAAGTAGATACTTCTGAAATGAGTGATAAAAAATTTCCAGAAGCTTTAGTTGGTCCAAAAACAGGAAATGGTGTTGTCTTACAGTTGACTGGTTGGAAGGAAGGACCATTTGATGCTTCGTATGATGGATGTGAAAGGCTATGTGAGAAATATACACAAAATCCTAAGCTTAAGTTAGTAGCTGGTAATCAATTAAAAAAATAATCAAAAGCTTTCATTTTGTCGTTTAATAAAAGACATAAGGAATTCTGGCCAAAAGAATTACCCTTCTATATGGATTTTAAAGCGCAAACATTATTTAATAACCTCACTTTATCAGCCCATAGTAATCCTAAATCAGATGCAATTATTTTTTATGAAAATAAAATTAGTTATGAAGAACTATTTACTCATGTTAATAAAATTGCTGGGTTTTTAAACGTAAAATTAAAAATTTCAAGAGGGGATCGTATTGCAATAATTATGCAAAATTGTCCTCAGTTTATTATAAGTTACTACGCAATTCTAGGTGTAAATTGTGTAATAGTTCCAGTTAACCCAATGCTTCAGGTTGATGAAATTTCATTTATTTTACGTGATTCAAATATAAAGGCTATTTTTGCTGCGTCTGATATTTTGAATACAGTTGATACTGCATTAGAAAAAATTAATTGTATTTCTATACCTATAATTTCTATAAATTATCTAGATTATATAAAGAAAAGGTTTAACGTTAAACTACCAAAAGAGTTTAAAAATAAGTGTAATAATAAAAATAACATTAGAAAAAAAAAATGGAAAGATATAGTAGAATCTAAAGCATTAAACTTTCATCATGACAATAAACCAGATGAAGTTTGTATTATTCCTTACACTTCTGGATCAACGGGAATACCTAAGGGATGCATTCACACGCATAAAACTGTTAATGCAGTAATTAATGCCTACGCAAAGTGGCTTCCTATTCCAAAGAAATCTAGAGTGCTTACTACCTTACCATTGTTTCATGTTACAGGTATGCAAAATTCTATGAATGTTCCCATTTTTAATGGAAATACTATAGTCTTAATGACAAGATGGGATATTGATACAGCTTTATTTTATATAAAAAAATATAGGATTAAGTCATGGAGATCAATTACAGCTTCAATAATAGATTTAGTTGGCGAATTCAAACCTTTAAAACATAATATTGCCTCTTTGATTTCGGTTGGAGGAGGCGGGGCTTCTATGCCTAATTCAATTGCTCTTAAATTAAAAAAACTCACTAATTTGGATTATATTGAGGCTTATGGATTAACAGAAACAATGGCTCCTACCCATATAAACCCTCCTCATAAAACGAAGTTAGGTTCAATAGGTATTCCAATATTTAATGTAGACGCACGGATTATTGATATCGACAAGAATATAGAACTAGGAGTTAATCAGGTTGGGGAGTTAATTATATCTTCACCTCAACTTTTTTTAGGATATTTGAATGATCAGAATAATAACAAATACTTTATTAGTTTGGATAATAAAAATTTTTTTAAGACTGGTGATTTAGCCTATTTTGATAAAGATGGGTATTTTTTTGTTGTCGATAGATTGAAAAGGATGATTAATTCTTCAGGTTATAAAATCTGGCCAGCTGAAATTGAAAAAATTTTACACAATTTTGAAGGTATAAAAGAAGTTTGTGTAATAGGTGTTCCTGATTTGAGGTCAGGTCAAAAAGTAAAAGCAATCATTGTTCCTGAAAACTCACATTCAGAAAAAAAGATTATAAATTTGAAACAGTGGTGCAGTAGTCGAATGGCTAAATATAAAATACCTAAAATATTTGAAATAAGAAAAAGTCTCCCAAAAAATAAAATGGGGAAAATTATGTGGCGAGAAGTAAAATAGATTAAATATGTTTTTCACCATAACAACTACACAACTATTTCTATATATTATTGCTTTAATTATTTTGTTTATAACTCCCGGTCCAGTATGGATTGCAATTGTTGCTCGAACAATTTCAGGTGGTCCAAAATCAGCATTTTCTCTTATTCTTGGTGTTTGTTTAGGAGATATGTTATGGCCTATTATTGTATTTTTAGGAATTGGTTTTTTTATATCTATTTATTCTGATTACTTAATTTTTTTTAGGTTTATTTGTTCTTTGATTTTGGCAATAATGGGAACACAGATAATCTTAAATTCAAAAAAGAGTATAAGTCATAATAATCAATTGAACAAAAAAGGTTTTTTTTCAGCTTTCATAGCTGGATTTTTAGCAGTTACTGCTAACCCTAAAGCTGCTCTATTTTATATAACTTTATTACCAGGTTTTTTTAATTTTTTAACAGTGAATAAATTAGATTTGTCAGTAATCTCATTTATAACATTTTCAGTTCCTTTGATTGGAAATTTATTTCTAATTTTTTTTCTAACAAAAATGAAAAAATTGATATCATCTAAAAAAGCTATAATAAGATTAAATTTTGTGTCTGGCATAATGCTGATTTTTGTAGCTATTTTAATTCTGGCAAACTTTTAAAATTTAAAGAAATTGAGTAAATGATTAAGCGTGGATTTAAACTGATTGAATATGAAAATAGATTAGAACGCGTCCAATCAATGATGTCTTGTTATAAGATCGATATATTACTAATTACTTCTGAATTCTTTATGAGGTATTTCACTGGGTTTTCAACCCAATTTTGGCAAAGTCCGACAAGACCTTGGTTTTTAATTATTCCACTCAAAGGATTTCCAAAGGCAGTAATTCCAGAAATTGGTTTTAGAGCTATGCAAAAAACATGGATTAAAGAAATTTTTACGTGGCCATCTCCAAGACCAGAAGATGAAGGGATTTCACTCATTTTAAATTTAATAAAAGAAATGCCATCAAAATTTAATAATATAGGAGCTGAATTAGGAAGAGAAATGTCACTTCGAATGCCATTAGTTGATTTTTTTTCTCTAAAATCAAATCTTTCAAAAAATGTTATTGATGCTTCACCTATGTTGTGGAAATTAAGAATAATCAAATCTAATTCTGAAATTGATAAAATAAATCATATTTGTAAAATAACAAGTGATGCTTATGAAAATTTGCCTTTACTTATAAAAGAGGGTGACTCTGAAAGAGATATTTCAAGAAAATTAAGAATAGATTTAATTTCAAGGGGAGCAGACTCGATATCTTTTCTACCAATAGTTTCTGGGGAAGGAGGAGTTTCTCAGATAATTTGTGAACCCACGAATAGACGACTAAAAAATGGTGATATTTTATTTATTGATACTGGCTCAACTTATGATGGTTACTTTTGTGATTTTGATAGGAATTATTCTATTGGTAAAGTGTCAGATATAGTAAAAGATGTTTATGAAATTTTGTGGATAGCAACTCAAAGTGCAATTGATGTAGCAAAGCCAGGTATAACTTTATCGGATCTATGGAAGATTATGGTTGAAAAATTAGATAAATATTTACCCAAAAATTACTCATATGGAAGATTTGGGCATGGTATGGGGTTGCAATTAACTGAACCTCCTTCAATAACTTTCGATAACAAAATGGAATTAGTTTCTAACATGGTTTTAACTATAGAACCCTCAATTGAATTTCTTCCTGGAAAAATCATGGTTCATGAAGAAAATATAGTTATTACTCAGAGTGGGGCTGAATTATTAACAACTAGAGCTCCTTATAGAATTCCTGAAATTTTATAGATCTATCCAAAAATAAAATTCTATTTGGCCATGGCATAATTATTGCAGAATTTCAAAAAATTTGAATTCTAAATGAGGAAAATATATTGCCTATCTCCGTATCTAATAGCTTGGGTAAGTTGGTATCTGCTAATTTAACTCCAGTTCAAAGAAATATTGAAGAATCAATTCAAAAATTATCAACAGGTAAAAGAATTCATAAAGGTGCTGATGATGCAGCAAGTATGCATTTAGCCAGTAGGTTTGAGTCAAAAGTTAAAGGATTAACTGTTACTATTTCTAATAAAAAAAATGCATTAAGTTCGTTATATACAGCAGAAGGTGGAGTAAAAAGAATAGGAGAACTACTCCAGAGAATGAGAGAACTTACTCTTAGTGCCCAAACCGATACGATTGACAAATCTCAAAGAGATTTACTTGCAGAAGAAGTAAACAAAATCAAATTAGATATCAATAGAATAGGTGAAAATGCTCAATTTGATGGTCAGAAGCTTTTAGATGGTTCTTTTAGGAATAAAATTGTTCAAGTTGGTGATAATCAATTTCAAACGATGAATATAGGAATTGAAAGTGTTTTAGCAAAAGATATGAAGTTTATTAGAAATGACTTAACTATGAGAATTTTCTCTACTCCATATATTACAGATCAAGATGAAACTTCTCTGACTACATCCAATAATAACAAAATAGTAGCAGGAAGTATTTTTATTGATGGATATAAAAATAATGCAACAATAAATATAACCAATGGTATGTCTGCAAAAGAATTTGCTGCTAGAGTTCATGCTTCAGGATTAGGAGTAGATGCATCTGCAATTACAAAAGCACAATTATTTAATATGGCTGCTGCTTCAGATATTACATTTAGATTAGGTGCAAATACTGCAAATGATTCTGATGGTTCTGGTACCACCATTAGCGCAACTATTTCAGATGTGAATGATTTATCACCACTTGTAACTGCTGTAAATAATGAAAGTGGTACTACAGGTGTAACAGCCGAAATTGCTGAAAGTGGTTCAGCAGTAACACTTACTGATGAAAATGGAGATAATATTTTTATCTCACATATGGATTTTACACCTAACGGACCTTCACATTCAAATAATCCAGAATCAAATCAAAATGAGATTTTTGCCAGAGCTCTTGATAAGGACGGATTAAAAGCAAATGTTGCTAATGCAAACTTGTCTAGGGGCGTTGGTACTGATCAAACAGTAAGATTTATAGATAAGCATAGAAATATTCATGTTGATCGAAATGGAGGTGTTTTAAGTGTAACAGTAACTCAAAAAGGTTCAGGTTACGCGACTGCACCAACTGTTACGTTTGTTGGTGGAGATACTGATGGGGCAGATGCATCAGGAGCTGGTAGTGCTCAGGCAAATTACTCTGCTAATTTAGTTAATGGAAAAGTAGATACAATAACCCGTACCAATGGAACACTTGCAGATCGGGGAAGAGGTTATGACGAGGGCTCAGCACCTACAATCAATATTTCTGCACCACCAGTGCAAAATTTTAATGCAAGAACATCTATTAATATTTCAAATGAACAAATTACTCTTAATAGTCATAATTTTGAAACTGGTGATAGACTGACTTATAGTAATGGTGGAGGCACTACATTATCAAATCTCAGTGGTGGTGATTACTTTGCTATAAAAGTCGATAATAATACCATTAAATTAGCTTCTTCTCTTGTAAATGCAAATGCAGGTAATGCAATAAATTTAGATTCTGCTAGTCATTCTTTTAATACAAGGACTGCAGCTAGTGTTGCTAATGATACTATTCAAATTTCTGGCCATAATTTTGAAAATGGTGATACGGTTACTTACACGAGTGGTGGTAGAACTTTGAGGAATTTAACAAGTGGTACTAATTATGTGGTTCGGGATGTAAGCGGTAGTAGTTTTAAATTAAAAGATACATCTAATAACAATATCGATATAGTAGGAATGGTCGATAATTTTAATTCACAAAGTGATGTGAATCACACTACTAATAGAATAAATGTTTCTGGGCATAATTTTCAAATTGGCGATCAAATTACCTATTCAACGGGTGGAGGTGCAGCCATTGGTGGACTTACAAATGGTCAGACTTATAATGTAAGCAGTATTTCAGGTAATTTAATACAGTTAACAGGTGTTGACATAATAGCTAGAAAAACAGGCCAATTTAATGCAGAAAGTAACGTTGACTTAACTAATAATAGAATTACGGTAAATGGTGGCCATTCACTTTCTGAAGGTGATCAGGTTACTTATACTACTAATAGTGGAGGAACTGCTATTGGAGGACTGTCTGGTGGTTCTCAATACTTTGTTAGAAATTTATCAGGCAATACTTTCCAACTTTCATCAACTTCTGCGGGTGCAATTATAGATTTAGTACCAGAAGAAGCAAGTTTTAATGCTTTAAGTAATGTCTCAGGTAATAGAATTTTTATGACAAATAAATTTTCTGTGGGAGATAGAATTACATATTCTGCAGGTTCAGGAACTGCAATTACAGGTTTAACGAGTGGTCAAGATTACTTGATTGAATCAGCAACTGGTAGTTTTGTAAGGCTTCAAGAATTAGGTGGTGGAGCACCTATTTCATTAACAGCTGGATCTTCTGAAACACATACAATTACAGGTCAAAATTCAGGTTCTTCAGAGACACACGAATTCAATGGTCCTCATGCAGGAGAAAATGAAACTCATACTTTTACTAATCAATATGCTGGACCGTCCGAAAATCATAGTTTTAAAAGTACGCAATATGCCGGACATAACCAAACTCATACTTTTCAAGGTATAACTGCTACTGCGACTCCAGTTATGGATGAAGATGATGTACCTGACGACGTTTACTATGATAACATTACTCAAGATCAACAGCGAACTGCTTTGGTTGTCGGAACAGTAACAATGGAAAGTCCACAAGCAATCAGAATTACTGGAGATAATGCAACTGAGAAAAGTGGTTTTTTTGGTACTTTGTTTAATTATGAAGGAATGGGGAATACAAGTGGAGAGTCTTTACCTCCTGTAAAAACAGTAAATGATGTTGATTTATCAAGTATTAGCGCTGCTAGTAAATCACTCGATTATATTGATGCAGGGATAAAACAATTCAATAAAGTAAGCAGTGATATATCTATCAATGCATCAGTTCTTAGTAGTTCTTTATCTAGTACGCTTCAAAATTTAATTTACGCTGAGGGCGGTTTAAGTAGTTTAATTGACACTAATTTTGCTATTGAAACTACAACTTTTACTGTTGGATCAATGATTAAGGATACTTCTTTGGCTCTACTAGCACAAGCTAATGCTCCCAAAAAGGCAGTTACTACATTGGTTTCTAATGTAATGGAAACTCAATGGGATCCTACTTTTTTCTTAGTCCAGGGTGGTGGATATCGATATAGGAATATTTAATAAAATACTGAAAAAATTATTGAATTTAAAGTTTTTTATTTATTATTCTTCATTGACACATTACCCCAGTTAAAATATTTTTTATTCATATTTTGAGTGGAGGTAAATATGTCTAAAGTTCTTCAGGTTGTTATTTATAAATCTATTAATGATGAAGAGAAACTTGCTGCTTATGCAGAGTTAGCTGGTCCAGCTATGAAAGCTGCAGGAGCTAAATTTTTAGCCAGAGGAATACCATTAGCCGTTAAAGAAGAGGGCCAAAAAACACGTACGGTTGTTGTTGAATGGGAAAGTTTGGAAGCCGCAAATGCTGGTTATAATAGTGATGGATATCAAGAAGCACTTAAAAAGCTTGATGGGAGTGCTATTAGAGAATTTCGTTATGTTGAAATGGTATAAGTTTTCATAATTTTAATCAATTATTACCTCTCCTTCTATTTCTATAGCTAAGTTCATAGGTAATCCTGCTACTCCTACTGCAGAACGTGAATGTGCTCCAACCTCGGAGCCAAATACCTCCAATAAAAGATCACTAAACCCATTTAAAACAATATGCTGTTCATCATAACCAGTTGCTGAGTTAACCATTCCGAAAACCCGCACCCAACTCTTTATCCTAGAAAGATTTCCAATTTTTTGTTTTAAATTCGCAAATATGGATAATCCAATTTCTTTTGCTGCTAATTGGGCTTCTTGTGTTGTTAAATCTTTTCCAACTTGGCCATATGGTCCGTTTATAGATCCGTCATTAGCTTGTCTAGGGTGACCTGAAATCAGCACTCTATTCTCCCTTACATTTATAAAATTAAAAGGGAGTTCTAAGTTTGAGGGTAATTGTACTGGTTTTGGAAGCTTTAAGCCAAGTTCAACTATCTTTTTCTCTGGATCATACATCT
>CACMAH010000029.1 GCA_902611605.1 uncultured Alphaproteobacteria bacterium
AGTTGTTGCAATTAACTTGGAATTTATATTAATAATAGTTTGAAATAAATATATAAACAATAACCTGGAGATGGTGGTCATGAATATGATTGTTAAAACGTCTGATCTCGTTGGCTTCGAGGCAGAAAATAAAAATGAAAATACAGCTGCTGGTAAGGCCGCGTTATCGAAACTTTTAGCTTCCTGGGAAAGTAAACAGGCACGAAAAGTTAAGAAACTAGGTGGATTAAGTTTCTTAGCAATATCACTAGCTGCATGTAATAATGACAGCAGTAATGATCTTACTGATGCTAGTGGAGTATCTCACGCAAGCGTTGATGTTGCAATTACATCTAATGATGCTGCAATTACAACTGCTGCTACTGCAGCTGCTTTAACTGACGCTTCTGGGACTTCTCACGCTACTGTTGATGCTGCAATTACATCTAATGATGCTGCAATTACAACTGCTGCTACTACAGCGGCTACTACAGCTGCTTTGACAGATGCATCAGGGACTTCTCATGCTACTGTAGATGCTGCTATTACATCTAATGATGCTGCAATTACAACTGCTGCTTTAACCGATGCTTCTGGGACTGCCCATGCTACAGTGGATGCTGCTATTACATCTAATGATGCTGCAGCTACAGATGCTTCAGTTGCTGCTGGTTCTTCCTTTGCAACATTGGCTGACTTGTTATCAGCTTATAATGCATTGACGGCTCCGAAGAATGAAACACTTACTACAGCTGCCAATAATTTCATTGGTTCTGCAAGCAATGATTCATATACTGTAACAATTACAGCTTCTTCTAATCCTTTAAATACTGCTGATACAATTGTTGACTCTGCGACTACAGACTCGGATACGATGACAATTACTTCATCTGTTGCTGACTTGACAACAGCTTCAGGAACTCCGATGATTTCTAATATTGAGAATATTACCTATAATTTCTCAACTGTAGCTAACGCTGATATCGATGTTCAAGATGTAACTGGTGGAGCAGTTACTGTTAATCAAACAATGTCTGGTGGTGGAGCTGGTGTTACAGTTCGAAACGCATCAAACTTAACTCTGAATATTGGTACTGGTATCACAGGTACTGCTACGATAACGCAAGGTGCAGGTGATTTAACTGTTAATGCAGGTGCTACTGCTACTAATATAGGTGTAACCGGTGGTACAACTGGGAATTTAACAATTAATGGTGGGGCTGCCACTACAGATGCCAGTGGTGTAGCGACTACAGGAAGTGTAACAATTACTGGTGCTGCAATCACTACGTCATCAGCTACAGGTGCAACCACTTCTCAAACTACCGGTGTTAATGCTTCTGGTGGAATTACTGCTACAGGTACTGCAGGTACATCTGATGTTGCTACTGTTTCATCAGTAGGTGCTGTTGCTTTAACTAACAACGCCAATGTTGAAACTCTCAATCTTTCTGGTAACGGTTCTGCCGCTACTTATACGGTTGGTGCAGCAGTAACTACTGCAAATATCACAGGTGACCAAAATGTGGGGATTACTGGTACTCCAGGCAGGTTGTCTGGGTCAACAATCAATGATACTTCTTCTGCAACATCAACTGTAACCTTGACCACTACACAGGCTGCTACTGATTTTGATTCAGTTACTGTTGATAGTATTGTTATTACCGCAGTTAACGCTGGTGGGGATGATATAACAGTAAATTCTACTGGAACAACCCTAACTGACAATTCAACTACTAACCGGCTTGATCTAGTATCGGATGCAGCTGCTGGTACTACTACGGATGAAATTACCCTTGTTGGTGGTGGAGCTACTACAATATTAGGAAACGGAACAGCTGGAAACGGTTCTGGAACAGATATTTTTAACAGTATTGCTTACTCGTCAGGATTAGCTGCAACCGCAACAAACACCTTAACTGGTACATTTGGAGCTACAGTTGCTCTAACACTTTCTGGAGCATCACCAATTACATTGAATGCTGCGACTACTGCATTAAGTGCTAACGGTGCGGCCATGACAGGTGTGCTAACTGCTGCAACTGGGGCTAGTTTGACCTCAGTAATTGGTGGTTCTGCTGCGGACGTGTTAACTTCAGCAACAGCAAATACAACTCTAACTGGTAATGCTGGAAATGACGATCTGAACGTTACTGGTGCAGTTGCTGGTGTTACTGTAAATGGTGGTGATGGAAATGACGACATAGACGTTTCAGCTGCTTCTACTGGTACGATTATCAATGCTGGAGGTGGTAATGATAACTTAACATATACAGCTGCTGGTACTACTCAGGACGTTGATATGGGTGCTGGTAATGATGTAACAGTTTTACAGGCAAATGTAACGGGTGACTTTGATGGTGGTGATGGTTCTGATAATCTAACATTAGCCGGAGCATCTGCAGTTACTTTTAGTAACTACGAAAATGTTGCTGTAACTGCTGCCACAGCTGCTAAAGGATCTAGTTTCAACGCAAAAGGTTTTGTAGTCACAGGAAACTCTGTAACATTTGGAGCCTTAGATGTAAGTGAGCTTAACTTATCAACGTTGAATGTTGATGCCGCTGGTACATTTACATCTACTGCAGGGCTTGATGGCGCTACTTTTGGAACGTCAACTGCTCTTACTTTTACTGGAAGTGGTACATGGGCAAATGTTGTTACTGGAACTGGTAACAATGACCAGATCATCGGTGGAGCTGCAGGTGATACACTAACAGGTGGTAATGGCGCAGATACACTTACTGGTAACGCAGGTGATGACACCATTACTGGAGGAGCTGGTGTTGATATCATTACTGGTGGAGATGGTGCAGATACGATAACATCAGGAGCTGGTGCAGAATCAGTTAGTGGTGGAGCTGGTAATGATAATTTCATCTTCCTAAGATCTGATACGCCTACAACAGACGTTGATACAATTACGGATGGTTCATCAACTGATAACTACCAATTTAATACTTCTACTGGTGCAGCATTAAACGGTGCTGGAGCAGGACTAGTTGATGGTAATGGAAATGCAAGTACCGCGATTGCAGATGGTGCATCAACAAATGCGACTGTTGCTACCGCTGTGTATGTTGATGGCGGTAATGTAAACGCAAGTGCTGCAGGAGCCGATGTATTTATATTCTACGACGGAACATCTGGAACAACGGGTATCGCTAATGGTATTGATGGTTTAATTGCCGAGTTGGCTGGTGGAACCGCCTCTTCATTGCTCGAAAGCGGTGGAGCTGCTTTTGCAGCTGGTAACAAGATAGTTGCTGTTGTTGAAAACACTACTACGAACCAAATAGATGTTGGAATTATTTCAAATGTTGGTGCAAACGCGATTGGTGTAGGTGCTGATACAGTTACAACGTTATTTCAGATTGATATTACTAACAGTTTAACTGTTGCACAAGTTGCAGCTCAGATCGACTTTATTGGGCTAGCATAAAAGTACTTTATTAGTATATCATAAGAAATTTATTAATAAAAAAAGCCCCATTTTGTATGGGGCTTTTTTTTTTATTTATATTTGAAGTTATAATTATTTCAAGTTTGAGTTAAATATATATCATAAAAAACTCACTTTATATTTCTAATCAAAAATTGTAAAAAATAATGAAATGATATAAAATGCTATAGTGTTTTGTTCTTCTAATGATTCTAATTTGAATTAAATTCTGGAAATTCAGAGGATGTATAAATGGAAAGTAATTATAACGTGAAATTGAAAAAAATTATACAAGACACTAAAAATTTGTCTCTAAGAAAAAAGAGTATTTTCCCCTCAATGACAGCATTTTTATTGGCAGCTTGCGGTGGTGGTGGTGGTAATCAAAGTAATAATCAAGCTGATAATAATTTACCTGTGGGTGAGAATATTCTTATAAACACATCTTCAGAAAAGGTTTTAAAAGGTCAAACTGCAATTTTAACAATTTCATTTGGTGAAGTTCCCACAAATTTTACATTGCAAAACATAACGGTTAATAATGGGATACTATCAAATGGAAACTTTGATGGTACAGGTAAGGTTTTTACTGCAACATTTACTCCTGATAACAATATTAATGGTACAACTTCTATAATAACTGTAGATAACGTGTGGAAATTTCCCTCAGGAAATTCGCTTTCTTCATCTGTAAATTCATCTATTCTAGTTGATACTGTGTTGCCAACTGCTTCTGTTCAAATTCAACAAAGACCCGGTGGTGAACAAGGTGATCTTGATTTGATAATAACTTTTTCTGATGCACCCCAGGGTTTTGATATAAATAATGATATAGTTGTTTCAAGTGGTAGTCTCTCAAACGGATCTTTTGATAATACAGGTAAAATTCTAACATTAATTTATACCCCAAATATTGGACAAGATTTATCATTGACGCAGACTTTAACGATAACTAAAGATTGGAGTGATAAAAACGGAAATGTACCAAGTGAAGAAATAACGGCTAAGTTAGAGGCATATAATGTAAATGCTCCAACTGCAACAATTCAAATTTCCGATCAGGTCATCAAATCTGGAGAAACAGCAGATGTCACCATAACATTTTCTGAATTACCAAGTTTATTTGACCCTTCCATTGATTTAATTGTTTCAAACGGGGTCTTGATAGACGGCACTTTTGATGAAACTGGGCTTATTTACAGTGCCACATTTATCCCAGACCAAAATATTACGGGACATGGATCGGTAACATTAGGAACAAATTGGACAAATAATATTTCTATACCTCCTAACTATAGTATCTCTTCAAACTTATTTTTTATAGATACTATTGTTCCACAAGCTTCATTAACATTGTCAGACAATTCTTTAACAATAGGAGAGACTTCTTTAGTAACAATAAATTTTACTGAGGCACCTGTTGGATTTGATTATTTGAGCGATGTTTCTGCATCTAATGGTGCTCTTAGTAATGGATCATTCGATAATTCTGGATTGATTTTTACTGCTCTATTTACGCCAAATTCAAATGTAATAAGTAGTAACAGTACAATTACAGTGGGAGTTGATTGGGCAGATCAAAGTGGTAATGCTCCTTCTTCCATCGTATCTTCTGAAGTGCTAACGATAGATACTACTCCAACGATAATTTCTGGAAATGCTATCAAAGGTCCGCTTCAAAATGCTATTGCGTTTGCAGATGATAATGGTGATGGTATACAAAATATAGGCGAATCATCGATTCAGACTGACGAAAATGGGTTATTTACTGTATCTGCAACTAGTGTTGACACAAAAGTAATAATAAAGTCAACAGATGACACAATTGATGCTTCTTCAGGGCAAAAGTTAACTGGTATAACATTATCAGCTCCTGCAGGTTCAAGTGTTATATCTCCAGCAACAACAATTTTAGAAGCTCAACCAAATATTAGCTCTGATCAGTTAGCTATTGCATTAGGAATTCCAACCAAAACTTCAGATGGTAAATCTATAGATCTAACCTCTTTTAATCCCTTTGGAGCAGATGCAGATCCAGACGTAGCATTAGCGGTCGAAAAAGCTGGTCAGCAAGTCATGGTTACAATTAAAGCAGTTTCTGCAGCTGCAGAAGGTGCTGGAATGTCAGTTGATTTAGCTTTCGAAAAAGCAATGGAATCAGTTGCTGAAGTTGTAAGTGAAACAGCAAAAACTATTGATACTTCCTCAGAAGCTGCAATAGCTGCAGCCGAAGAGTCTGTTAAAAAAGGGGAAATTAAAAAAATTGATTTATCCGATACAGCTACTTTGAATTCAGTTACTTCAGCAGTTACAACAAAAGTTGAGGAAGCTGCCAGTTTAGATACAAATATTGTTTTTGATAAAAACGCTTTAACTACTGTACTAGAAACTACAATTACTGCTGTTGCAAATGTTGTTACATCTATAGAGGCGATCACAGACACGGATTTGAATTCTTCCGCTTCTAAAGGAATTTTTGCAACTATAAACGATATTTCAACAGAAGTTAAAGCAGCTGCAGAAGCAGAGAGTAAAGTACCTGGTAGTGGATCTGCTCTTATAACATTTACTGACGCTAGTAAAGTTACAGAAGCAGCTGAAACTAAAGAAAATGAAATAAAAAAAGAGGAATCTTCAGATACGGGAGGTGGTGGAAGCGGCGGCGGCGGCGGCGGCGGTGCTACTCAAGTGTTTACTCCAACCGTTAAATTTATATCAACTACGCCAGATGGTAATATTAATCTAAATGGTAAAGTTAATATAACAGCTTTAATAAATACCTATGTACAGTCTGGTTCAAGAATGGTTGTCACTCTTGATACTGGTGATACTGTTACTTTGACAGCTAACACGGGAGGTTATTCTTTAACAGGCACTTACACAGTTGGTCTTGGCGATAAATCAAGTAAATTATCAATTTCAAGTTTTAATACGGTCTTTGAGGAAGGTGGAAAGCTAGTATTTGGGCTAAAAAACTCTTCTGGTGCCTCAATTGATCTCCCAAAATTAGAAGAAAATGGTAATTTATCTGATAATTCTGCAATAGTGATTGTGTCGGATTTGACTGCACCTGAATTAACTGAGTTCTCTTCAACAACTTCAGATGGAACTTATAATTATAATGGTCAGATTAATATAACAGCAACATTTAACGAATATATCGCTGCCGGGTCTAGTTTTACTGTTACTTTAGACACCTCAGATCAAATTGTATTAACAACATCTACTAATAGTTTAACTCTTTCCGGAACTTATACTGTCGGAGATGGCGATAATTCTAGTGATTTAACTGTATCTTCCTATGTAGTTGGTTCGGTCAAGGATTTGTCTGATAATGCTTTAGCTACAACTACCATTCCTAGTGGAAAAAATTTAGCAGATAGTTCAGCTCTAGTGGTAGTAACAAATGCTCCTAGGGTAACTGCTTTTTCTTCAACAACAACTAATGGTACCTACATACAAGGAGAAAGCATCAATATAACTGCAACTACGAATGAAGCGGTGCAGTCAGGGTCAAATTTTGTTGCTACACTTGATACAGGTGATCAAATTACTTTAACTGCAGCTTCTACGGGAACTTCATTGACTGGAACCTACACGATTGGTGCTGGTGATAATTCTTTTGACTTAAATGTTGCTAGTTACACAACAGGAACAGTTAAAGATGCCGACAATAATAATATGGTTACGACATTTTTACCAACTGGATCTAATCTTGCCGATAGTAAGGGAATTATAGTTGATACTGTTGGTCCTGTGGTTACGAGTTCAAATTATGTTCCTACTACTGGAACGCTGACATTAGTTGGAAGAAATTTTAATTGGATTGGAGCAAAGGACTCATCCACAGATGTTAAGTCCAACATTGATGCAACTAAACTTACTTGGGACATAGATGGCGATAATAATACAACTGCTAACAAAGTTTTTGCTAATTCAGATATCAGTGCAGTTTATGTAATAGATGACGCTGTTGTAAGAATTGTTTTGACGTCAGAGGCTAAGGATGCTTTAGCTAGTACTACTAGTTATGGTGGTGGTAATGATACTCTTGATATTGTTGCTGGATTGTTTTCCAATGGAACTAAGGCAACTGCTACTGATGATGCATCTGATCTTACTATTTTAACGGATTCTACACCACCAACCATAAGTGCTTCAGCAGGATTTACTTCAACCACTGCTAATGGAAATTATGGTCTTGGGTCAACCATCAATATCACTGCTACAATGAGTGAAAATGTGGTATCTGGATCAAATATTACTGTCACCTTGGGTACTACTGATCAAGTGGTTCTCACAGCAGCATCTACAGGGACAACATTATCTGGAACATACACTGTTGGTCCAAATGACACAGCCTCTGATTTAGCTATTTCTAGTTTCGTAATAGGAAGTGTAAAAGACGCTTTTGATAACTCAATGACATCAACAGCTATTCCATCTGGTAAGAACCTGTCTGATAATGCTGCTATTGTGATTGATACCACAGCTCCAACATCAACAATCACTAGTGCTGCTTACAATCCAACTTCAGGGGTTATTACTGTTACA
>CACMAH010000030.1 GCA_902611605.1 uncultured Alphaproteobacteria bacterium
TTTATGAAAGATACTATAGACGTTTGTCCAGTTATGCATGGAGCTCATTCATCACACAATTCTGGATCACAAAATAAGGACTGGTGGCCCAACCAACTTAACTTAAGTATTTTAAGACAAAACGATAAAAAATCAAATCCAATGGATGAAAATTTTAGTTATAAAGAAGAATTTACAAAACTAGACTATTTTGCCTTAAAAAAAGATTTAACAGATTTAATGACTGATAGTCAGGAATGGTGGCCTGCTGACTACGGACACTATGGTCCATTTTTTGTAAGAATGACCTGGCATGCTGCTGGAACCTATAGAACAGGTGATGGTAGAGGTGGAGGTGGAACAGGAGCTCAAAGATTTGCACCTTTAAATTCATGGCCTGATAACGGTAACCTTGATAAAGCTCGTCGTCTTTTATGGCCTATAAAACAAAAGTATGGTAATAAAATTTCTTGGGCAGATCTTCTAATTTTAACAGGAAATGTAGCCATAGAATCAATGGGTGGAAAAACTTTTGGTTTTGGTGGTGGAAGAGCTGACATATGGCATCCCGAGGAAGATATATATTGGGGTGCAGAAAATGAATGGCTTATTGTTGGAAAAGAAAATAAAAGATATACAGGCGACAGATATCTTGAAAATCCACTTGCTGCAGTTCAAATGGGGTTAATTTATGTAAATCCCCAAGGTCCTGATGGCAATCCTGATCCACTAGCCAGCGCGAGAGACATAAGAGAAACATTTGCAAGGATGGCTATGAATGATGAAGAAACTGTAGCCCTTGTTGCTGGAGGTCATACTTTTGGTAAAGCACATGGCGCAAGTGTTGAAGAGAACGTTTCTGCAGAACCAGAAGGTGCACCTATTGAAAATATGGGTTTTGGTTGGAGTAATAACTTTGGAAAAGGTTTTGGCCGTGATACTATTACAAGCGGAATTGAAGGACCTTGGACTACCAACCCTATTAAATGGGATAATGGATATTTTGATTTGCTCTTAGGTTATAAGTGGGAGTTAACTAAAAGTCCAGCTGGAGCGCACATATGGCATGCAGTCGATCAAAAGCAAGAAGATTTAGCACCCGATGTTGAAGATAGTAGTATTAAAGTCCCTACTATGATGACTACTGCAGATATTGCTCTTATCACAGACAGTAATTATAAAAAAATCTCTGAGGATTTTCACAAAAACCCTGAAAAATTTTCAGATGCTTTTGCGAGGGCTTGGTTTAAATTACTACATAGAGATATGGGGCCTAAAATAAGGTATTTAGGGCCAGAAGTTCCTAAAGAAAATCTAATTTGGCAAGATCCTATTCCTCAAGGTAATAGCAATTACGACGTAGATTTAATAAAGAATGAAATTAAACAAACAAATCTTTCAGCACAGGACATGATTGAAACAGCATGGGCTTCAGCCTCAACATTTCGAATTTCAGATATGAGAGGTGGAGCTAATGGAGCAAGAATAAGATTAGAACCGCAAAAAAACTGGGAAGCTAATAAACCCGAGCAATTAGCAAGAGTTTTAGAGATTCTTGAACCTATTTCCTCGAAAAATGATATTTCATTAGCTGATACTATAGTTTTAGCTGGGAATGTTGGTCTTGAGAAAATTACTAATTTAGATGTTCCATTTTCACCAGGAAGAGGAGATGCTTCACAAGAAGAGACTGATATTGAAAGTTTTGAAGTATTAGAACCTAATGCAGATGGTTTCAGAAATTTTCAAAAAGGAGAATATACAGTATCTCCAGAAGAAATGATGCTTGATAAAGCACACCTACTTGGATTAACTGCACCAGAAATGGTTGTTTTATATGGAGGATTGCGTTCAATTGGTATTTCTACAGGTGATAAAGGGTTATGGACCAAAAATGGCGAATTGTCTAATGAGTGGTTCAAGGTACTTCTTGGAATGGACGTAGTTTGGTCAGAGAAATCTTTTAATCACTATGAAGGTAGTGACAGGAAAACAGGTAAAATTTTACGCAAAGCGTCACGGTGTGATTTAATTTTTGGTTCAAACTCTGAATTAAGATCATTATCTGAGCTTTACTCTCAGGATGATAATAACGAAAAATTTGTGAAAGATTTTATTAAAGCTTGGGTTAAAGTTATGAATTCTGATCGCTTTGATTTATTGTCTTAAAACCAAAAAAATTAAGCCTGTTTATTTTTTATTAAACAGGCTTAATTTAATTATTTATTTTACGTTATCTTTGTGCCAAAGAACATGATCTTTTAAGAAGGAAGATACAAAAAAATAGCTGTGATCATAATCTTTTTGATACCTTAGTTGATCTCCATTATTTCTATTATTAAAAATTTTTTCGAGCGCTTCAGGCATTAAATTTTTAAGAAAATCGTCTTTTGTACCCTGATCAATTAATATTTTTCCTTTATAACCTTGTTCATTAAGTAAGATTGAAGGATCATATTTTTTCCAGTTTTCTGTTTCTTTTCCTAAATAAGCTTCAAATTGCTTTTGACCCCATATTCCTTTTGTAGGATTAGCAATAGGAGCAAAAGCAGAAACCGTCTTATAAATTTCAGGATTTCTAATTGCAATATTAAGAGCCCCTAACCCTCCCATGGAGTGTCCCATTATTGATTGTTTTTCTTGATCTAAGGGAAATTTTGCTAGAACTAAATTAGGTAACTCATCCACTGTGTATGACCACATTTGGAAATTTTTTTGCCATGGATTTTCAGTACTATCCACATAAAAACCAGCACCTTGTCCTAAATCAAAACTGTCATCATCTGGTACAGCTTCACCCCTAGGTGAAGTATCTGGAAAGATAACAGCAATTTTTTCCTCAGAAGCCCAGCGCTGAATACCAGACTTAACCATAGCATTTTCATGCGTACATGTAAGTCCTGACAAAAACCATATTAAACGTAGCTTTTCTTTAGTTTCATGTACTGGGATATAAATACCAAATGTCATATCACAATCACAAACTTCTGAATGGTGAGAAAATACAAATTGATCTCCTTCATAACATTTGCTTTTTGAAATTTGTTTTAATTCTATCATCTCATCATCTTTTTATTAATTATGTTATCTAGCAAATTAGTACTCAATCACAGATCTTATACTTTCACCCTTATGCATTAAATCAAAAGCCTTATTAATATCTTCTAGTGGCATTTTATGCGTTATCATAGGATCAATTTCTATTTTTCCATCCATGTACCAGTCTACAATCTTTGGGACATCAGTTCTTCCTCTAGCACCACCAAATGCGGTTCCTCTCCAACTACGTCCAGTGACAAGTTGAAAGGGTCTTGTTGAAATTTCAGCTCCAGCTGGAGCTACACCAATTATAATACTTTCTCCCCAACCCTTATGAGCACTTTCTAGTGCAGTTCGCATTACGTCTACGTTTCCTGTTGCATCAAAAGTATAATCAGCCCCACCCTTAGTAAGATTAACAAGATATGGCACCATTTCGTCTTTAACTTCAGATGGATTTACAAAGTCAGTCATTCCAAATTTTTTAGCCATTTCTACTTTTGAGGGATTTAAATCAACACCCACTATTTGATCACAACCAGCCAATCTAAGTCCCTGAATAACATTTAGACCAATTCCTCCCAAACCAAAAACAATAGCACGACTACCCTGCTCTACCTTTGCAGTATTAAGGACTGCCCCAATCCCAGTTGTTACTCCACAACCAATATAACATACTTTATCAAAAGGAGCGTCCTCTCTAATTTTGGCTGCTGCTATCTCTGGCATGATTGTAAAGTTGGAAAAGGTAGAGGTTCCCATATAATGAAATATTTTGTCGCCATCTTCAGTTGTAAATCTACTAGTACCATCTGGCATCAAACCTTGTCCCTGTGTTTCTCGAATGGCTTGACATAAATTAGTTTTAGGATGCAAACAGTAATCACATTCTCTACATTCAGGAGTATAAAGAGGGATCACATGATCTCCAACTTTTAGTGATTTTACATTTGGCCCAACTTCTCTCACAATACCTGCTCCTTCGTGTCCAAGTATGGCTGGAAAAATTCCTTCTGGATCTGCTCCTGACAAGGTAAATTCATCAGTATGACAAACACCTGTTGCCATAATTTCAACAAGAACTTCACCATCTCTAGGACCTTCTAAATTAACATTTACAATTTCTAGTGGTTTACCAGCTTCAACAGCCAAAGCAGCTTTTGTTTTCATTTTCTTCTCCCCAATAAGTACGATTAACTGATCATGGTTATAATAAAGATACAAGTCAAGTCACTATGGTTAAATTATGTTTTTTAAAAAAGTGTTTAATAAATCAAAAATTATTTACTTGTATGGTGATAGTTTTCTTATTAACCTCAAACAATTATAAATTGATATATTATAAAAATCAGAAGGGGAAAGTAATGTTAGATCAAACAACAGGACCAGGATATGCATCACCTGCAGAGGCAGTAAAGGCACCTAAAGAAAAAATAGTTTATACGGTATGTATTTATACAGGTACAGGTATAGAAAAACCTGACTATTTAGCTACTATTGATGCTGACGAAAATAGTCCTACATACAGTCAGGTCATACATAGATTACCTATGCCCAATATAGGTGATGAACTTCATCATTCTGGATGGAATGCTTGCTCATCATGTCATTGCGACTCAAGTAAAGAAAGAAAATATTTAATTTTACCTGGAGTAAGAACTTCTAATTTTTATATAATTGATACAAAAACGGATCCAAGAGCTCCTTCTATATTTAAAGTTGTGGACGGAGAGGAAGTAAAGAAAAAAACTAATTTATCAGCTCCACATACCGTCCATTGTATGGGTAAAGACATCATAGTTTCGATGCTTGGGGATGCGGAAGGTGGATCTCCAGGAGGATACCTACATTTGAATCAAGATTTTGAAATAGTTGGTCCTTGGACAAAGCCATTAAAAGATATGGATATCGATTATAGTTATGATTTTTGGTATCAGCCAAGAAAAAATATGATGGTTTCAACTGAATGGGCTGCTCCAAAAACATTTCAACCTGGTTTTGAATTAGATGATGTTGCGAAAGGAAAATATGGAAGTAAATTACATTTTTGGGATTTAGATAAAAAAGAAGTAAAAAAAACCTTTGACCTTGGTGAAGAAGGTCTAATTCCGTTGGAGACAAGAATGTTGCATAATCCTGATTCAAGTCATGGTTTCGTAGGGGCAACTCTTTCATCCAACATATTTCATTATCATAAAGAAAGAGCAGATCCAGAAGTAAAAAAAGTAATTGATGTTGCTTCCATAGAAGTGGATTTCTTTCCAGTCCCACTTCCTGGACTGATTACTGATATATTGGTGTCAATGGATGATAAATATCTTTATTTTGCAAATTGGCTTCATGGAGATGTTAGACAGTATGATGTAACAGTACCAAGTAACCCAAAATTAACTGGTCAGGTTTGGATAGGTGGTCTATTAGGAAAAGCTCCAGAAATTAACGGTAAAAAAATAGAAGGTGGGCCTCAAATGATACAATTATCTTTGGATGGCAAACGCTTATATGTTACCACTTCGCTTTTTTCTACTTGGGATAATCAGTTTTATCCGGGAATGAAGGATGAAGGAGGCGCAATGGTAGTGGTTGATTGCGATACTGAAAATGGAGGAATGAAAATTAATGATAAATTTATTGTTGATTTTGGTAAAGAACCCGATGGTCCTTCAAGAGCACATGAAACCAGATATCCAGGCGGAGACTGTTCTTCTGATATTTGGACTTAATTAGTTAAATTAATATCAATTGGCTTCATCTATGAAAAAATATACCGTTACTTTAAGAAACAGGAATAACCTCAAAGTAACGGTAGGTGATGATGAAGCCATCATAGATGCAGTAGAAAATATGGGCCACCTTTTACCTATAGCGTGTAGGTATGGTGGGTGTATTACATGTGCGGCCAAACTCATTGATGGCAAAGTAAAACAACCAAATGCAACTGCTTTAAACAAAAGGCAGTCTCAAGATGGCTATATACTTTTATGTGTAGCTAGGCCTCAGACAAATTGTATAATTGATGTTGGGGTAGAAAGCCATGATACACTTTATCAAAACCCATTTATGAAACCTGGATCACTAGATAAGATTTTTAAAGAAACACAAAAATAATTTTGTAATTTTTAATTTTAAATAATGGAGTAAATCCGTGAAAGATATAATTAATGATTTTACTTTAAAAAACAGAAATGATAACGGAAATACCCCTATTTTAAACTATTGGGGTGCAAATTCTGAGTATGGCGTTCTTAAAGACGTTTTATTAGGGCCAGTTGAAAATTATAAGTGGCTAAAAACTAGCTCAGTATCAAAAAAAACTATTCGTAGAAACGTAGAATATAATATTGATATTGCAAAAACACAATATAAAGAAATGATATCTGCATACTCTTCAGCAGGTGTAAAAGTACACAAACACGAACCTGACCCAGAATTACCATATCAAATTTTTGCTAGAGATAGTTCAATCATGACACCTTTTGGGGCAATAATAACTAATATGGCACAATGGTGGAGAAGAGGTGAAAACTATAGAGCTATTGAAACATACAATAAGTTAGGTATACCGATTTATGATTTTATAACAGCAGGTCATTTTGAAGGTGGTGATTTCAACGTAATTGAACCTGGTTGTGTTTTAATTGGTTGGGAAGGCGAAGAAGGTAGATCTCATTTTAGAGCAGCTCAGCAACTAAAACAATGGTTTGAAAAAGAGGAATGGGAAGTATTTATAACTGATATTGATCCTTATTATGTTCATATTGATTTGATGGTTGTTATGTTAGCTGAAAAACTAGCTGCAGTTTGTTTAGATTGTACAGACCCAAACATAGTGACTTGGTTAAAAAATAAAAAAATAAAAATTATTTCAGTTCCTTTCCAAGAAACTATAGAACTAGGTTGTAATGTGGTTGCACTAGGAAAAGATAGAGTGCTTCTGCCTGAAGCTTCTAAAACACTAAAGGCTAAATTAAAAGCGGAAGGCTTTGAAATCTTTGATCCAAACCTCTCCATGATTACTCAAGGTGGGGGAGGAGTACACTGTATGTGCCAAAGTTTGAGAAGAGATCCTGTATAAATAATTTAAGTAAATAAAGATTAAATATCTCTAAGTAATTTATTCATAAAAAAAACTGGAATTAATCCAGAAGAAACAATCATCAGTGCAGGTATTGAGGCTTCAGCCATTAATTCGCTATGGGCATATTGATAGGTTTGTGTTGCTAGAGTTTCAAAATTAAAAGGCCTTAGAAGAAGTGTCATTGGTAGTTCTTTCATAACATCTACAAATACCAACAAACCACCAGCTATTAAAAATGGTAATAACAAAGGAAAAGTAACTTTTATTGTAGTCCCCAAGAAAGTTTTTCCTAGACATCTGCTTGCAGAAAATAAATTTTGAGGAATTTTCTGAAAACCTGAGGATAATGAACCAAACCCTATAGCTTGAAATCTTACAATGTAAGCAAACAAAAGAACAAAAAAAGTACCTCCAAAGTACAAATTATTTGGAATAATAAAAATGAATTTATCAATTGAATTAATTAGATTATCTAGGAAACCGATAAAAATAACAACTCCGATAGCTAACATAGTACCAGGAAAGGCATAACCCGTAGATG
>CACMAH010000031.1 GCA_902611605.1 uncultured Alphaproteobacteria bacterium
ACTAGTTTTTCGCATAAAATTCTACTACAAGATTTGGTTCCATAATAACTGCATAAGGAACTTCATCTAATTTGGGAGTTCTTAGAAATTTCGCCGTAAACTTATTATGATTTACTTCTAAATAGTCTGGTACTTCTCTCTCTGGTAGAGAAACAGCTTCTATAACCATTGGGATCTGTTTTGATTTATCAACTAGCTCAATAACATCACCCTCATTAACTCTGTAAGATGGAATATTAACAGGCTTACCATTAACCAATATATGACCATGATTTACAAACTGCCTTGATGCAAATATTGTAGGCACAAATTTCGCTCTATAGACTAAGGCGTCTAACCTTCTTTCCAAAAGACCTACTAAATTTTCTCCAGTGTCTCCTCTTATTCTTTCAGCCTCAGCATATATCCTTCTAAATTGTTTTTCAGTTAAATCACCATAATAACCTTTAAGTTTTTGCTTTGCTCTAAGTTGAATACCAAAATCAGAAAGTTTAGCTTTCCTTCTTTGCCCATGTTCACCAGGACCATATTCTCTTCTATTTACAGGTGATTTTGGCCTACCCCATAAATTCTCACCCATTCTTCTATCAATCTTATGCTTGGCAGCAGTGCGTTTACTCACAACTGGATCCTTTCAATTAAGTTGAAAGGTGCTTTCCTTTCTAGATTTATCTAGCGACAGGTACCTTCTTACGAAGACCACAAACACCAATTCACTTTCTGTTATTTATAATTTGTGAGAATGTCAATAGTTTAAAAATGTTGTTTATTTTAAAAAAAGAATTAATGTTATAAGCTCGAAATTTAAATATAACCTATTTTCCAAGGAATCATGCAGTGACAAAAGAGTTTGTGAATTTAATAAAGTTATGTGTTGGAGCTCAAAATGTTTCTGATTTATATGAGTGGCAAAAAAATAGGCTAATACATGATAAAAATTTAGAAAATCGTGCAACATTTTTCATAACTAGAATGAGACCTAAAAGAGAAAATGATATACTTAATGGAGGATCGATTTTTTGGGTGTTTAAAAGATTAATATTAGCTAGGCAAAAAATTATAGGCTTTGATAACTTTATGAGTGAAGATAATATTTTAAGATGTAAAGTAATTTTAGATAGGAAAATAATTTTAACAGATCCTTATCACAAAAAACCTTTTCAAGGTTGGAGATATTTTAGTCAGCAAGAAGCTCCAAAGGATCGAGAAATTTTTTCAAATGAAAAAACTCAGCTACCATTAAAAATAGAAAAGGAATTGTCAGAACTTGGAATTTTCTAAAGGTTAATCTAATAAGTTGATTGAGAGTTTCTTAAAAAAAGATTTATTTTGATCTAACATTATTTTTTGTTTTCTTTTTAAAGAAGCAAATAAAGCTACTTCACTTTTTATAATAGGGTCAATTGGTAGGATTTTTAAATTATTAGATTTGAAAGTTTGTCCTGTTGAAGTGATATCTATTACTACCTCCGCAACTTCATTTTTGATTAACCCCTCAGTTGCACCCTGACTATCTATTAACATATAATCAGTCATACCAAATTTTTTTAAATATTTTCTTGCTAAATTATGATATTTAGTTGCAATTCTTAATCTAAAACCAATTTTATTTCTAAAAATTTTTGCTACTTCGTCTAAGTCCTCAAGATTACTAACATCAACCCAAAACTCTGGTACAGCAATTACTAAATCTGCATGTCCAATTCCTAATTTTTTTAGTTCTTTAACGTAATTATCCCATTCAGGTATTTTCTCTTCTATTAAATCTTGACCAGTCACGCCCAGATCAAGAACTCCCTTTGACAATAAAGTTGGTATTTCAACTGGTGGTAGAAAAAATAATTGAATATCAGAAAAACCTGTTACTTTTGCAGCATAACTTCTATCATCCTCTGATGTAATGATTTCAACACCCTTATGATTAAACCAACTAAGTACTTCTTTTTTCAATCTACCTTTAGAAGGTACACCTAACTTCATCTAAGTATTCCTTCATTTAATTTGAATGCGTGTAAAATCTCTGGTCTAATTATAGCACCAACAGAACATGGTGATTTCTCGTGACCTTCTAAATCACTTAAAATTCTGGTTAATTCGTTATACCTTCCGCCTTGTGCAAAAGGTATTGAAGAAACCTTATTTATTGGTCCCATTTCAAAAACAAATCCATCATAGTATTCCATAGAGGTTCTACCAAAGCTTACTTCAAAATCAATTTTTTTTACGTCAATTTCTAGTTGCGCCAAATAGTCTAATCGATTTTCTAATAATATAGCTGACCTTTTTAGGTATTCATGTGAATAAGTTAAGTTTTTTATATTCTTTGAAGCTTCGTTAAGAGAACATGAAATTTTTAATAAATTTTCTAATAAATTTACATCGGAGCTTTTTAGTTGGTTATATTCAATATCATTAGATAATTCAGATACCCTATCTATTATGTCTTTTTTTGTTCTCAATCCAATTATTGGATTATAAATATTTAACTTTTTCATTAATTTACCAGAATTTAATAAATCAATTATATGCCTTTTTTCATCATTTAAATAACTTGCACTATTTGAAAAATATTTTAAAACTTGTAAAAATCTTTTTGGTCTCCAAAGTTGTCTCAATAATGCCCTTTTACACCTACTATTTATTTCTAAACCATTTATAGCTGATCTCAGAACTCCTAAATCACCTGTCACTATTTTTAAATGAGTTAACCCAACAGCTTTGTTAATTATTGAGAATAATTTAGCATCTTCTTTAGCAATGTTATTACCACCAAAACACTCAATTCCAACTTGCAAGTATTCTGAAGGTCTTGAGCTTAAATGATCTTGTTTTCTCCAAACTTTACCTGAGTAACAGTACTGGGCTTTTTCTTCATTACTCTTTATGTGCATTTGTACTATTGGCACCGTAAAGTCAGGCCTTAACATCAAATTACCTTTTACTGGATCACTTAAAATATATGTTCTTGAATTTAATTCTTCACCATAAAGATCAAGCAGTAAATCTGATTGTAAAAGAGTCGGAATTTCAACATGAATAGATCCTGTTTTTTCAAATAAAGTAACAAGTCTTTCAACTTCTTTTGTCAAAGAAACACGCTCATCACCGACTATGAATAATTTTGTCACTTTATTTTACCTTAAAACTAAAGATCATTTAGGTAGTTTCATAATGTACTCGATCAACTTATCTCTTTTAATTTCTACTTGAGCAGGTTGATGCTTCCATTCTTCATGAGTTTTGATTTGTCTAGAGATCTTAGCACCTAATTCTAAATCTTTTACTTGAATTACGTCTTTTTTTAATTCTTCTGAACCCATTATTAAGGCAAATCTACTTCTTCTCTTATCTGCATATTTTAATTGCCGGCCTAAATCTTTTGGATTTCCTAAATAAAGTTCTGATTTTATCCCCGCATTTCTTAAATCATTTACTATCTGTTGATAAGCCTTTATTTTATCTTTTTCCATAATTGTAACGATTATTGGACCCGCTTCATATTTTTCTTCTTTAGATTTTATCTGATTAAAGACATATAATAATCTATCAATACCCAACGAAAAACCAGTAGCAGGAATAACTTTACCAGTGAACCTTTTGACTAACCCATCATACCTTCCACCTCCAGCTACTGAACCAATTTCGGTAAAAATACCATCTTCATTTTGGATTTTTTCTGTCAACTCTACTTCAAATACTGGGCCAGTATAATAGCCTAGTCCCCTGACTGTACCAGGATTTACTCTTATACTGTCTTCAGAAAATCCAGCGTATTCGGAAAATTCAAGAATCTGCTGAAGTTCATCTATTCCTTGTTTCCCAACTATAGAATTACCTACTAAGGTTTGAAGCAATTGGAGTGTTTTAGAATTAGTATCATTATTAATGGATATGAATTGAATAATATGATTAATTTGCTCCTCATTTAAATTTGCTCCAGTAGTAAAATCACCACTTTCATCTTTCCTACCTGCTCCAAGCAAATCCTTGACACCTTCTAAACCTAGCCTGTCAATTTTGTCAATTGATCTAAGAACCATATCACTTTGAGTAGAGTTGATATAATTATCATTTATATTTCCAATTCCAGCTGTTTCTAAAATACCATTTAGAATTTTTCTATTATTTAAATTGAGTATATATTCGTCTTTTTTGAAACCTATTTTCTCAATTATTGTAGACAACATTATACACATTTCAGCATCTGATACTACAGAATGAGAACCAACAGTATCTGCATCACACTGATAAAATTGTCTATATCTACCAGGACCTGGTTTTTCATTTCTCCAAACAGGTCCCCATGAGAACCTTCTGTAAGGTAATGGTAATTCATTAGAATATTGAGCATAAGCCCTGGCTAAAGGAGCTGTTAAATCATATCTAAGTGCTAACCAATTGCTTTCATCATCCTTCCAAGAAAAAACTCCTTGATTTGGTCTATCAATATCAGGTAAATATTTCCCTAGTGCATCTAAATTTTCAATTGCTGGTGTTTCTAAATTTTCAAAACCATATAATTCAAATACTTCACATATTTCTTTAATTAAAGATGACCTTTTTTTTGAAAAAAAATGGAAATAATCTCTAAACCCCTTTGGGTTAATAGGTTTAGGTCTTACAACTTTTTGTTTATTTTTTTTCACAATATAAAATAACCTGTTTAATTAATATAAAATATTAAACTGAAACTATAAATTTTAACAAATATGATTATCAAACCGCTCAACTTGTAAAACACCAGGTATATGATTAATAGAATTGATCACATCATTAGTTATTCTATAAGAGTTGGGAAGATCTAATTCAACATCAAATTCTTTACTAATTACAACTATTTTAATAGGACTTTTTTTTAAATTTTCATTATTAAGTATTTCAAGTTGTTCTTTAAGAAATGTTACTGCATTATGATCATCTATAAAAATTCTAATTCCCAAGTCTTCCAACGAATTTAAGACATCAGAAATTTTCTCAACTTTACGCAATAGAAGCTTAGGCTGATTTTCTTCTAAAGTTGCTTGGCAAGACAAAATTAAATTTTGCGAAGGCTGTAAAAGGTTGTTATATAAGTCTAAAATATCTGAAAATGCTGTCACTTCAAAAAAGCCAGAAGGATCAGAAAATTGAATAAATGCAAATTTGTTTCCTTTACTAGAAATCCTCTCTTGCTTACTTAAAACAGAACCACTTATTTTGATTAATTTTGGGCCTGATTTAAGTATTTCATTTAATTCTGAAAACTTTTCAATTTTTTGAGATTTGAATAATTTGGAATAGTCATCTAGTGGGTGTGCTGACAAATAGAAACCAATAGCCTCATATTCCTTCTTTAATTTTTCACTATTATTCCAATCTTCTATTAATTTTAAGTCTGGGTAAGACAATAAATTGTTAGTTTCACCAAAAAGATTATTTTGCCCTGTGTATTTTTCGGAAAAACATATATTGGAATATTCAACCAGAATTTCTATAGATTGAAAAAGTTGATTACGATTATTAGAAATCTCATCAAATACACCTGCATAAATTAACATTTCTAAAGATCTTTTACCTATTTTACGAAGCTCAACCCGATTAGCAAAATCAAATATATCTTTAAAATCTCCACCTGTATTTCTAACTGAAATGATATTTCTCATAGATTCGATACCAACATTTTTTAACGCTCCAAGTGCATAAATAATTTTATTTGAATCTACAGTAAACACTTCTACAGACTTATTAATTGAAGGAGGAGTCAATAAAATACCTAACTCATTTACTTCTTGTTTATAAAAACTTAATTTGTCAGTAAAATTAATATCATTGTTCATTACAGCAGCCATAAACTCAACTGGGTAATTAGCTTTTAGCCAGCATGTTTGGTAACTAACCAATGCATAAGCTGCAGCATGAGATTTGTTAAATCCATAATTTGCAAATCTTTCTAAAAGCAACCAAACTCTATTAGCTAATACATTATCTATTTTGTTTTTAAGTGCTCCAGATATGAATCTAGGTTTTTCTGCATCCATATCTTTTTTTATTTTTTTACCCATGGCTCTTCTTAATAAATCAGCCTCGCCTAAAGAATATCCTGCCATTTTCCTAGCAATTTCCATGACTTGCTCTTGATAAATAATTATTCCTTGTGTCTCATCTAATAAAGTATCAATAGAGGGATGTATAAATTCTCTATCTTGTAAGTTATTTTTTACTCTACAGAATTTTGGAATATTTTCCATTGGCCCAGGTCGGTATAGTGCAACAAGAGCAATAATATCCTCTAAACAATTAGGTTTTAATTGTGTAAGGGCTGCACGCATTCCTGAACTTTCAACTTGAAATACAGCCATTGTTCTTGCGCTTGAATAAAGTTCAAATGTTTTTTTATCATCAAGAGGAATACTTTCTATATCAATATTTATACCTCGTTTTTCTAATAGATTTATTGTGTTCTGGATTATTGTTAATGTTTTAAGGCCCAAAAAGTCAAATTTAACAAGACCAGAAGCTTCAGCCCACTTCATACTAAATTGAGTGGCTGGCATTTCTGATTTTGAATCTTGATATAATGGGACATAATTAACAAGTGGCCGATCCCCAATAACAATACCAGCAGCATGGGTTGATGCGTTTCTTAAAAGCCCTTCTATTTGTAATGAATACTCCAACATTCTTCTTACAGTTTCACTGGAATTTTTTTCCTCTTCTAATCTAGGCTCCTCTTTAAGTGCCTTTGAAATTGATACAGGTTTGTTTGCCTCTGTTGGTATTAGTTTAGCTATTTTATCTACTTGTGGATAAGGCAGCTGTAATACTCTGCCAACATCTCTTATAGCTGCTTTAGATAATAAACCCCCAAAAGTTATTATCTGTGCAACCCTATCCTTCCCATATTTTTTTTGGACATATTGAATAACTTCTTCTCTCCTATCTTGACAAAAATCAATATCAAAATCAGGCATTGATACTCTTTCAGGATTTAAAAATCTCTCAAATAGAAGTCCATACTTAATAGGATCTAGATCAGTAATCGTAAGACAGTAAGCTACTAAACTACCAGCTCCAGAACCCCTTCCAGGGCCAACAGGAATTTTATTTTTTTTCGACCATTGAACGAAATCAGCTACAATTAAAAAATAACCTGGGAATCCCATTTTCTCGATTATTTGAAGTTCATAACTCAATCTTTTTTGATAAACTTCAATATTATCAGAGAGTTGGCTTGTTTTTATTCTATTCTGCAACCCTTGTTCAGCTTGTCTCTTTAATTCCTCTTTTTCATTTGGAGCAAACTTTGGAAGTATTGGTTCTCTTTTTGATGGTTTAAATGTGCATCGGACTGCAATCTCTAAAGTATTATTATAAGCTTCTAACAAATCACCAAATAAAGTCTTCATTTCATAACTAGACTTAAAATAATGTTCTTGGGTTAACCGCTCCCTTTGAGCTTCCTGATCCAAATAAGCATTTTGCGCAATACATGACAAAACATCTTGGGCTTCAAAAGATTTTTTATCTTTAAAATGTACGTTATTTGTAGCTACAATGGGAATGTAATTATCATCTGCTAGTTCCAATAGAAAATCTTCTGTTTCTTCTTCTTCTTTGGTTTTATATGAATCTTGCTGACCGTGTCGTTGAATT
>CACMAH010000032.1 GCA_902611605.1 uncultured Alphaproteobacteria bacterium
CATCAAGTTTTCCCTTTTCGATAGTAATTCCACCACCTAATGTAACAGGAAATTTACATATGGGACATGCTTTCAATAATACTATTCAAGATATTTTAGTACGTTGGCACAGAATGCGTGGGTTTGATACTTTATGGCAACCTGGCCAAGATCATGCAGGCATCGCAACTCAAATGGTTGTTGAGAGAGATTTAGAGAAAAAAGAGGGTGTTTCAAGAGATGAGATTGGAAGAGAAAAATTTCTAGAAAAAATTTGGGAATGGAAAGCTCAAAGTGGTGGAATGATAATTGAACAATTAAAAAGATTAGGTGCTTCGTGTGATTGGGAAAGAAATCGTTTTACAATGGATAAAGATTTTCAAAATTCAGTCCTTACTGCTTTTGTGAAGATGTATGAAATGGGATATATCTACAAAGGAGAACGGTTAGTTAATTGGGATCCACATTTTAAAACAGCCATTTCTGATTTAGAAGTAGAGAATATTGAAGTTGATGGATATTTTTGGCATATTAAGTACCCTTTAAAAAATGAAGAGAATTATGATTATATAGAGCAAGATGAAAATGGTAAAATAAGTTTTAAAGATAACAGGAATTACATTTCTATTGCCACAACGAGACCTGAAACTATGCTTGGAGACGGTGCAATTGCTGTACATCCTGATGATGAAAGATATAAAAATATTATCGGTAAAGAGGTTATTATTCCAATTGCAAATAGAGCTATTCCAATAATAGCAGATGAATATCCTGATCCAAATTTTGGATCAGGAGCAGTTAAAATAACTGGGGCACATGATTTTAATGACTACAGTGTAGCAAAAAAACATAAATTGGATTTTTTTAAATTAATGGATGAATCAGCTTGTCTACTTAATGAAGATTTCATTCCAAAGAAATACAGAGGGCTTGAAAGATTTAAAGCAAGGGAAATTCTTGTAGAAGAACTAGATAAAGCTGGTTTTTTACTAAAGATAGAGCAAAAGAAGATTATTCAACCATTTGGGGACAGATCAAAAGTAGTAGTTGAACCTTTTTTAACAGAACAATGGTTTGTGGATACAAAAAAAATTGTTCAACCAGCTATAGATGCAGTAAAAGATGGTAGGACAAAAATTTATCCTAAAAGAGACGTTAAAACTTATCTCAATTGGTTGGAAAATATTGAACCTTGGTGCATAAGTCGGCAATTGTGGTGGGGGCATCAAATTCCTGTTTGGTATGATGAGGATGGAAATTATTATTGTGCTTTATCAGAAGAAAAGGCTCAAGAAATATCTGGTAATAAAAAATTAGTAAGAGATACTGATGTTTTAGATACATGGTTTTCATCTGGCATATGGCCAATCGCAACATTAGGGTGGCCTAGTAACAAAAGTGAACTAGATAAATATTTTCCTACAAGTGTTCTAGTCACTGGATTTGATATTTTGTTTTTTTGGGTAGCCAGAATGATGATGATGCAACTGGTTTTAGTTGATAACGTTCCATTTAAAAAAGTTTATGTGCACGCTTTAGTAAGGGATGAAAAAGGAAAAAAAATGTCTAAATCTCTTGGTAACGTTTTAGATCCACTAGAATTAATTGATCAATATGGAGCTGACGCTGTTCGTTTTACTTTGTCTTCAATGGCTGCAATGGGTAGAGATCTAAGATTATCAACTGATCGGGTTAAAGGTTATAGGAATTTTGGTACAAAAATTTGGAATGCTGCAAGATATGCACAATTAAATAATTGTGAGTCTTCAACTAATTTTAACCCAGATACTGTAACAAATAGCATAAATAAGTGGATTATTTTTCAAACTACTGATATAAAAAAAGAAGTTGATAGTGCTTTAGAAACGTTCCGTTTTAATGATGCAGCCAATCATTTATATAGTCATGTTTGGTCAAAGTTTTGTGATTGGTATATTGAATTTTCAAAGTCGCTTTTTCCTGAAGATGATATCAAATTAAAAAATGAAACTCAACTAACATTTGCATGGGTATTGGATCAATGTTTAATTATGTTACATCCATTCATGCCTTTTATTACTGAAGAAATTTGGCAGCAGAATAAAAATCGCAAAAATATGATTGTGCATGAAACATGGCCTGATTTCAAAAATGTACTTCATAATTATGATGAATCTCAAAAAGAAATAAATTGGCTGATTGATTTAATACAAGAAATTCGATCTGCTAGATCTGAAGTAAATATACCTGCTAGCCTAAAAATTAAACTTAAAATTGTAAGTTTAAATAAACAATTTCTTGAGTGTTTGAAGAATAATGAAATTATTATTAAACGACTTGCAAGATTGGAAAGTATTGATCATGAAATTTTAATAAAAAGTGGATCTATAAATATTACTATTCCAGGTATTGAGTGCTTTATCCCATTAGAAAATTTAATTGATATATCTAAAGAAAAGTCTAGGTTAGATAAATCTTATAAAAAACTTAAATCCGAACAAATTATGTTAAATAATAAGCTTAAAAATAAAAGCTTTTTAGAAAAAGCTCCAAAAGATGTTATTGATAAAATAAGAAAAAGAAGTTCTATTTTAGTTACTGAAATAGAAACAAAATTAAAAGCGATTGATAGATTAAATTAATAATAAATACCATGCCTTCTTATACAAATATAATAAAGAAATTATCTGCTGATGTACCATTTGTTGGTCCAGAAACTCAGGAAAGAAACTTAGGTAAGAAGTTCAAAGCTCGTTTGGGAGCAAATGAAAGTGTATTTGGTCCTTCCGAAAGTGTTATTAATGCAATGAACAACTGTATTGCAAAAGATATTTGGAAATATGGAGATCCAGAAAATTTTGATCTTAAGGTTGCACTTTCAAAAAAATTAAAAATTAGTATTAAAAATATAATTATAGGCGAAGGTATTGATGCCTTACTTGGTTATTTGGTAAGATTATTGGTAAAAACTAATACTAAAGTTATTACATCTTTAGGAGCATATCCTACATTTAACTACCATGTTAATGCATCCGGTGGACGACTTATTCTTGTTCCATATTGTAATGATCATGAAAACTTAGATGCACTTCTAGATTCTGTTAAAAAAAATAATGCTAAATTAGTCTATTTAGCTAATCCAGATAATCCAATGGGAACTGCTCTTGAAGGAAAAAAAATTAATGATTTTATAAAAAATTTACCAGAGGATTGTTTGCTTTGCTTAGATGAAGCATATTCTGATTTTGCACCAACAAAATTTATTCCTGATATAGATATCAATAGTGAAAAAGTAATTAGATTCAGAACTTTTTCAAAGGCTTATGGCTTAGCGGGAGTAAGAATAGGATATGCTTTTGGTGAAGAAAACTTGATAAGAAATTTTGACAAAATTAGAAATCATTTTGGAGTTAACAGGGTTGCTCAATGCGGCGCTCTAGCTTCACTAAATGATAAAAAATATCTTAGTAATATTCTTAAAAATGTAGAGTTAGCAAAATCTAAAATATATAAAATTTCTGAAATAAATAATCTAACATATGTTAAATCATTCACAAATTTTGTAGCAATAGACTGTGGTAAAAACAGTGAATATGCCAAAAAGGTAATGGAAAATTTGATAAATCTTGGTATTTTTATAAGGATGCCATCAGTAGCTCCTTTAAATAGATGTATTAGACTAACTGTTGGAAATGACCTAGATTTAGATTATTTTTCTTCTTCTCTTAAACTTGCATTATAAAAAATTATTTTAAGTTATTGTTTTATCATTTTCAGCATGTAATTGTTTGCTGCAGTTACCCCACCTGATCGATGGGGTATTTTATTCATAGTTAATCCAGCTTCTAGTAAAGATAAAACACCTAAAATCATGTGAGGATTTAAATGTCCCATATGTCCAATCCTAAAAACTGACTTACCTCCAAGTAACTCTAAGGATGTAAAACCTAACCCAATTCCTAGGTCTACACCACCTTGTTCAGATATCCATTCTCGTGTTTTGGTAAAATCAAAGCCTCTTGAGAATACTGTTGTGACTGCATTTGATCTTTCTTTAATTTTTTTGATATTAAGTTCTAAAGCATTACCATCAGAACCTAAGTGCTCTATACAACTCCAAACCATTCCAGATAGAATTTTATGTCTTAAAAAAACATTTTCTCTTCCTTCTTCATTTAACATTTTAAGGGCTTCTAGTTGTCCGATCAAAAGATTTGTTGGTGGTGTACCAGAAAAAATTTCATAAAATCTCTCTGGGTTAAGTCGGGGTTGCCAATCCCAATATGGAGATATCATTTTATTACTAGGTTTGTAATTATTTATGTTTTCTTTAACGTTTTCGCTAATTATACAATAACCAAGTCCTGGAGGTGTCATTAAACCCTTCTGTGAAGCAGTAATTAAGACATCAATTCCCCAAGGATCCATCTCAATCCTTTCACAGCCAAAAGATGCAATACAGTCTACTATTAATAAAGCGCCGTGATTTGCCAAATTAATAGCATTTTTAAATTCTTTGATATTATTTTTACCTGAACTAGATGTATCGGTATAAGTAGTTAGAACACCTTTTATTTCATGTTTTTGGTCTTTTTTTAAAATTGCTTCAATTTTACCTGGGTCTATTGACTCAGAAAACCCAACATCAAGATATTCAATTTTTAATTTTAATTTTTTTGCTATTTTACCCCACTTATGTCCAAAATGACCGTTGCAGCAAAGTAAAATTTTGTCACCTTCTTCGAATAAGTTTACTAATGTTGCCTCCCATACTCCATGGCCATTGGCAATATAAATAATTACGCTTCCTGAAGTATTAGCAAAATCTTTAATCCCATTCATCACTTTTTGCGTTGTGTCAATTATTTCTTCACCATAAATATTTGGTGAAGGCTGATTCATAGCTTGTAAAACCCTTTGTGGAATATTTGAAGGTCCTGGGATAGCAAGATGGTCTTTCCCAAATGATAAATTGATTTTTTGTATTTTTTCCATTTATAGATTATTTAATATTTAATTTAATATTCACTGATGTTAACAGAGGTTGCTTATTTTTGATTATAAAGTTAATTATTAAAAATTCATATCAACATTTATAATGAGTTTAGATTGTTTTCCACTATAAAAAATAAATTTAATAAGTTTGATTTAGATTGGAGAAAATCTATAAAAAATTTGGATGGTTCAAAAAAACAATTTAATTCAGCAAAGCGCCATGCTTTTTGGATTGATCACGAATTTTTAAGATTTTTTTATCATAACAAAGCAGAGGTCGCACCTGGAGTTTTTAGATCTAATCAGCCTTCTCCAGATAGATTGAAAACTTGGGCTAAAAGTGGTATAAAGACAGTCATAAATTTAAGAGGAGCAAGTAATCAAGGATCTTATTTTTTAGAATTACAAAAATGTAAAGATTTAGGAATAAAATTAATAGATCATCCTCTTTATGCCACAAGACTTGCTAGTTCAGAAGAATTGCTTGGTTTAGCAGATATTTTTGAAAGGGTTAATTATCCTATTTTGTTACATTGTAAATCTGGAGCTGATAGGGCTGGATTAGCATCAGTTATGTATCACCTTGTGGTATTAAATACACCTTTCCCAATCGCTAGAAAACAACTTTCTTTAAGATTTTTACATCTTAAATTCTCAAGATCTGGTATACTCGATTATATGTTAGATACATATGAAAAGGAACAAAAAATTTCTGGTTTAAGTTTTCGTTCGTGGATAAAAAATAAATACGACCCCAATAAACTTACAAAAGAATATAGGGGATAATTAGTATGAGCAGAAAATTTGATGCCAAGTGGTAAACTAAAAAAAACTTCAAAAAAGTTAAAAGAGGATCCTTATTTAGTTATAAAGTGGTATTGGACTAATTATTTCAAAAAATATTGGCCAATACTAGTTATCGGGATATTTTTTATGAGTCTTGAAGGAAGCATGTTGGGATTACTTTCCTATTCTATAAAGTCTATGTTTGACAAAGTTTTTATCCCAAGCAATCAATCTGCTTTAATTTCAGTGGGTTTTATTATATTTATAATTTTTTTTCTTAGATCATGTGCCGGTCTTATTCAACGATTAATTGTAACTTGGGTTGGACAAAAAGTTGAAAAATCATTACAGCAAAAGCTTTTAGAGAAATTAATTAATTTGGATCTTCCTTTTTATGATAAAACCTCACCTGGTACATTGATTGAAAGAATGAGGGTTGATACAAGATTAATTACAAGTTCTGCCGGCACAATTTTTATGACTTTAGTGAAGGATGGTATTGCCCTTGTCTCGTTAATTGCTGTTGCCTTAT
>CACMAH010000033.1 GCA_902611605.1 uncultured Alphaproteobacteria bacterium
TGATTTTAAAAAGTAGGTTGCACTAAAACCAATCCCAACCAAGGTTTGAGGAGCTCTTCCATTCGTTCGCCAAAGCCCTCCTAGCTCTCCATTAAAACTCAAATGGTTTTCCCCAGGTTCACCCTCCCATGTACGTACACCTGATGCGCCTCTTCTATTTTCTATAACTCCAGGAAAATTTTTTGAATATGCTATTTTCCAATAAAATCCATTGCCTCCTAAATATAAGTGTCGTCCACCATTGTTTTGAAATTCATAAATAGCATTCCACATTTCTGTTGAATAATATTCGGGGTGGGAAGCAGTAATTATGACTTTATAATTTTTTAGTAATTTTGTGCCTAAGTTATGTAATTCGTAATCTGTAGTTAAATCATAATCAATTTTTTTTAATTCTAACCACTTTATGATATGTGTATCATTAATGTAGTTAAAAGTATATAAACCAGGTCTCATATTCAATATGGGACGCTTTTCACTTACATATACAACACCTGAACCATCTGCATGCGTATCATAATGTGACAAACCTAATTCTCGATGTTTATTTAAATAAAGTTCATCTTCACTAAGTGCTATAGGTGCTTCAAAAAGATTTTCTGTATTATGACTATCAAATTTAACATGAGTATTTGAATATGAAAGATATGTAGCAGTAGGAGCAATAAAAAGTATATCTGATTTATGGGCAGTTTCATCCACAGAAATAAAAAAGGGGACATCACTTTGTACTGTTTTATTAACTAACCTTGCAATGTAGTAACCCGATTTTGCATATGCTGGAACATCTAAAATTATATTAGTTTCCCACATACAATCAGTGATATCATCTTCATGAAAGTGAATAGCAGTATAATGTTTTTTATCTTGTATCCAACTGTGACAGCTGCCATCCCATTTGATACCTGTAGCAGCTCTCATCGGAACATTATGTAGAACTCCATTTGTAACTTGTGTTCCTTTATCGAAGATTTTATTTGAGGTAATTCCTTCAGAAAAATCCCAATAGGAAATAATTTTTTTATTTTCATTTATAATCTTTGGGCTATCAATTTTACCATTAAAATGGAACTCTGTTTTGATTTTATCGGTATGGTAATTATGTGCAGCAGCAAATATAATAGGTTCAGATTTTCTAGGAAAAGAAAGATCATTAATCTTTATTTTATTTACAATTCCTTCATCTATATTGCTATAAGGAGATAAATATTTTGAAAATAATGATATTTGCTTTTCCCTTAAATTAATTTCTAACTCAAGGTATAGCCATTCTCTTAATTTAATTTTAGAACAGATTAAGATCTCATCACTTTCTTTAACAACGCATAACTTATTTTGGTTATTGATTAGAATTTTAAATTGTCCCCAGTGGAAAATAACTTGGGGAGTTTTCTTCCTCATTGTAGGGAAAACACTTAGTTGTAACTTAATAATTTTTTTATCTATTATATCAGGTGCGGGATCAATAATAGCGAATGATCCTAAATTTATATGCTGGTTTTTTACTTTTATTTTTTGTTTTTTAAACCAAGAAATTTTTTCGTATTTTTCACCTGGTCCATTTGGATCAATGTCAGCACAAATTACCCTTAAAACCTCCACTGTACAATCAGAGGGCAATTTACTAGAGATTTTTAGTTCAGTTTGATTTTTTGGTTGTACTGATAATGGGAAAAAGTATCCAATAATTCCAGTAGTTGATTTCATAATTTTGGATCCTCTACAGTAACTTTAATCCCAGTTAATAAAAACCATCTTCTTTTAAAAATATCCCATTCTGCTTCTGCAATTGATTTGTAAATTACTCCCTTTACTATTTCTGGATTACTTCCTCTAATTCCTGACAATTGTGCTAATTGGAACTCTGTAAAGGGTTTTTTTATTAAGATAACAAATCTTCCTTTTAAAGGAGTAGTACGCATTTTATCCAAAATTTGTTGTAGTGCTAAACTGTAGGGTCCCCTTATATTATTTCGATATTCAATAACCAAGTCCATACGATTACCATCAAATTGTAAAATTGCACTGTTAGGGTCATATGGTATCATTTATTTTTTTCTTTAAATTTATTTTTACAACTTTTATTATAAAGGAGTTTTAATAATAGGATTTAAAATGCAATTAAGCAAAAAAATGTTGAAGATTTCACCATCAGGAACTGTAATTTTAGCACAAAAAGCAAGGCAATTAAAGGCTGAAGGTAAAGATATTATTGAACTTGGGGAAGGAGAACCAGATTTTAATACTCCAGAATTTATCATTAAATACGCCTATCAATCTGCAAAAAATGGTGCTACAAAATACACTTCAGTATCGGGTACCCCAGAATTAAAAAATAAAATTACTGAAAAACTAAGAAAAGAAAATAATATTAATTATAATGATAACCAAATTGTGGTTGGTGCAGGAGCAAAGCAACTTATTTTTAATGCACTTTATTGCTCTATTAATACGGGTGATGAGGTAATTATTCCTAGCCCGTACTGGGTAAGTTACCCTGAAATGGTCAAAATTGCTGATGGAATACCCATTATTTTAAATTGTGACCTAAAAAACAATTTTAAGATTTCTTTAGAAAAGTTAGTTGAGGTAATTAATCCAAAAACTAAGTGGTTAATACTAAATTCACCAGGCAATCCGTCTGGGGCTGTTTACACTTGGGATGAACTTTTAGCCCTTTCTCAAGTTTTAATTAACTACCCTCAGGTAAATATTTTATGTGATGATATTTATGAAAAAATTGTATTCGACGGAAAAAAATTCCATACTTTAGCAGAAGTAGCGCCTAATTTAATTGATCGTATACTTACTGTTAATGGGTTCTCAAAATCATATGCAATGACAGGTTGGCGAATAGGTTATGCTGCAGGTCATTTTGAACTTATTGAAGCAATGATTAAACTACAAGGACAGTCAACAACTAATGCCTCAACAATAGGGCAAGAGGCCGCAATCGCAGCACTTGATGCAGAACAAAATTTTCTAAATGACTGGCTTAAAATGTATACAATTAGAAGAGATATTGTTTCTAATAGTTTAGGAAATTCATTTAAGGATTCCTTTAATAATCCAGAAGGTGCATTTTATCATTTTATTTCCTGTGAGGCACTAGTTGGAAAAAAATTTAATGGTATTAATACCATAAATAATGATAGAGATTTTTGTCAGTTATTGCTTGAAAAATATGGTGTAGCTGTAGTGCCTGGATCGGAATTTGGTACTCCTGGTTATTTTAGACTTTGTTTTGCAAAATCAGAAGATGATCTTAAGAATGCATGTCAAAGAATAAATGATTTCTTCAAATTACTAAATTAAAAATTCTACCTAAATTTATTTATGTTCCTTTGAATGTATTTTTAGTAATTTTAAACCTGACCAAAGAAGTCTATCAATTGCTTGGCTTGTAACCCATGCAGAATGCGGGGTAAGAGTTACATATTTTGAATTAAGGAATTGGTGATTTTTAGGTAATGGTTCTTCATGAAAAACATCCATGGCACAGTGTTTAATATGACCTGTTGATAGACCCTTCAATATAGTCTTTTCATTGAAAACCTCAGCTCTCGATGTATTTACAAAAATAACTCCTTTTTTTGTTTTATAAAGCTTTTCGTCATCAAGGAAAGAAATAGTTTGGTCGTTTAAAGCTAGATGAAAAGATAAAATATCAGATTCAGACAAAACTCTTTCTAAAGGTAAAAACTCAACTCCATCTTCTTCTTTTTTTGTTCTGTTCCACGCAATTGTCCTTGCACCAAGTGCGGTTGCCATTTTTGCAGTTTCTCTGCCGATGCCTCCAAAACCAATCAGACCAAATGTTTTACTAGAAAATTCTTCTGTTTTAAGTAAAGACCAATTATTTGATCTAACTATATTATCCATTTCAACGATACGTTTAAGAGATGCTAATGCTAAGGTTATAGTATGTTCTGCAACAGCTATATTCCCATAGTCTTTAACGCCCTCAAATTTAATACCAAGAATTTTTGCAGTTTCAAGATCACCATGAGTCTTTAAACCGGTGCTTAAATATGCTATTGATTTTAAATTTTTACAAGAGTTTAAAACTTTTTTTGAGATGAAAGCCATATAAACTAAAATATTAGTATGATTTCCTATTCTTTTGATTATATCTTTTTCGTTTAGTGTTTTACCATAAATAACTTTTAGTTCAGGTAAAAATTTCTGCATTTCTGGAGTAAACCTTTCTGCCAAATCTCCATAACAATCTATAAAAGCTATACTATTCATTACAAAATTTTAACCTACTACTGAAAAGCTACTTTCTTTATTAATTTTCCTTTTTCTAGAAAAAAAAGATAAGTCAAGATTATAATCAAGGTTTGGTAATTTAAAAATTAATGGGGCTTCATCATGATTATTACCTTTGGATACGTACTCAATTAATTCTGCCATCATTTTGCCTGCAACTGGTGCATTTTTAAATTGATTACCACTACTACCTATTGCCATATAAAAACCATCAATAGAAGATTTATCATAGATAGGTATCCAGTCATCCGAAACGTCATATAAGTCTGCAATTCCTTGAACATTATTTGGTATTTCAAGTGATGGAAATCTTTGTGCAGCTCTCATTGCTTGCACACGTACTTGGTTAGTGGGTTCTGCATTATAATTGTCTGGATCAACCCACTCAATTTCATCACATTCGGGATCATGACTTCCGACTAAGATTTTATTCCCAACCTCGGGTCTCCAATACCCTCCAATGTCATCATCAGAACAAATGTATCCATTCTCTTCAAAATTGAAGTTTTTGGGAGAAGGAACATGTGCCACTTCAACTCTTAATGCTTTTGTAGAGATGGTCATATCTTTTGTAGCCTCCGCCATTTCGTTTATTTTGAAGGAATGAGGTCCAGATGCATTTATTATAATAGGTGCTGAAAATAAATCTCCTTTATCAGTAGAGACACCTGTTACTTGATTATTATTTTTGTGAATTTCAATAA
>CACMAH010000034.1 GCA_902611605.1 uncultured Alphaproteobacteria bacterium
ATTTTTTTCATCAGACAAGATTTAGTGATATTTTTATGTAATAAAAATTGAATTAAAAAAATGTGGAAAATCTATAAGCCGGATTTTGTTGGCAATTATGCCTAATGATCATTCATCTAGCCCCATTATTACTAATAAGGTCAAACGACCTACCCGAATCGTTTACTGGGAGAATCTGAAATAAAAATTTCAACGATTCCTATTTGGTCTTTCTCTTGGTGGGGCTTGCAGTGCCTCTCTTGTTGCCAAGTGAGCGGTAAGCTCTTACCTCACCATTTCACCCTTACTCAAAAAATTGAGCGGTATATTTTCTGTTGCGCTATCCCTCAAGTTACCTTGGCTGGCAGTTAACCAGCACCACTTCTCCCTAGAGTCCGGACTTTCCTCGTCTATAAAATAAACGCGATCATTCAACTTTCCACTTTCTTTTTTTATCATCTAATTTATGTAGGTCAATCTTTTTTAGCATTATATAAAAGTGTTTCTGGTACGGGGATTTCTATTACCTCTCGTACTTTGAGATTATTTAGAAAAAAATCACCATAACCTATCCTAATTAGTTTTTTAACCTTCAATCCAAAATATCCTAATATTTTTCTTATTTCTCTATTTTTACCCTCAATTAATTTTATATTATACCAATTATTATTATTATTTTTTGAAATAATTTCTATTTTCAGGGGTGCATATTTGAATTCTGAAATTTCTACCCCTCTACGCATTTCTTCTATATTTTTTGCATTAAGATCTTTACCCCAAGTCTTTACCAAATATGTCCTAATAATTTTATTTTTTGGTAACTCCAAATATCTTTTGATATAACCTTTATTAGTTAATAAGAGTAAACCTTCTGAATTTAAATCTAGCCTGCCAACTAAATTAACTTTTCCAATTTTTTTTGGAAAGCTATCAAAAACAGTTTTTTTACCAGACGGATCAAAATCTGAGCATAATTCACCTACTGGTTTATGATAAATCCACATTCTTGGTTTAGATTTATATAAAACCTTTTTACCATTATAGCGTACAACATCTTTAGACGAAACTTTTTGAGAAACACTAGTAACAACAATACCATTAACGGATATTTGACCAGATGTAATTAAAGACTCAGACTGCCTCCTAGAGGAAATACCTGAGTAAGCTAGATATTTTGATAATCTATGGTAATAATCTTTTTCATTAAACATTTCTTTAGTTAATCAAATTAAATAAAAAAAGCAAAATGAAATCATTTATGGAAATTGCCTTTAGTGAAGCAAAATTAGCTTTTTTGAAAGATGAAGTTCCTGTAGGAGCACTTATAGCTGATAGAAAAGGACAAATCTTTGCAAAAACTAGAAATAAAAATAGAGAACTTAATGATCCAACTGCCCATGCAGAAATATTGGCAATTAGGAAAACTTGTAAAGAATTAAAATCAAATAAACTATTTGGTTATAGCATATATGTTACTTTACAACCCTGCGAAATGTGTCTTCATGCAATATTAAATGCAAGAATTTCACGCCTATACTATGGAGCTTCTGATTTGGAAAATACAAGCCTTCAAAAAGTGTATAATACAATTTCAAAAAATAAAAAGTTTAATATTGAAATATATTCAGGTATTAATGAAAAAAAATGTTCAGATTTATTGATAAATTTTTTTAGAACTAAAAGGATTAAATCATAATATAAAAAATCTTTATTGATTTATTTGTATTTTTACAAGTCAAACTATTTTATTTAAATACTTGAATGTTTTTTTCGACAGTTATAAATCATCATTATTTATTACAAATAGGTTTTTCAAATGTCAATTAGTAAAGATAAAGTAAAAAAAATTGGAAATTTAGCAAAGATTAAACTAACAAATGATGAAATTGAAATATATTCCACTCAACTAACACAAATTGTCGACTTTATGAATAAGCTTGATGAAGTTGATACAAGCAAAGTTGAGTCAGTTATTAATCAGAATCTTGATCATCACAGTAATCGACTAAATGATATAGTTGAAGATGGAAATTATGTAGAAAAAATATTAAAAAATGCTCCTGACTCCAAAGAAGGTTTTTTTACCACGATAAAGGTTATTGAATGAGTATATTGCATAATTTAACACTTTCAAAAGCATTAAATCTTCTTGAAAAAGGAGAAATAACTGCAGTTAATTTAACCGAACACTATTTAAAAAAAATACAAAATAGTGAGAAACTAAATGCATTTTGTCTTAAATCATCAGACCTGGCAATTTCAAAAGCAGAATATTGTGACAAAATAATGAAGTCTGAAAAAAGGGGTAAGCTTTGTGGTATTCCGCTCGCTATAAAAGATATTTTTTGTACAGAAAACCAAAGAACACAAGCTGCCTCCAAAATATTACAAAATTTTGTCCCAGAATATGAAAGTACAGTTACAGCAAAGCTATGGAGTGAGAATGCAATTATGCTAGGCAAGTTAAATATGGATGAATTTGCCATGGGATCATCTAATGAAACCTCTATATATGGACCAGCAGTTAATCCATGGAAATCTAAAAATAGTGACGACGACTTGACTCCAGGTGGTTCGTCAGGAGGATCTGCAGCAGCTGTTGCTGCTGATTTATGTATTGCAAGCATGGGGACAGATACTGGGGGATCAATAAGACAACCAGCATCATTTAATGGTGTTGTAGGCCTTAAACCAACTTATGGGAGATGCTCAAGATGGGGAATAATTGCATTTGCTTCATCACTCGATCAAGCAGGTCCTATTACAAAAACCGTTCGAGATTCGGCTATATTATTGAATATCATTTCTGGTCATGATAAAAAAGATAGTACAAGTGAAAAGAAATTAGTACCAGATTTTGAAGCTTTTCTTGATGATGACATAAGAGGAAAAAAAATAGGTATACCAAAAGAGTATCAACTTAATGATACACCTGAAGAAATTACAAAACTTTGGGAAAATGGTATAACTCTACTAAAAGAAGCAGGTGCCGAAATCATAAATATCTCTTTGCCTCACACAAAATATTCCTTGTCCGCTTATTACGTTTTAGCGCCAGCAGAGGCTTCATCTAATTTGGCTAGATATGACGGCGTGAGATATGGATATAGAGCACCACTTGAAAGTGATGATGGTATCGATGAACTTTATAAGATGACTAGGTCTGAAGGTTTTGGAGATGAAGTTAAACGTAGAATTATGATTGGTACTTACGTTTTATCAGCAGGTTTTTATGAAGCATATTATCAAAAAGCATTAAAGGTAAGGAGTTTAATTCAAGAAGATTTTAATGCGGTTTTCTCAAGTGGAGTAGATGTAATTCTTACTCCAACAACCCCTACTCCAGCTTTTCCTTTGAACTCGAAAATTAAAGAAAATCCAGTTGAAATGTACTTGAATGATATTTTTACTGTTCCAGTAAACTTGGCTGGTTTGCCTGCCATTTCAATACCCACAGGTCTTTCAAAGAATAATTTGCCTTTAGGATTACAATTAATAGGTCCAAAATGGAATGAACAGGAGATTTTAAATGTAGCCTTCCGCCTAGAAAAAGAGGTTAATTTTAATTACAACCCCATAAGTTGGTGGGAAGATAAATGAAAATTTATGTATCTCTTTATTTTTTATTTTTTTTTTCACTTGCAATTCTAATATCATGCCAACAAACCTCTAATCAGACTGAATATTTTTCAAATATAGAAAAAAATTCCTTAGATCAGAAGCAGGCGAAAGAATTAGAAGGTTTATCAGAAAACCACAACTATATCGATCTATCTTTATCAACTCTAACACAACAAAATATTGAAAAAGAAAAGGCTGCAAAAAAACTTGTAGATGCTAGAAAAGAGCGTATTGAAATAGAAATAAACAATTCGTTAAACTATTCAGACTATGTTAATGTAGCAAAATTTGCTAGAGATACAAAACATAACAAAGGAGAAAAGATCTTTACTAGGTTAAGTTTCAGTATTTACGACAATTGGAATGAATGCTCAAAATTTAAGAGTAAAGACGAGGCACAAAGAAAATTTTTAAAAGACGGTGGGCCTTATAAAGATAGATTTAACTTAGATCCTGATGGTGATGGATTTGCTTGTGATTGGGATCCAGAGATATACCGAAAACTATCTATTCCAAACGATTAAAAAGTCTCCAGTTATTCAGAAGCAACTTTTATTTCTCCAGCACACTGTCTACCGTCACGTCCATCCACCATTTCAAACTCAACTTCTTGATTTTCATCTAATTTTTCTAAACCTGCTTCCCTTACAGCAGTAACATGAACAAATACGTCTTTTCCACCACCTTCTGGTTGAATAAAACCAAAACCCTTACTCGCATTAAACCATTTAACTATACCTTTAGTCATTTCTATTGTCCTTTTTTAAAACTACCGGCAAAACCGAGCCGGCTTCGGTGAAATCATATTCTGTAGCATTAACGGTCTATTAGACGGTTTAGGCATTACACTTACAATTAACAAATTGATATTAGCAGAGAAATTAAATAAGTACAATCCGTATACTTTTACTTGAAAGCGCAGATAATATGCCCTAATTTCTTAATAATAATAATCTCTATTCAACTAATTTTTTAAACCAATATGAAATAATTGAATTGTTTTTATATAAAATATTCACTGAAGAGGAAAATAAATTATTTTTAGCCAAAGGATTTACAAAAGGTTCAAAGGTGGATGATAGAGACGGATTCATCCACCTTTCTGCAAAAGGTCAGTTATTTGAAACCATTTATAAACATTTCAAGCATTTAGAAACTATTTATATATATTCTTTTTTTATGGAAGCTTTGGATACTAATTTGAAATGGGAAATATCACGAAATGGAGAATATTTTCCACATTATTATGGCCTTTTATCATTAAGGGACACTATTTATTTTCTAAAAATTAAAATTT
>CACMAH010000035.1 GCA_902611605.1 uncultured Alphaproteobacteria bacterium
TCAATCCGCTATCGTATAATTTATTTGAAACAACTCTTAAAGTATCACCTTTATTAATAATTATCGAATAAAATCTAGAGCTTTCATTTTTTGATTTTGGATTATAATTTTGCAACAAATCCAAAATAAGAAGTAATGTAAAAAAAAAATAATGAATGCAATAAAATTAGATGAAATTGTTTTCATTATTTAATTTAAATTTTTTTAAAAATTAGAGATGCATTAGTACCACCAAATCCAAATGAGTTTGAAAGAGCATAACTAATCTTTTTATGAACAGCTTTATTTGGGGCAAGATCTATCATAGTTTCTTTATCAATGTTATTTAAGTTAATAGTAGGTGGTGCTATTTGATCTCTAATTGATAAAATGCAAAATATGGCTTCAACAGCACCCGCAGCCCCTAACAGATGACCAATGGATGATTTTGTAGATGACATTGTTACATTAGGAGCATAATCCCCAAGTAATTTCTCAACTGCACCAAGTTCAATTGTATCAGCCATTGTAGATGTTCCGTGAGCATTTATATAGTCTATATTTTTATAACTCAAGCCTGATGACTGAAGGGCAGCAACCATTGATCTGTATCCTCCATCTCCGTCTTCCGAAGGAGCAGTTATGTGATAAGCGTCTCCAGATAAGCCATAACCAACTATTTCACAATAAATTTTAGCATTTCTTGCAAGCGCGTGTTCGTAGTCTTCTAAAACTAATACGCCAGCGCCCTCGCCCATTACAAATCCATCCCGGTCCTTATCATAAGGCCTAGATGCACATATTGGGTCATCAGAAAATTTTGTTGATAAGGCTCTACATGCATTAAAACCTGCAATGCCTATTTGAGTAATAGGGCTTTCAGATCCTCCAGCTATCATAACATCCGCATCACCATTAATAATAAGTCTGGTAGCATCTCCTATAGAATGCGCCCCAGTTGAACACGCTGTAGATACTGCATGGTTAGGGCCCTTGAATCCATATCTTATTGAAACTTGCCCAGAAATTAAATTAATTAAAGCACCTGGAATAAAAAAAGGAGATACTCTTCTGGGTCCCTTTTCTTTAATTTGTACGGCAGTTTGCGCAATTGATCCAAGACCACCTATCCCAGAACCAATAATTACACCCGTTCTATTTTTTCCATTATCAGTTGAAGGCATCCAACCTGAATCTTTGATAGCCTGCTCTGCTGCCGCCACACCATAAAGTATGAAATAATCTACTTTCCTTTGATCTTTAGGCTCCATCCAATTGTCTGGATTAAAGGTATCGTTAGCACCATCACCAAATTTTATTTCACAAGCATAATCAGTAGTATATCCGTCTGTATCAAAGCGAGTAATTTTGTTTGCTCCGGAACAACCTTCCAAAATTTTCGTCCAAGTACCATCTACAGTGCTAGACAAAGGGCTAACCATACCAAGACCGGTAACAACAACACGCCTCATATAATTTCCCTCAAAAACAAAGATAAAAATTATGAATTAAATAAAACAATATTTATAAAAACTATATTTTAATTTAAAAAATCTTAACTGATTTTCTCATTTATGAATTTAACAGCATCTCCAAATGTTTGAATTGTTTCAGCAGCATCATCAGGTATTTCAATATCAAACTCCTCTTCAAATGCCATTACTAGTTCTACAGTATCTAAACTATCTGCACCTAAATCATCAATAAATGAAGCATCATCTGAAACTTTGCCTTCATCAACATTTAAATGTTCTACTACGATTTTTTTTACACGATCTGTTATATCACTCATACTACCAACCTCACCAGTTTAAATATTTAATATATCTAATAATTAATACTATGTTAATAATTATCATTTACCGAATGGGAGAGCTATACACTTGTGTTAAATGATAAGCAATATATTTTTATTATTTTTTATAAAATTAAAAAATATATCCCTAGCTCATAAACATTCCTCCATTAACATGAATTGTTTGACCAGTAATGTAATTAGAATATGAAGAAGCTAAAAAAATTGCCGATGAGCAAATATCTATTGGTATACCTATACGATTCATTGGTATTCTATTAAGAATAGAACTTGTTTGGTTTTCATTCAATTTATCTGTCATATTTGTTTTTATAAAACCTGGTGCAATACAATTTACAGTAATTCCTCTAGATGCAACTTCAGAAGCAAGAGATTTAGAAAAACCGATAAGCCCTGATTTTGATGCAACATAGTTTGACTGACCAGGATTTCCAGTTAATGCAACTATAGAAGTAATATTAATAATTCTTCCCCATCTTTTCTTAATCATTCCTCTGATAATACCTCTTGTTAATCTCATAACCGAAGTAAGATTTATTAACATAATGTCTTCCCACTGTTCGTCAGTCATCCTCATCAAAAGATTATCTTCAGTTTTGCCTGCATTATTTATCAAAACATCCACACCACCTGATCCATCCAAAAAGTTTAATAAATTATTAATTTCGTCAACATTTTTAAGATCACATTCGAAAACTTCACACTCTTGATTTAAATCGTCTTTTAAAGACTGAAGTCGGTTTATATTAGTCCCACTTAAAATAATATTTGCACCTACTTCTAAAAAAGACTTGGAAAGTTCTTTGCCAATTCCACCTGCTGCACCTGTTATTAGTACTCTTTTTCCAGAAAGATTAAACATTAACTAATTCCTTACATTTATCCAAATCTTCAATTGTTGAAATATTAGTTTGTTCAATTTCATTAACAGTTCTTTTAATTAAATTACATAAAACCCTACCTGGACCAATTTCATAGGTTTTTCTAACTCCAAATTTATGCATATTTAATATACTTTCTCTCCACCTAACACGACCAGTAATTTGTTTAATCAAATTTTCTCTAATTTCTTCTGGATTTTGAGTTGGATTTGCTGATACGTTTGAAATTATAGGAACAGTTGGCTTTTTTAAATTTACTTTAGAGATTAAATCAATCATATTTTTCTGAGCCGGAGCCATAAGAGAACAGTGAAAAGGTGCAGAAACTGGGAGTAAAATAGCTCTTTTTGCGCCTAAAGATTTTGCGCTTTTACATATTTTTTCTATTGCTGATCTATTTCCAGACAATACAACTTGATTTGGTTCATTGTCGTTAGCTATTTCACATATTTCATCACTTTTAATATCATTGATTAATGATTTTACTTTATTTAAATCGAGACCTAAAATTGCTGCCATTGCTCCAACACCAACTGGTACAGATTCTTGCATAAAAATACCTCTCATTTTTAATAAATTAGCAGTATCTCCAAGACTAATTGCACCCGTTGCGCACAAAGCTGTATATTCACCTAAAGAATGACCAGCAACAAATAGAGTTTTAATAATATTAAAACCCTCCGACTCTAAAGTTTTAAGTATTGCAATTGATGTAGCCATTATTGCAGGTTGTGCATTCTGTGTTAAAGTTAGATCCTCAATTTTTCCGTTAAAAATTAATTTTGATAATGATAAACCTAACACTTCATCAACTTCCTGATATACTTTATTTGCAACTGGAAAATTATTTGAAAAATCTTTTCCCATTCCAATGTATTGAGAACCTTGCCACATTAATTATTATCTCAGAAGAAATTTCAGGATGTAATGAAACAATAATTTTATAAATGCCTAGTTCTTTAATTGGCTTCTCAAGGTTAATTTGATTTTTAGCAATAACAATTCCATTTTCAGATATTACATCCATTATATCTTTAGCAGATACAGATCCGTAAAGAGCACCAGCATCTGAAGCGGATCTTATTAAAGTAAACGAAATACCGTTGATTTTGGCTTTTAAGCTCTCAGCTTCTTTAATATTTTCTATATTTTTAGCTTCTAAAATTGACTTTTGTTTCTCATAATATTGTATATTTTGTTCAGTTGCCCTTAAAGCCTTATGAAATGGTAGTAAGAAGTTCCTGGCATATCCAGATTTTACATCTACGATATCACCCATTTGACCTAATTTTTGTACACGCTCTAACAAAACAATCTTCATGACAAACCCTATTTTGTTGCGAAAGGTAAAAGAGCTAATACTCTGGCCCTTTTAATGGCAATGCTAAGTTCACGTTGTTTTGCTGAGGAAACAGCAGTAATTCTAGAAGGAATTATTTTTCCTCTTTCTGAGATATATCGTTGAAGTAATTTTACATCCTTATAATTTATTTCAGGAGATGATGGAGCAGAAAAAGGGCATGATTTTTTTCTTCTAAAAAAATTTTTATTCATTAACATTTTTAAATCCAAATTACATTAGTTACTTAATTCTTCAGTTTCTGACTTTTCTGTCTGCTCTGATGAGTATTCTTCATTTTTTGATTTAGAACGCATCATAATTGATGGACCGTCCTC
>CACMAH010000036.1 GCA_902611605.1 uncultured Alphaproteobacteria bacterium
CATTTTTTTTGATAATTTTAGATCTTTATCAATAATGATCTTAGTCGGTTGAGGAAGGTCTGAAAATTGACCACGAAGATTTAGACTAGGATTATCCCAAAAAGCAGTCTCCGTACCAATCATAATGGCATCATAATGTGATCTTATAAGCTGAACAAAATTTCTAGACTTTTCTCCAGAAATCCAATTACTTTTTTTAGTTTGCGTGGCTATTTTCCCATTTAAACTCATAGCTAACTTTAAAGCTATGAAGGGCCTCTTTTTTTCTATTGAAGTAATGAATCCCTGATTTAAATTTTTAATCTCTTTCAGCAAAATAGGAGAGTTATCTACAATTATTCCATTTTTTCGAAGAATTTCGAATCCTTTACCATTTACCCTAGGGTTTGGATCTTTTAATGGACAAACTACTCGCTTTACCTTTGCTTTAATAAGTTGTGTTGTACAAGGAGCGGTCTTGCCGAAGTGAGAACATGGCTCCAAAGTAACATAAACGGTAGAATCTACAGCCTCAGATTTTGCCTGATCTAATGCTATTTTCTCTGCATGTGGTCGCCCTCTGAATGCAGTGTTGCCTGTTCCAACAATATGTTGATTTTTAACTATTACACATCCTACTGATGGATTAGGCCATGTTTGTCCTATGCTTCTGTAACCTAATGAAATAGCAGTTTTTAAAAATCTGAAATCATTTTTTGTATTTTTTTCTTGATTGTCCATCAACAAAAATGACTATTTTATGTCTGGTCTTAACTCAGATACAAATTCTTCAAAATCATCAGCTGCTTGAAAATTTTTGTAAACAGATGCAAATCTTACATATGCAACTGTATCTATTCTAGCCAATGTCTCCATAACAATTTCCCCTACCTTATCTGAGGGAATATCTGTCTCCCCTAAGCTCTCCAATCTTCTAACTATACCAGTCACCATTTGTTCTATCCTATCTATTTCAATAGGTCTTTTTTGTAGTGCAATTCTGACTGATCTTTCTAATTTATCTCTATCAAATATTTCTCTTCTATTATTTTTTTTTAATACAATTAAATCTCTAAGTTGAACTCTTTCATATGTTGTAAATCTTCCTGCACATGCAGGACAAGATCTTCTTCTTCTTATAGACACATTATCTTCTGCTGGTCTACTATCTTTAACTTGAGTATCAGTGTTTCCACAAAATGGGCATCTCATGACGTTCTCCTATAGCAGCATTATGTATCGAGAAAACTTCTTAATTTCCTAGAACGACTCGGATGTTTTAATTTTCTTAGTGCCTTAGCTTCTATTTGTCTAATACGCTCCCTAGTAACACTAAATTGTTGTCCTACTTCTTCTAATGTATGGTCGGTATTTACACCAATACCAAATCTCATTCTAAGAACTCTTTCTTCTCTTGGAGTTAAGCTAGAAAGCACACGAGTCGTAGTTTCTTTGAGGTTTCCTTGTATAGCATTTTCTAAGGGTAGAACAGCATTTTTGTCTTCAATAAAATCTCCTAACTGGCTATCTTCTTCATCTCCAATAGGTGTTTCCAAGCTTATTGGCTCTTTTGCAATCTTCATAACCTTTCTGACTTTTTCTAGAGGCATTTGAAGTTTAGAGGATAGTTCTTCTGGTGTGGGTTCTCTACCTATTTCATGAAGCATTTGTCTTCCTGTACGCACAAGCTTATTTATGGTTTCTATCATATGGACTGGAATTCTAATTGTTCTAGCTTGATCAGCAATAGATCTTGTTATTGCCTGGCGTATCCACCAAGTTGCATAAGTAGAAAATTTATAGCCCCTTCGATATTCAAATTTATCAACAGCTTTCATTAAACCTATATTACCCTCTTGAATTAAGTCAAGAAATTGTAGACCTCTATTCGTATATTTTTTAGCTATTGATATTACTAACCTTAAGTTGGCTTCTACCATTTCCTTTTTAGCTGATCTTGCTTCTTTTTCACCCTTTTGTACTTGTTGAACTATTCTTCTAAATTCGCTTATATCTATTCCGATGTATTGACCAATTTCAGCAATTTCAATTCTTATTTGATCAATTTTATCACCAAAATTTTCAGCAAAGCTATCCCAACCCCTTGATTTAAATTTTGAAACTCTTTCAAGCCATACTGGATCAAGTTCTGACCCCTTATAGTTTTGTATAAATTCTTTTCGGTTTATTCTAGACTTATCAGCTAATTTTACTAACTCTCCATCAAGTCCCATAATTTTTCTATTTATTCCATATAATTGATCTATTAATGCTTCGATTCTATTATTATGTAAATGTAGAGAATTAACTAACTTTACTATATCATTCCTTAAATTTTGATATTTCTTTTCTTCGCTTTCTGAAAATGCTTTTTTTTCTTTTATTGCAGCAAGCATTCTATTATTTTGAAGAGAAGAAAGTTTAGAGTAGGCATCTGCAATTTTCTTAAGAGTTTTTAAAACTTGTGGTTTTAAAGAACTCTCCATGGCTGCCAATGATACATTTGCATGATCCTCTTCAAAATCTTCACTTTCCTCATCTTCTAAGGGTTCTAAATCTCCCTCTTTCTCATCTGATGAATTTTTTGGTTTAATATTATTAAATTCTTCAGCTAAACTTTCTTTTAAATTATCATCTCTTATTTCTGATGTCGGTTTTTGATTTTCAAAACCTTCTATTTTTACTTGTTCAGGCAGTTCACTTTCAGACATACTACCAAAAGTTGCATCAAGATCTATAACGTCTCGCAACATTATTTTCTCATCTAAAAGCTCTTCACGCCATATAGTAATTGCTTGAAAGGTAAGAGGGCTCTCACACAAACCACCGATATAGGTATTTTTTCCAGCTTCAATCCTTTTGGCAATAGCAATTTCACCTTCTCTAGATAGAAGTTCTACGGATCCCATCTCCCTGAGATACATTCTAACAGGATCATCGGTTCTATCTAAAGCATCTGAAGCTGAAGAGGCTACTACTAATTCTTTTGTTTCTTCTGTTGCGTTTTCTTGTTTAGTTTGAGAATCATCTTGTTCATCTTCACTATCAATTAGAGTAATGCCCATTTCTGAAAGTGCAGTCATTATATCTTCAATCTGTTCAGAACTCATTTCACCAGGTGGCATAGTTTCATTTAACTCAGAGTAAGTTAGGTAACCCTTTGATTTTGCTTGCGAAAGAAGTTTCTTTATGGAACTTTGATTTAAATCTAACAAAGGAATACTGGCGTCTTCATCTTTTTGATTTTTTGAATTTTCTTGTTCATTTTGCATTGAGTAATCACCTAAAGCGTAAAATTAGAATCACTTATTTATTGATTCGTTTTTAGTAGTTTTTTTTAATCCAGATTTTATCTTTAATCAAATCATTGATAGAGTTTAAATCATCATTAAGTCTATTTCGTTCATCATGATTATTATCATTTATCCCACTAATTGCTTTATTTAACAATTTATTAGCTTGATCTATTCTCCAAGTTAATGTTTCTTCTTCATTTTTAAATATATTTTCCCTTGCTTCATTCAACTCTTGGTCTATGTATTGACGTGCTATCTTTCTATTTAGTACATCATTAAGACCAATCTCAGCTTCTTCAAAAGAAATTTCTTCATTGAAAAGAGGATTAATTTTTATTGGACCAGCTGAATAAAGTTTTTTATATATATCCTGCCCAAAGTTAATATTTAATTCTTCTATAATTTCTGTCTTTTTAAAAAGACCTTTTGAATTTAAGTGTATTAAAACTTTAAAAATTTTCTCAACATCTTTATTTATAAAAAAGATTTCATTTAATTTATTTGCAAATTTTACAATAAAACTAGGGTGATTAATAAGTAAAAGTATAATAGCAGTTTCCTGTAGTCGTGACTCAACTTTATTTGGATCATTAGTATTAGCAATTATAGTATTTTTTGTTTTTTCATTTGGTGATGAATTTTTTCTATTTGTTTTTAATTTACTAGTGTAGCCTTTCGCGTCAGTTCCAT
>CACMAH010000037.1 GCA_902611605.1 uncultured Alphaproteobacteria bacterium
AAAGATTTATTGCTTTTATTAAAAAAAGAAAAAAAAATACCTCTTCTTGTAGAGTTAGAAACAAATTTTAAAGTACTATCTTTCCAACCTGGTGAAATTCGATACGATTTAACACCAGATGCTAGTAACGAGTTAGTATCTATTTTATCAAAATTCCTTAAAACTATTACCAATATAGAGTGGGATTTGATACGTTTAGAGAATACCAATGCAAAAACTTTTTCGAATTTAAAAGAAGAGGATGATATAAAATTAAGAAAACTAATTGATCAAAACGATATAGTTCAAGAGATTAAAAAAATTTTTCCAGGATCAAAAATAGCAAAGTCTTCTTTTCATTAATTAAATATTCAGTTATCAATAATTAATAGATTTTTTTAAATATAATTTTAACAAAAATGGGGAAAGAAATGCTCAAAGGTTTAGGTCAATTAGGAGATATGGCCAAGTTAATGAAACAAGCGCAAGATATGCAGTCAAAGATGTCTGATATCCAGAAACAATTAGAAGAGCTAAATGTAGAAGGGGAGTCTGGGGGAGGTCTCATAAAAGCTACTGTAAATGCTAAAGGAACCCTAAAGAGTTTAAATATTGATGAAAGTTTATTTAACCCTTCGGAAAAAGCTGTAGTTGAGGATCTTATTGTTGCAGCTATTAGAGACGCTCAACAAAAGTCTGGTGATAGGGCTAAAGAAGAGATGGCAAAAGTCACTTCAGATTTAAATTTGCCTGCTGGTTTTAAGTTACCATTTTAATAAATAGGTTCTTTTATAATAATATGAAATTTCATAATCATAATGGTGAAAATGAGGTTGAAACATTAATAGCAATTATGGCTAAACTACCAGGATTAGGACCTAGGTCAGCAAGAAGAGCAGTTATAAGAATGTTAGAGAAAAAAGAAATTATCTTAGAACCTCTAGCTAAAATATTAAATTTAGTAACTGAGAAAATTAAAAATTGTAATCAATGTGGTAATTTTTCTATAGATTCTCTTTGTACAATTTGTTCAGATAATTCTCGAAATAAAAAGATCATTTGCATTGTACAAGATGTAGCAGATTTGTGGGCGATGGAAAGATCTCAGATATTTGATGGTGTATACCATGTTTTGGGAAACTACTCATCTTCTTACATAGGTATCAATCTTGAAGAATTAGAGATTGAAAAAATTTCTAATAGAATTAAAAAAAATAATGTAAAGGAAGTTATTTTAGCCCTAGATGCAACTATTAATGGTCAAACTACTGCTAATTACATAATACAAAAACTAAAAAATACTCCAGTAAATTTTTCTTCATTAGCACACGGAGTACCTGTTGGAGGGGAATTAGATTATTTAGATGATGGAACGATTCGCGCCGCTTTTAGTGCTCGTAAGCCTGTTTAGTGCCAAAAATCATTTAGAAACCTAAAATTTTTGGTATATTTATGTAAATTTTTTAATGGAATAAATAAATAATTAAAAAAAAAACTATTTTTTTAATTATTTTAAACATTTTTAATTGCTTGAGTAAAAAAAAAATGTCATAAGCAAACCTTGTGATTAATTGGAGGTTAATATGTTTTCAGGTCTTGATATTACTGTAAATAAAAGTGATCAAGGAGGTAGAGCTCAAAGATTATTTGCAGCTGTAGTTTTAGCAGCTTTAGATGATGCTATTGCTGATGATAAAAAATATGGTAATGGTGCTGAGCAAATCGCAAGATGGGCTAGATCAAGAGATGGTAGAGAAGTATTAATGTGTGCAGGTATCGACCCAAACGAGAGGTGTGTAAAAGGAATGATTGAATTTGTTAAGAAAGGTGTAAGAACCTCAGTTGCGTTATCAAGAGAAGAAAGTGAGAGACAAGCAGAAGCAGCATAAAGCATAAGATTTTCCTAATTTTTTTGATAAAACTGGAAAATTAAGATGAGAAAAATTGATAATGAACTAACAAAAAATTCTGCCAATTACACTCCATTAAACCCCACAACATTTTTAAAAAAAGTTGCATCCAACTTTCCAAATAGAAAATCTATAATATACAATAATAGGTCTTATAATTGGATTGATACATACCATAGGTGCAAAAAGTTTGCGTCAGCTTTACATTTATGTGGATATGAAAAAGGCGATATTATTGGTTTTTTGGCGATGAATACTCCTGAGTTGTATGAGGCTCATTACAGTGTCCCTATGGCTGGTATGATTTTAAATGCCATGAACTATAGATTAGATCATAAAACAATAGCTTACATAATTGATCATTCTGAACTTAAATTACTTTTTGTAGATTTAGAATTTTTAGAAGTTGCAAAAAAAGCTGTTTCCATAAGTCAAAAAAACCCAGAAATTATTATTATAGAAGATGAAACTGAAGGACTAAATAATACTTCGGATTTTATAAGCTATGAAGATTTTTTGTCAAAAGGGAATACTAATTTTGAAGAAATTTCTTTAGAGGATGAGTGGAATACAATAGCTATAAATTATACTTCTGGTACTACAGGAAACCCTAAAGGTGTTCTTACTCATTATAGAGGAGCTTACTTGAATGCGCTTGGTAATATAGTAGAGTGGAATATGGAAAGTCATCCGATATATCTTTGGACGCTACCTATGTTTCATTGTAATGGTTGGTGTTTCCCATGGACTATAGCTGCAAAAGCAGGTACTAACATTTGCTTAAGAAAAGTCTCTTCTGAGGCTATGTATACTGCTATTGCTAAACATAAAGTGAACTATTTATGTGGTGCACCTATTGTATTAGGTATGCTTGTTGATTCTAATATTCGAGAAAAAGTAGAATTTACTCATTTATGTAAAGTCATGACAGCGGCAGCACCACCTCCTGCAGCTGTTTTACAATCAATGCAGGAAAGTGGCTTTGAAGTTACCCATGTTTATGGATTAACAGAAGTATATGGTCCTTGTGTAGTATGTGCTTGGGATCCTGAGTGGAATAATTTATCTTTGGAAAAACAGGCAGATATAAAATCACGTCAAGGAGTTGCTTATATAGTTCAAGAAGGAATTAGAGTTGTAAATCAAAAAGATTTTTCAGATGTACCAAAAGATGGTGAGACAATTGGTGAAGTCTTGTTGAGGGGTAACATTACAATGAAAGGTTACTTAAAAAATATTAAAGCAACTGAAGAAGCATTTTCAGGAGGATGGTTTCATACTGGAGATCTAGGTGTTATGTATGAAAATGGATATGTTCAGTTAAAAGATAGGTCCAAAGACATTATAATATCTGGTGGAGAAAATATTTCATCTATTGAAATCGAAAATTGTATTTATGATTTAGATTCGGTCTTATCATGTGGTGTAGTAGCAATGAAAGATGAAAAATGGGGAGAAGTCCCCTGTGTTTTTATAGAACTTAAACCAGAGGCAAAGCTTTCTAAGCAGCAAATAATTAAACATTGCCGGTCAAATTTAGCTAGCTTTAAAATACCAAAAGAAGTAATATTTTGCCCAATTCCGAAAACCTCTACAGGTAAAATTCAAAAATTTGAATTAAGAAAATTAACACCACGCTAAACAAATACTTTTGCATTAAAGCCTTTTAGCATAACTATATAATATTTTCCTTTAAAAAAGCGTTTTATAGAGATATGGGAATATGTGAATGTCAAAATCAGAATTAAAGTGGATTTCAGAGTTAGGAAAAAATCCTCCTATCATTGCAGCATCTTGTGATTTAAATGGTATATGGCGGGGAAAAAGAGTACCTTTGGCTAATTTAGAAAAAGTTTTAGATGAAGGTATTAGGATTCCTTTATCAGCCTCATGTTTAGATATTTGGGGATCAGATTTAATAGATAGTCCCTTTCTTTTTGAATCTGGTGACGCTGATGGATATGGATTACCTACTGGAATTGGTCCAGTTCCTTTTTTTTCTAATAAAAAAGATTCTGTCCTAATACCACTTTGGTTATTTGATAATAAAAAAAATATTTCACCTAT
>CACMAH010000038.1 GCA_902611605.1 uncultured Alphaproteobacteria bacterium
TTTATTGGCTTCAGTTGTTTTGGTAACAACTGCTGGCATTTCTCTTACTTTTCCAATTGCCATAAGAAGAGTAGTAGATGGATTTTACAGCGATAGCACTCAATTAATGGATTATTATTTTGCAGCAGCTTTCCTTTTAGCAAGTTTATTAGCAATTGGTACTTCATTAAGATTTTACTTAGTAACAAGATTAGGAGAGAGAGTAGTAGCAGATATTAGGAAAGCTTTATTTAATAAAGTTATATCAATGAGCCCTGGTTTTTATGAAAAGTTATTAACTGGAGAAATATTATCTAGAATAACGACTGACACTACACTCATACTTTCGGTTGTTTCTTCTTCTGTATCACTAGCATTAAGAAATATTTTATTATTAATAGGTGGTCTTTTCTTTATGTTCCTTACATCTATAAAGCTTTCTTTGATGGTGTTATTGCTAGTCCCAATAATGATTATTCCAATACTAGCAATGGGTAGAAAACTAAGAAAATTGAGTAGAGAAAGCCAAAATAAAATTGCTGATAGTTCAGGTATGGCTTCAGAAATGATGTTAGCTTCAAGTACAATTCAGGCATTCAATTTTATAAAAAATGCAAGAGATAATTTTTCAGAAATTATTGAGAATTCATTTTTCATTGCAAAAAAAAGGATCTTAGTTCGATCAATAATGACTGCACTTATAATTTTTGTTGTATTTGTTGGAATAGTTACAGTGTTATGGGTTGGAGCAAGGGATGTAAGATTAGGTGTAATCTCACCAGGATATTTAGTACAGTTTGTTATATATTCTGGATTTGTGGCTGGCGCTATAGCAGCACTATCAGAAATCTTTGGTGAACTTCAACGTGCTGCAGGAGCTACTGAAAGAATTGTAGAAATTCTTAGATCAGAAGATCCTGTTAAGCAACCTAAAATTATAAACCAACCTGACTTTGAATGTGAAATAGCAATAAAATTTAGCAATATTACATTTTCATATCCGCTAAGGCCGACTGATGCAATTTTGGATGGATTATCCTTTGTTTTAAAAAAGGGGGAAACTCTTGCTTTAGTTGGATCTTCTGGAGCCGGTAAGTCTTCTATTTTTCAACTTTTGTTAAGATTCTATGAATTTCAAAACGGAATTATTGAGATTGGAGGTCTTTCAATTAAAGAGGTTGACACCATTGACCTACGTAATCAATTCGCTTTTGTATCTCAAGAACCATCAATTTTTGCTAATTCAGTATTTGAAAATATAAGGTTTGGAAGACCTAATGCATCAATTGATGAAGTTGAAACTGCTGCAAAAAATGCAGCGGCTCATGAATTCATTATGAATTTACCTAATGGCTATGATACTTTTGTAGGAGAGAGAGGTGTATTACTTTCTGTTGGACAAAAACAAAGAATTGCAATTGCTAGGGCATTTTTGAGAAATTCCCCAATACTCTTGCTCGATGAGCCTACGGCTTCACTAGATGCAGAAAGTGAAAATCTTATACAAGGCGCTTTGGAAAAACTATCAATTAGTAGAACTGTTATTGTCATAGCACATAGACTTTCAACAGTAAAACGCGCAAATAAAATTTTAGTTTTAGATAAAGGTAAAATAGTTTCTGAGGGGACTCATGAACAACTTATAAACAAAAAAGGTCTTTATGCAAAGCTAGCAAAACTTCAGTTTTTAACAAATTAAAAAAATTAAAATTTTCCTACCTTTATTTCCATAAATTTTTTAGTTATCATTACGGTAAATTAATTTGGTTGGAGGATAAATATGTTTAAGTTTGAAAATGTAGATGATTTAAAAAAGTTAGAAAAAGAAGCTGCATTTCCTGATCGATTACATGAAAAAACAATTTATAAGTCTTTAAAAAGAGTAGCAAAAAATTTTCCCTCTCGACCAGCAATTTCTTTTCAAATCACTTCTAAACCGGGTTCAAAGTCTGAAACTTATACTTGGTCTGAATTACATGAGATTGTTGTAAAAGCTGCAAATGCATTCAGAAAAGTTGGTATAAAAAAAGATGATGTAATTGCCTTTGTTTTGCCGAATTGTTCTGAAACGGCAATTACCTTTTTAGCTGGAGCTATTACAGGGATTGTAAACCCGATTAATGCTTTGTTAGAGCCCAAACAAATTTCTCATATTCTAAGAGAGACTAATGCAAAAGCTATTGTAACTCTTTCTCCAATGCTAAAGACAGAAGTAGCTCAAAATGTTCATAAGGCACTTGAAACAGCCCCTAATGTTAAAACTGTCTTTGAAGTAGACTTAGTACGATATTTAACACCCCCTAAATCATGGATAGCCTCATTGTTAAGGCCCAAAGTAAATATTAATCATAACGCAAAAGTTCTAAGATTTATGGATACGATTTCTTCTGAAAATTCTACCTTAGATTTTGAAGATCACAATGACGATGCGGTCTGTGCATATTTTCATACAGGTGGTACGACAGGCATGCCTAAAGTTGCTCAACATAAAGCCTCTGGTATGCTTTTTAACGGTTGGTCAAGTGCCACACTTCTTTTTTCTGAAAAGGATTGTTTAATATGTCCTTTACCACTTTTTCATGTATATGCTGCTTATCCTATATTCATGACCTGTTTGTTATCAGGTGCGCACATGGTTTTACCAACTCCACAAGGCTATAGAGGCGATGGTGTTTTTCCTAATTTTTGGAAACTTGTAGAGCACTGGGGTGTAACTTTTATGGTTACAGTTCCTACAGCTATCACACAATTATTACAAGTAAAAGTGGATGCAAATATTGATACTCTTCGATTTGCTTTATGTGGTTCTTCCCCTCTTTCAACTGCACAATTTAAACAATTTCAAGAACAAACAGGTTTAAAAATTTTAGAAGGCTATGGAATGACAGAGGCAACTTGTATGATTTCTGTTAACCCACCTGATGGCGATCGTAGAGTTGGATCAGTTGGTATTCCGTATCCTTATACCGAAGTAAAAATCCTGGATTGTGATAAAAATGGTAAAATTTTAAAAAGTTGTAAAGTCGGTGAGGTAGGCGAAATTTGTGTCTATAATCCAGGAGTTATCTCAGGAAATACATATACAGATCCAGATAGGAATAAAGGTTTATTTGTAAATAAAAAATTTATGAGAACTGGAGATTTAGGTCGTTTTGATAAAGATGGATATTTATGGATTACTGGGAGATCTAAAGATCTAATCATAAGGGGAGGTCACAATATTGATCCAAGCATAATTGAAGAAACTATTTCAAGCCATCCTAGTGTTGCTATGGTTGGAGCTATTGGGCAACCAGATGCTGAAAAAGGTGAATTACCTTGTGCTTATGTTCAATTAAATGACGGAGAAAATAGTACCCCTGGTGAATTAATTTCCTTTTGTGAAAATAAAATTACTGAGATGGCTGCCTTACCAAAATATATTGAGATCATTGAGGAAATGCCACTAACTGCAGTAGGTAAAATTTTTAAGCCTGATCTGCGAAAGAAAGCTATAACTAGGGTATTTGATGAAGCTTTATCAAAAGCAAATGTAAAAGCTCAAGTAAATTCGGTTGTGGAACATCCAAAAGAAGGTTTGAAGGCTCATATAATTACTCAAGAAAATTCAGAAAATATTTCTAAGGTTCTAAGCCCTTATACTGTCGGATGGGAACTGATGAAATAATGATCTTTGATTAAAGATCCTCTTCATCGTTTTTTCTTATTTTTTCGAGAGCCATTATAAATGCAACAATTCCAACACAAACAAGAAATACAAAGATATATATTGCTGTCAATGAACCCATTTTATCCTCGTTTTTTTCAATTTAAAGATTATCATTAATACCCAAACTATAAAAAGAAAAGCACAATCTTAAGTCATTATCAATTTTTTTTTGGC
>CACMAH010000039.1 GCA_902611605.1 uncultured Alphaproteobacteria bacterium
GAATTTGACCTTTCTGATTTACAAGCGGAGGCAATTTTAAACATGAGATTAAGATCTTTAAGAAAACTTGAACAAATTCAGCTTGAAGAAGAAAAAGACCAACTTTTAAAAGAACGTCTAGGTTTAGAAATGCTTTTAGAAGATAAAAATAATCAATGGCAAAAGTTGTCTAAGGATTTTGAGTTATTAAAACTCAAATTAAGTTCAAATTCTATGTATTTTAATCGAAAAACAATAATTGAAGAAAAGCGAATATTAGAAAATTTAGAAATTCCTGAATTTATTGAAGAAGAAGAAGTTACTGTTATAGTTTCAAAGCTTGGTTGGATAAAATTTGTAAAAGGAACAGTAATCAACACTGAAGAAATAAAATATCGTGAGGGAGATGAGAAACGTTTTTTAATTAATGCAAAAACCTCTGATAAAATACTAATTTTTGGAAGTAATGGTCATATCTATTCTCTACAAGTGAATTTACTTCCAAGTGGAAGAACTAATGGAGAACCAATAAGGTTACTTACGGATTTACCTAATCAGATAGAAATAGTGAATGTTATAGTTTTTGAATCTAATCTAAGTTCACTTGTCACATCTAATATTGGCGATGGTTTTATTATTAAGCATGAAGACATGTTAGCACAAACAAGGTCTGGCAAAAAAATAATTAATCTAAAAACTGGTATTATAGCTAATTGTTTAAAAAATATTAAGGGTAATTCAATTGCTACAATTGGGACAAATAGAAAACTTTTGATTTTCAAAATAAATGAATTACCAGAACTTAATAAGGGCAAGGGTGTGAGGTTACAAAAATATAAAAATGCATATCTCTCCGATATAACTTCTTTTGATTCAGAAATTGGGCTTGTTTGGTTTGATAAATCAGGTAGGAAAAATGTTTTAAGCAATTTTGAAGATTGGGTGGGCAAAAGAGCCCAATCAGGTAAAATTGCACCTAAAGGTTTTCCCAGAAATAACAAGTTTAATTTGAACTAATATTCAAATATGTGAATAAAGTTCAGCAGATTAACGATTTCTATCATTGCCTAATTTAGGTTGATAAAATTTCAGTTGCAAGCTTATCTAACACTCCGTTAGCTAATTTACACTCTTTTCCATTTGGGAAAAATGATTTTGCAATTTCTAAAAATTCACTGATTACAACCTTGGGGGGAGTTTTTATCAAAAATTCAGCAGCTGCTGCTCTAAAGATAGCTCTTAAAGTTGGATCAATTCTTTCCATAGCCCAGTCTTCCTTTATTGATTTCATTATATTTAAATCAATTTTTTTTTGATGCTTAAGTGTTGTTTCAATTATTTTTTTAAAAAAAATTAAATCGGCCTTAGAATAGTTATTACTATCAAGATTTTCTTTTTCTCTATGATTTTTAAACTCTAAGACAATTTTTTCTATAGAATTACTATTTGCTTCAATTTGGAAAAGTGCTTGAACAGCATATAGCCTTGAAACACTTTTCTCTTTAATTTTTTGTATTTTTGTAATTTTTAAACTTTCCAAAATCTAAAAATGAATGAAAATATTATTTATTATAATTATAATTCTGCTTAATTAAAAGCAAAGAGATCAATGCTTTTGCTACGTCTTTACCTTTATTTTTTAATTTTGGATCAGATCTCTCTATTGCTTGCTCAATGCTATTAACTGTGAGTATTCCGTTGCCAATACAAATACCTTCCAATCCTAACTGAGATAGAGCTTGGGCACTATTTTCTGCTACGATATCATAATGACTTGTTTTTCCCCTTATGATACAGCCTAAAGCAATAAACCCATCAAAATCTCTTTTAACAAGACTGATGGCTGTTGGTATTTCTAAAGCTCCTTCAACAATTAGTATTTCCACATTGATATTGTGGCTTGACAATTCACTTAGTGTTCCATCCAAAAGGTTATCATAAATTGATTTATAATAAGGAGAACCAACAATTGCTATATTGGTATTATTTTTAAGTTCAAAATTTTTAGTCTTCTTATTCATATTTTTTAATAGGTATAGTTTTTAATATCTTAAGACCATAACCTTCTAGTCCAATTAGTTTTGGCGTGCCGGAATTGGTTAATAATTTTATATTATTTACTCCTAGAGCTTTTAAGATTTGAGCTCCAATACCGTATCTGCGTATAATATTGGAATTTTTATCTTCTTTATTATTTGAATGATGACTAAAATTTAGTAGTACAAGCACACCTCTTCCTTCCGCGCTTATTTGATTCATAGAGTCACTTATTTGATTTTGTCGTTTGGGTTCAATTCCTAGCAGATCCTGAAATGTATTTGTAACGTGCATTCTTACGAGTATACCTTCATCTGATTTAATATCACCTTTAGAAATTGTGTAATGTAATGAGTTACTGATCTCATCAATAAAAGTTTTTAATTGCCATTCTCCTCCAAAAATTGAATTTACTTTTTGGCTTTCAATTTCTTTAACTAAGTTATCATACCTTCTTCTGTATGCAATTAAATCTGAAATAGTCCCTAGTTTTAAATTATGAATTTTAGCAAATGAAATTAAATCAGGCATTCTAGCCATAGTTCCATCTTCATTCATAATTTCACAAATTACTGCTGAGGGATTTAAGCCAGCTAATCTTGAAATATCCACAGCAGCCTCTGTATGCCCAGCTCGCACAAGAACACCACCTTCTTTAGCTTTTAAGGGGAATACATGTCCAGGTGTTGCTATATCACCTGGTCCTGATAATGGATTAATTGCTGTTGAAATCGTTAAGGCTCGGTCGTGTGCGGATATACCTGTAGTAACACCTTCTTTAGCCTCAATAGAAACTGTAAAAGCAGTTTCATGTCTTGATGAGTTTGAAGCTGACATCAGTGGAAGGTTCAAAGCTTCTATGCGTTTTTTAGTTAAAGATAAGCATATTAAACCTCGCCCATAAGTGGCCATAAAATTTATTGCCTCTGGCGTAGCCATTTGTGCAGGAATTATAAGGTCTCCCTCATTTTCCCTATCTTCATCGTCTGCAAGAATAAACATTCTTCCATTTCTAGCTTCTTCAATAATTTCATTAATTTCTGCGATGTCATTGATTTCATTATGTTTTTGAACAAGTTTTTCTTTATTAGTAATATTCATTTTATTTCGTACCTGCTTGCAATCTCTCCATGTAACGAGCTAGTAAGTCTATTTCTAAATTAAATAGATCACCAGTTTTACTATCTTTCCAAGTAGTTACTTGTTTTGTATGTGGAATAATATTTACGGTGAATATATTTTTACTTACATCATTTACAGTTAAGGAAGTTCCATTTAAAGCAATTGATCCTTTCACTGCAATGAATTTTATAAGTTCCTCTGGACACTCAAATGTTAATTTATGACTTTCATCTATTTTTTTTGATTTAATTAGTTTTGCTACACCATCAACGTGACCAGTAACTATGTGTCCACCTAATTCATCACCAATTTTGAGGGATTTTTCTAAATTGACTTTTTTACCAATTTTCCAAGGTTCTTTTGATTCTATGATATTTGATTTTGAAATTGTTTCATTAGAAACTTCAACTTCATAAGAAAAGCCTTTCTCTTCTTTTCTTTTATTAAAAATTGTTAAACATACCCCATCATGGCATATAGAGGCACCTTCGGAAGTTTCAGAATAATTATAATTA
>CACMAH010000040.1 GCA_902611605.1 uncultured Alphaproteobacteria bacterium
GGTATTTAGAAAATTTAATTTTAATTGAGAATTAGTTTCCCCATTTGAAGGTTTCTGTTCCATGGTTTCCTCTAATTTAAAAACTGCAAAAAATTTTAAATTTAAAGTAAGAAAAAAATCAGGCAGATTAGAAAAGATAATTGCAGAATCTATACCCAAAGATTTAGGCATATCTCGCACTCGTGTCAAAAACTTAATTTCAAACGGATTAATTTTTAGTGCTATTTCTAATAGGCCAATTAATTTAGATCATAAATTATCAGAAGATGAAACTCTAATCTTGGAACTTGATTTAGATATAAAGAAGGTTTTAGTTAAAGAGAAAATGGAATTAGACATAATTTTTGAAGATGAACATTTGCTTGTAATTAATAAAAAATCCGGATTAGTAGTTCATCCTGGTTCTGGAATTGATAGTGGAACTTTAGTAAATGGATTGTTGTATCATTGTGATAGATTATCGGTTTTGGGGGGGATTTTAAGGCCAGGTATAGTTCATAGATTAGATAAAGATACTTCAGGATTACTTGTAGTTGCTAAATCAGATCAAGCTTATTTAGGTCTAAGAGAACAGTTTTCTAAACATTCTGCAAGAAGACATTACCTAGCCTTAATATGGGGGCTTCCAAACATTAATGATAATTATTCAAAAAAAAACTTAGTATTTTGTTTAGAAGAAAATAAAATCTTTAAAATAAGCGGTAAGATTGGGAGACATCCTGTTGATAGAAAAAAAATGGCAATTAGGAATAATAATGGTAAACATGCAATAACCAGATTTAGAGTAAATAATCAATATAAATTCAAAAATAAGGTAGTTGCATCATTAGTGGAATGTTGGCTTGAAACTGGTAGAACTCACCAAATCAGGGTCCATATGGATTCAATTAATCATGGTATAGTAGGTGATCAAACATATAGATCTGGGAAAAAAACAGATACTGAACTTATTAACACATTAGGTAATATTTATCTTAATTTTAAAAGGCAAGCACTTCATGCTAGAAAATTATCTTTTGTTCACCCTATAACTTTGGAAAATAAATCTTTTCAAACTCCTTTACCAACAGATTTTCAAAAATTAGAAACATCTTTTTCAGAATTATATTAAAATAAATATATTGAATTTTTTTTTAAAACTACTATATCAATATCCTGATTGAGAGGTTCAAATGAAGAATAGCAATTTACCAGCTTTAAGTGATGGAAGTTTATCTGATTATCTTAATGAGATTAAGAAATTTCCTATGCTCAGCTCTGAAGAAGAATTTATGTTAGCAAAAGCATGGGTTGATCATGATGATAGAAAAAGTGCTCATAGGTTAGTTACGTCACATCTTCGACTGGCTGCAAAAATTGCGCTAGGTTACAGAGGCTATGGTTTACCAATCAACGAGGTTGTTTCAGAGGCAAATGTTGGTTTAATGCAAGCAGTGAAAAGATTTGATCCAGATAAAGGCTTTCGTTTAGCAACATATGCGATGTGGTGGATTAAAGCTAGCATTCAAGAATATATTTTGAGGAGTTGGAGTTTAGTTAAAATGGGTACAACAAGTGCTCAAAAGAAACTTTTCTTTAATTTAAGAAAGGCAAAAACTAGGATTGGGGTTATGGAAGATGGAGAGCTTCATCCAGATAATGTTAAAAGCATTGCTGAAAATCTGAATGTTAGTCAAGATGAAGTCATTTCAATGAACAGAAGGATGGGTGGAGGTGACGCTTCTTTAAATGTGTTAGTTAATACTAATAACGAAGGAACATTGGAATGGCAGGATTGGATTGAAGACGAAGATTCTGATCATGCAGCCAAATTTGCTGATAAACAAGAATTAGATAGTAGAAGGGTATTGTTAAAATCTGCACTTTCGTCTCTAAACCAGAGAGAGTGTGAAATTTTAACAAAGCGCAAATTAATAGATGATCCTTTAACATTAGAAGATTTAAGTAACGAGTATAATGTTAGTAGGGAAAGAATACGTCAAATAGAAGTTAGGGCTTTTGAAAAGCTTCAAAAAAAGATGTACGAATTAGCGCAGAAAGAACCTGCATAACCATCATACTATACTCTCTAATTCATCAATTAAATTGTTTATTACACTTATACTTTTCTCCCAGAAATCCTTTTTAGAAATATTAAGGTTAAATGGTTTTAGAAGTTCTTTATAGTTTTTTGATCCGCCTGATTTGAGTAATTTGATATATTTTTTTTCAAAATCACAATCTTTATTTTTATATTTTGAAAATAGCGAATTAACCATCCCATCCCCAAATGCATATGCGTACACATAAAAAGGAGAATGAATAAAATGAGGAATATATGACCAGAAGTATTTATAATTATTGTCAAATTCAAAACTATCACCTAAACTTTCTTTAGATATATTCATCCAAATTTCTGAAATATCTTCAGAAGTTAACTCACCTTCTTTTCTTTTATCATGAATTTGTTTTTCAAAGTCGTAAAAAGATATCTGTCTTATTACTGTATTTATCATATCTTCTATTTTTCCTGCTAATAAATATTTTCTTCTGGTGATATTTTTCTCAGCATTTAGTAGTCTTTCAAAAGTAAGCATTTCTCCAAAAACTGAAGCTGTTTCTGCTAAAGTGAGTGGTGTATGTGATAAAATTTCACCTTGTTTGGATGCAAGTACTTGATGTATCCCATGACCCAACTCATGTGCTAGTGTCATTACGTCCCTACTTGTTCCAAAATAATTTAATAAAATAAAAGGGTGGACGTCTGTAACGGTAGGATGGCTAAAAGCACCTGAAGCTTTATTTAGGTTTGGTTTAGCATGAATCCAATTATTATCAAAAAATTCTTTACCTATTTCTGAAATTTTGGGATCAAAATCATAATAGGCTTCCAAGACAATATTTTTTGCATTATCCCAATCAATCTGTGGTTCTTTTCTTGATCTAATAGGTGCATTTCTATCCCATAGTTTTAATTTTTTTTTATTTAATATTTTTGCTTTAAGTCTGTAATACCTGTGTGAAGTATTTTGGTATGAAGCTACAACTGTATCTCTAAGATTTTGAATAATTTTTGGATCTACATTATTAGCAAGATGTCTCGAAGCTGCAGGACTATCAAATTTTCTTTTCTCATCTTCAATTTGTTTTTCCTTGGCTAAGGTATTAGTTATCCTAGTAAATAATTTAATTTTTTTCTGTAAAACTTCTGAAAGTCTTGTACCTGCCACGGCTCTTATTCTTGAGTTATTATTTTGTAATAGATTCAAACTTTCTTCAAAAGAATACTGCTTATTAGATACTGATATACTTAACTCTGATATTGTTTCATCAAATAATTTAACCCAAGAAGATCTAGATGATGATTTATATTCATTTATTAAATTTTCTAGTCCTTCAGAAAGTTGGTATGGTTTAAATAATCTCATTTTTTTTAAAAATGTTTTAAATTTATAAACTTTGCTTTGCTTGGAAATTAAACTTTTAAACTTCTTTTCATTTAGAGAATTTATTTCTAAGGACAAAAAAAGCATTCTGGATTCAAATTTAACAAGCTTTTCT
>CACMAH010000041.1 GCA_902611605.1 uncultured Alphaproteobacteria bacterium
TTTCACATATTACATAATCAGCTTTTTTGGGAATATTTGCTAAAGTTAATGGAACTCCTAAATCATTATTGAAGCTCTTTGGAGAGCTGTATGTTAATCCAAAAATAGAAAGAATTTTTGTTAAAATATCCTTAGTGCTGGTTTTACCAACAGAACCGGTAATGGCAACTAAACTCCCTTTATATCGTTTTCTTGAATATTTAGCTATTGCATGAAGCGCTTTCATGCTGTCTTTTACTAAGATATATGGGAAATTTATGGGCAACCCAATCGGAACTTTATTGACAATTGCAGCTTTTGCACCTTTTTCAATTGCTGACAATATAAAATCATTACCATCTCTTTTTGATTTTAAAGCTATAAATAAATCATTCTTTTTAATTTCTCTAGAGTCTATTGATATTCCATGAACCTCCCAGTTCTTTTTAGATAGCTTACCACCTACAACAGAGTGAAGTTCATCAGCTGAAAAAACGGGTGACACTATAACTTTTCTCCCAAAGCTTCTATTGCAAAACTTGCTTCTTCTGAATCATTAAATGGATACTCGTTATCCTCATATATTTGAAAATTCTCATGTCCTTTACCTGCAATAATAAGTGCATCACCATTTTTAAGTTGGTCTACTCCTGTTAAAATCGCCTCTGATCGATCTGCAATTTCAATTGCTTTGGGACAAAATTTCATAATTTGAGATCTAATTGTTGATGGATTTTCAAATCTAGGATTATCATCCGTAATTATTACATGATCAGATAGTTTTGAAGCTATATTACCCATCATTGATCTTTTACCAATATCTCTATTGCCACCAGCACCAAAAATTAGATGAATTTTACCAATAAAATGTGATCTTACAGATTTTAGCACAGACTCTAATGCATCAGGAGTGTGCGCAAAATCAACAAAAATTTTTGCACCATTTTTTTTTGAAGCAACTTCTTGCATTCTTCCAGGAACTGATTTCAATTTTGATAATAATGAAATAGCATAATTTTTATTTTTTTGTATTTCCTTTTCTAGTAAATTCATACATGCAAAAGCTAACAAAACATTTTGGGCTTGAAAATTTCCAAAAAGTTTTAGATCAATAACATATTCATTCTCATTCCAGCTAAATTTTAATTTTTGTCCTTTATCATTAAGAATTTGAGATAAAATTCTTAATTTAGCTTCCTTTTTTTTCCCAACTGTTATTATTTTTGGAATTCTGGATTGTGCTATTTTAAGCATTAAATCACCCTTTGGGCCATCAATTGCAATAGCCGCACCTCCATTTTCTTCAACCAATTCCTTAAATAGAATAGCTTTAGCATCAAAATATGAATTAATATTTCTGTGAAAATCATAATGATCTCTACTAAGATTAGTAAAAACCCCTATAGACATTTTTATTCCATTTAATCTGTCCTGTACTAAACCATGAGATGAAGCTTCCAAAGCAATTTTATCAACACCTTTTTTTACTAATTGGTTTAAATACCATCTTAATGTAATTGCATCAGGAGTAGTATGTTGAGTTTTGAAATTAATCAAACCATTAACACCTGTAGTTCCAATGCTTGCTGAGTTGTAACCTAAATTTTCCCAAAATTGCCTTATATAATGTGCTACAGATGTTTTGCCATTAGTTCCAGTAATCCCTACAATATTGTGAGGGATTTTTGTAAAAAAGTAGGTAGCTATTTCAGAAATTAGTTTTCGTGGTTCTGAAAAAATTATGATTGCAGCATTTAATTGCATTTCTCCAATTATTCTCAAGCCTTGAGTATCAGTAATAATTAAATTTGCACCTTTCTTAATCGCATCTTTTACATAAAGTGCACCGTGAGTTTTAGAACCTGCAATAGCAAAGAAACCATAATCTATGCCTATTTCATTCGAATTTTCTGATATTCCTCTGAGAATTAAATTTGGTTTTAAATTTACACTTTTGATAATCTTTTGTGTAAATTTTATTTTAGTAAACTCTACTGGGGGTATATTTGAAAAAACTTTATTCATTGGATCAAATAATTTAACTTTCCAAAAACAAAAAATACCTATTGTTTTACTAAATTAAGTAGAGGAGCAATCCTACTAATTATTTTTGCAGCAACTGGCACAGCTGTTTTACTAGCATATCTGTAACTTTCTGAACCAAAATTATTTTCCGGTTCATCAAGAGTTACTACCATAACAAATTTTCCAGTTGAAATTGGAAATACCGAAGCAAATGTGGATATTACCTTATTTTCGTAATAACCACCTTCAATTGGATTAGGTTTTTCTGCTGTCCCCGTTTTTCCACCAACTCCATAACCACCAAAATCACTATCTCTTGCGGTACCTTTTGTAACTACTTTTTCAAGAATTAATCTTACTTCTTTGGAAGTACTTTCTGAAATAATCTTATCAGTTTGCATATTTGGTTTTGTTTGTTTTATAATAGATGGATTGATTTTAACTCCCCCATTAACCAAAATAGAATAAGCTGTAGCCAAATGCACTGGCGATACTGCAATACCATGACCATATGATGCTGTTGCTGTTTCAAGATTTTTCCATTTCTTTGGCTGTTGTGGTTTTGTACCTTTTGTTTCTGGTAACTCCAATGTAGTTGAATCTAAAAGTCCTAAATCTTCATAAAATTTTTTTAGGTTATTTGAGCCTATTTTTTGAGCAATTCTTACTGTACCAATATTGCTTGATTTTATAATAATATCTTCAACAGTCAAATTTGGCCCAAAATATTTATGATCTGATATTGTTCTACCACTTATCCTAATTGGGTTATGTGTATTAAATTTGGTATCGGTTTCGATTAATTTAGTATCCAATGCTACCGCAACTGGAAAAATTTTAAATACCGAACCTAACTCATATATCCCTTGAACAGCCCTATTAAAAATAGGACTATTAGAAGGATCAGTTTTAAAAAGGTTTCTTGGTCTTAGATTTGGATTAAACTTTGGAAATGATGCAAGTGACATTATTTCACCAGTTTTAGAATCCATTAAAATAACTGATCCTCCTTTGGCACCCATAAGTTTAATACCATTTTCTAATATTTCCTCAACCAAAGCTTGTATTTTAATATCTATAGATAATTGAAGGGGTTCCAAAGGATTATCTTCGATACTTAATTTTTTATTGTAAAATAACTCTACTCCTGCAGTACCCAAAATTTCTGCACTATCAACACTTTCTAAACCATATCTAGTTCCACCTAAAATGTGGGCTGCTGATGTTCCGTTTGGATAAATACGCATCTTTCTTGGACCAAAATATAAACCAGGCTGACCAATATCTTTTACTAAGTTCTGCTGCTCTGGAGAGATTGTTTTTCTTAACCAAACAAAAGGTTTATTGCTATATAATTTTTTTATTAGATTTTCTTTATCAGATTCTGGAAAGATTTTTA
>CACMAH010000042.1 GCA_902611605.1 uncultured Alphaproteobacteria bacterium
AAATCTTAGAAAAAAATTAAAAGAATCAAGAGAAGAATTAGAACTTGCAACTCTATCATTAGAAGAAGAAAGAAAAAGAGCAATTGATAATTTGAAAATAATTGCAAGTTCAGAAAAAGCTATGGCCATTCTAGAAGAAAAGAATCTAAATTTTTTTAATGAAAATAATGAAATAAGACAAAAGATAATTGATTTATCAGATCTTTTACGGTTAAGAGAAATTTCACTACAAAACTTGAGGTCCCAACTTTTAAAAAGTGAAAACCAAAAACAAATTTCTTTGGATAAAATTAAATATTTGAATCAAGAAACCTTATCATTAGCATCACAGTTAAATGATTTAAAAGTATTGTTAAATCAGTTTGAAATAAGAGATAAAGAAACTAATGCTCAAGTTGAAAATCTTGGTTCTAAACTCAATTCAGCTTTGGCACAAGTTGTAATAGAACAAAAAAAGAATGCTGTTTTAGAGGCAGAAAGAATAAAAAAGTTAGAGGATGAAACTAATGAATTAAAAAATTATCGCTCAGAGTTTTTTGGAAATTTGAGACAAATTTTAGGTAATAATAAAGGTATCGAAATTGTAGGAGATAGATTTGTTTTCCCTTCAGAAATTCTTTTTGATCTAGGTTCAGATGAGTTGCAAGAAAAGGGTTTATTTGAGCTTTCTCAAATGGCTAAGGTAATTAGAAAAATAGTTGCAAAAATACCAAAAGAAATAGATTGGATTTTAAGAGTAGATGGACATACTGATAAAACCAAGTTTCTTAATGGAGCAAAATTTACCGATAATTGGGAATTAAGTCAGGCTAGAGCTTTGTCAGTTGTCAAATATTTCATCTCAGAAGAACTATTACCAGCTGAAAGATTTGCAGCTACTGGATTTGGTGAGTTTCAACCTATTGATAAAGGTGAAAACGAAAAAGCTTTAGCTAGAAATCGGAGAATAGAGATCAAGTTAACTGAGAGATAAAAAAGTATTTTAGCTTATTTTGCTGCAAGTAAGGGAGGTTTCTTTTGTGAAATTCTAGGTTTTTCTGGTGGGGAAATTTCTAAGAAAATATTATCATTTTTAACATATACCTTCACAACACCCCCTTTTTTTAATTTACCAAAGAGGATATCCTCAGCTAAAGGTTTCTTTATTTTTTCCTGAATAAGCCTGGATAATGGTCTTGCGCCCATTTTTTCATCATACCCATTTTTCGCAAGCCATTCCGATGCTTTTGTTGTTAAATCAAATGTAACATTCTTATCCATTAGTTGAGCTTCTAGTTGTAAGACAAACTTTTCTACAACCCTCATGATCACAGACATTGGTAATGTTGCAAAGCTTATTACTGAATCTAATCTATTTCGAAATTCAGGACTAAATATTTTTTCAATGGCTTTTGTATCTTCTCCATCTCTTCTGTCTCTTCCAAAACCCATAGCAGTCGCAGCCTGTTCTGATGCGCCAGCATTTGAAGTCATAATTAGAACTACATTTCTAAAGTCTACAGTTCTTCCATTATGGTCTGTTAGTTTTCCATGATCCATAACTTGTAAAAGAATATTGAATATATCTGGGTGTGCCTTTTCTATTTCATCTAAAAGTAAAATACAATGCGGGTGCTGATCTATTTTGTCAGTGAGGATACCACCTTGATCAAACCCTACATATCCAGGAGGTGCTCCAATTAGTCTTGAAACTGCATGTTTTTCCATATACTCTGACATATCAAATCTAATTAATTCAACACCAAGACAATCAGCTAATTGTCTAGCCACTTCAGTTTTCCCAACACCAGTTGGTCCTGAGAACAAATAATTTCCTATTGGTTTTTCAGGTTCTCTTAAACCAGCTCTAGCCATTTTTATCGCAGAGGTTAAAGAATCTATTGCTTTATCTTGGCCGAATACTACTCTTTTTAGAGATTTATCTAAATTGCTTAATATTTCTGCATCTGTTTTTGATATACTCTTTGGAGGTATTCTAGCAATTTTTGCAATAACGTTTTCAATTTCCTTTATACCAATAATTTTTTTTCTTTCTTTCTCAGGTAATATCATTTGAGCTGCCCCAGCTTCATCAATTACATCAATAGCCTTATCAGGTAACTTTCTATCATGTATATGTTTAACTGAAAGATCTATTGAAGCTTGAATTGCTTCACCTGTATATTTAGTATCGTGATGATCTTCAAAATATTGTTTTAAACCGTTTAAAATTTTAACTGCTTGATCTGGCGTTGGTTCTTCTACATCAATTTTTTGAAATCTTCGTGATAACGCGCGATCTTTTTCAAAATGTTGTCTGTATTCTTTATATGTAGTTGAACCCATACATTTCAAATTTCCAGATTGCAGAGAAGGTTTTAATAAATTTGAGGCATCCATAGCTCCACCAGTAGTAGCTCCAGCTCCAATAACAGTATGAATTTCATCAATGAAAAAAATCGAATCTTTATGTTCTTCTAATTCTTTCAGAACATTTTTTAGTCGTTCCTCAAAATCACCCCTGTACCTTGTGCCTGCTAAAAGAGCACCCATATCAAGTGAAAAAATTGTAGTGTTAGCTAAAACTTTTGGAATTTCTTTGTTAACAATCTTTCTAGCTAATCCCTCGGCAATAGCAGTTTTCCCAACTCCAGGGTCTCCTACCAATATAGGATTATTTTTTCTCCTTCTACATAGTACTTGTATACATCTTTCTATTTCTTCTTCTCTCCCAATTAAAGGATCTATTCTTTGAGCCTGGGCCTCTTCATTTAAATTTTTACAATATTTTTTTAGCGCAGTTTCTTTTTCTGTTTTATTTTCTTCACCAATTTCTTCAAGTTCTTCATTTGATCCAGATATTCTCCTGTCTTCAGCAAAATTAGGATTTTTAGCTACTCCATGAGCAATAAAATTTACTGCATCATAACGTGTCATTTCTTGTTCCTGTAAAAAGAAAGCCGCATGACTTTCTCTTTCAGCAAAAATAGCTACTAATACATTAGCTCCAGTTACTTCATTTCTACCAGAACTTTGCACGTGGATAGCAGCCCTTTGAATAACTCTTTGAAATCCAGTAGTCGGAACAGACTCAGTACCTTCAACTTGACTAATTAAATTTCCTAACTCTTTCTTTATAAACTCAGAAACTTTTTTTCTTAAAATTTCTAAGTCTACATTGCAAGCTTTCATTACTTTTGCTGCATCAGGTTCGTCAATCAACGCTAACAGAAGGTGCTCAAGGGTTGTAAGCTCGTGTTTGTGATCATTTGCTATACCTAAAGAAGTATGTATGCAATTTTCTAATGATTTTGAAAAAGAAGGCATTTCTCACCCGTTTAAATAAATTTAGTTATTATTTATGCAATAAATAAAATATGTCTAGTTATTCGCAAATTT
>CACMAH010000043.1 GCA_902611605.1 uncultured Alphaproteobacteria bacterium
ATGGAAACCTTGAACAAGGTTTTAATGAATCAGATAAAGTAATTAAAAGAACATTTAAAACACCGTCTGTTCATCAGGGTTATATTGAGCCACACGCTTGTCTTGCTTCAATGAGCGATGACGGCAAAGCAGATTTATGGTGTTGTACACAAGGTCATTACAATGTTAGATCAATTTGCTCAAATATTTTTAAAATTGATAACAGTCAATTAAAAGTTACTGCTTCAGAAATTGGTGGTGGTTTTGGTGGAAAAACTACGGTTTTTATAGAACCAATCGCTTTAGCTCTATCTCAGAAATCTGGACGTCCTGTTAAAATAGTTATGAGTAGAGAAGAAGTTTTTAAAGCAACTGGTCCAACTGTTTCTTCCTTAGTAGATGTAAAAATTGGTATGAAAAAAAATGGTAAAATTTCTGCAGCCAAAGCCATAATTAGATATGAAGGTGGTGCTTTTCCAAATGAAACATATGAATTAGGAGCTCAAAGTGCATTTGCTGCATATGATTTAAAATCAGTAAAAACAGAAGCATATAATGTGTTAACTAACAGACCAGCGCAGGCTGCTTACAGAGCACCAGGTGCACCACAAGCAATATATGCAGTAGAAAGTGTAATTGATGAGTTATGCCAATACTTTAATCATGACCCATTATATGTGAGAATACTAAATGCTGCTGATAAAGGGACAAAATCTTCTTATGGTCCTACATTTGAGGATATTGGGTTAAAAGCTACTTTAGAAGCTGCAAAGGTTCATTCTCATTATAAGACTCCTTTAAAAGATAATCAGGGGAGAGGAGTTGCATGTGGATTTTGGTTTAATTTTGGTGGTAATACTTGTGTAAGCTTAAATATCAATTTTGATGGTACAGTTGGGATTGTTGAGGGAAATCCAGATATTGGAGGTTCTAGATCTTCAATAAGTCAAATAGCGGCTGAAGAATTAGGCATAAGTCTTGAAAAAGTTAAAACAATTATTGCTGATACAAACTCACTTGGGCATAATGATGTTACTGATGGAAGTAGAGTAACTTTTTCAGTTGGTTTGGCAACAATTAAAGCAGCAAAAGCAGCAAAAAAAGAATTATGCAGAAGAGCTGCTAAATTGTGGGGAATTGATGAAGAAGCAGTTATTTGGAAAGATGGTTATGCTTATCCAGCTGGAGCTAATGCAGGAATTCAAGATCCTCTATCTTTAGAAGATATCGCAAAGGTTTCTTCTCAAACTGGCGGGCCAATAGCTGGACATTATGAAGTAAATGCAGAAGGTGCAGGAGTTAGCTTTGGAGTGCATCTTGTTGATGTTGAAACCGACCTAGAAACTGGTCATACTAAAATTTTACGTTATACGGTTTTTCAAGACGCTGGTAAAGCAATTCATCCAAGTTATGTCGAAGGACAAATGCAGGGTGGATCAGTTCAGGGTATTGGTTGGGCACTTAATGAAGAATATATTTATAGTAGTGAAGGTAAGTTACAAAATCCAGGATTTTTAGATTACAGAATTCCAGTTTCATCTGATTTACCTATGATTGATCCCGTAATTTTAGAAATACCCAATCCTGGTCATCCTTATGGTGTAAGAGGCGTGGGAGAAACTTCAATAGTTCCTCCACTTGCAGCTATTAATAATGCTGTTTCGCGATCAACAAATATTAGATTTAGTGAATTACCATTATCCCCACCTAGAGTTTTAAAAGCTATTTTAAGTAACCGATAATATCATGGTAAGAGTAAAAATATGGGGCTCATTAAAAAATTTTGCTGATGGTAATGATTATATATCAGTTTCTGGATCAAACTTTAAACAAGTTCTCGATGATATTTCTTTAAAATATCCAGGTCTCAAACCACAAATAAATAGAGGTGTCTCTCTAGCAATCAATGGAAAAATTTACAGAGAGTCTTGGTTTATACCTATTGACGATGATAGTGAAGTTGTATTAATGCCTTATATGCAGGGGGGGTAAAGAAAATTTTTATTTGCTATATTTTTTTTAATAAATATTCTTGCTAAGCATAAAGAGAACATAATGGTTAAATTTTCTAAGAGATATGTTGGAAAATCAAAAGTTAAAATAGATGTCCTTGGTTTGGGGTGTGCTCCTCTTGGAGGCAATTTTGTAGATTTAAATTATAATCAAGCGTCTGAAATCATTCGATTTGCTTTAAATTCTGGAATTAAATACTTTGATACAGCTCCTTGGTACGGTTTTGGAAGGTCTGAGCGTGTAGTTGGTGACCAATTAAGAGGAAATAATTTCATTATATCAAGTAAGGTTGGACGAATTTTAAAACCTGGTGCTGTTGATGTTCCATCAGACTATGGTATGGTTGATCCACTTCCTTTTCATCCTGTTTACGATTATTCTTATGATGGAATTATGCGCTCCTTTGAGGATGGATTACAACGATTAGGGCTTGATTATATTGATATACTATTAGTACATGATATTGGTAAATTTCAACATGGTGATGAAAATGAACGACATTTTAAAGATTTATCAAATTCTGGCTTTAAAGCAATGGATGAACTTAAAAATAATGGTGTCATAAAAGCTATTGGTTTAGGTGTTAATGAAAATCAAGTCTGTTTAGATGCACTAGAAATAGGTTATTGGGATGTTTTTTTACTTGCAGGGCGTTATACTTTATTGGAGCAAACACCTTTAGATACATTATTCCCAAGATGCATAAATGCTGGAACTTCTATAATTTGTGGAGGTCCGTTTAATTCGGGAGTTCTAGTTGGTAGAGAAATGTGGAATTATTCAAAAGCACCAAAAGAAATATTGAATAAAGTAAGATTATTATCAAAAGTAGCAGATAAATATAACGTTCCATTACCAGCTGCATCTCTTCAATTCCCATTATTTAATAAAATCATATCCTCTGTTATACCGGGAGCTAGATCAAAAATTGAATTTCAACAAATCATGGAATGGTTTAATTTTGAAATTCCACAAGATTTTTGGCATGAGCTTAGATCAAAAAGACTAATTCATCCTGATGCTCCAATTTGTTAGTACTTAAATATTCAGTTTTAAATAATTATTATTTTAAGCATTAATTATTATTAGATAATATTATGCAAAAAGTATTAATGATTTAATTAAACTTATCTAAACAAAAATAAAAAAAGGTCGTAAAGATTAATATGATTTACTACAATTTGTAAATTAAATCAATTTGTAAACCCTTGGAACTCTTACAACTAAGCTTATGGAT
>CACMAH010000044.1 GCA_902611605.1 uncultured Alphaproteobacteria bacterium
AATTTAATGGTGTTCCTATATTTAAAGCTATACTGTCAGAAAAAAAGGAAAAGAAAGAATTTGTTTTTGATGGAGATAGTAAGAATGGTCTTTTAATTTCTCAAAAACATTGCAAAAGATGTCATGTGGTAGATGATAATGCATTTGCTGGAATAGATTCATCACCATCGTTTCATGCGATGAGATCCTTTGAAGATTGGGAGGAAAGATTCAGAGCATTTTGGACTGTAAGTCCACATTTGAATGTAATTTCCATTACAGAAGTTTATGATGCAGGATCAAACTTATCTCCAGTAGTTATATCACCTATAGAACTTACATTAGATGAAGTTGATGACATTTTGTCCTATGTTTCCAAAATAGTACCAAAGGATTTAGGTAAACCAATTAACTTCTGGTAAATAATTTATTGGTAATCATCTGTCGTTCTAATCTTGGGTTTTTCACCGTACTTAAATGGAGAATTCTCATCATGATATTGTGCATTTACTCTACAATCATCACACATTTTAACTAAATCTAATTTTTTGCTATCTTGATACATCCAATGATTGTTCTCTAGTTTTGAAACTATCCTATTAATTGTTGATTTTACACCAAAGGGTCTATTACAGGAAATACATTCAAAAGGCTCTTCACTATGTAGAGTTTTTTGACTTAAAGCTTCATTGTTAAGGTTTATTTGTGGATTCAATTTTATAGCTGTCTCAGGACAGGTATTTTCACAGATTCCACATTGAATACATGCATTCTCAGTAAAATTTAGCTCAGGTTTGTCTGCATTATCTTCTAATGCATTGGTAGGGCATAATGATATACAAGCTAAGCAAAGTGTACATTTGTTAGTATCAACAATTATTTCCCCATAAGGAGAAGTATCGGGTAACTTAATAACTTCTTCATTTTCACCCACTAGTGCCTTCGTAGCTGTTCTTGTAATTTCTCTTTTGTTCCCAACTAATAAAATTGGTTCTCTAATTAATTCTTTACTTATTTGGCCATATATTTTTTTTTCAAAAAAATCAGGATCCATTGTTTCAATTAATTTCAACCTATCTTCATTTTTTGTACCTGATGCTTTTAATATATTTTTGCAAATTTCTATTTGGAGGTTTAAAGAACTAGACAATTCACTGTCATTATTACTTCACTAAATCCACAAGTAAATGAACCTAATATCTCTGCATGACTTAGAATCTCAATATTTGGAATATTTATAGGTATAACGTCCGCTGGTAACCCTCTTCCATATCTTGCTATGAGAGAAATTAATTCTTTCCCAAATATATCGTCTATGAAAAGTAAACGGGGAAGAATTTTATTTTCATATTTTTTAAAAGTTGTACTAAGGTTTTTTATTCTTTCCAGAATAAAGTCCAATGGAGGGTCATCATAGTTTGCTGCGCCTGATGGACAGACAGAAGAGCAATTTCCACAACCTGCACAGATAAAAGGATCTATAGATACATAATCACCTTTCGATATAATTGCATTGGCAGGGCAGAGATCAAGACATCTTGTACACCCTTTTCTTGAAGCTCTACTATGGGCACATTTGGTTTCATCGAAATTTATATAAACAGGCTTTTCAAATTCACCTTTAAGATTAATGGACTCCTTAAAAACTTTTTCTAAACCAATTTTATCATTTGGATCTATTCTAAAATAACCATCTTTCTTTTTTTCATTCTGAAATAATGAATTGGAACCTCTCAAATCTATAATTATGTCACATTCAGAATTAACTTCTTTTTTTTGCAATCCGAAAGAAGAAGATCCTCTTCCATGAGGATTTAACTCAGAATAGTTATTTACTTCAACTTTGAAATTACCTAAATAGCCTGAAACATTTTTTAATATCCCTTTGCAGACATTATATCCACTTCTTGGAATTACATTTTCTAACTCCTTTTCCAATAAAACAGTCACTGCTAATTCGTTACTTAGATTAAGAGCTAAATCTAGTGCTACATCATCCTTACCAAGTATTAAACACACACCTTCTGACACTATTTCTTTTATGGGTGTTTCTGGAGTTTCCAAATCTATTTCTGAAAGTAGTGCTGCTTGTTTAGCAAATGCATTTTTATCTTCTGTCCAACCAGCACGATCCCTAATGTCAATATTTATCAGATCAGTTGTAATTTTTTTTTCGAATTCAATTTCATTACAAATTTCTTTAAAAATTGCTTCTTGTTGCTCACAAGCAATAATAACTTGGTTGTTTGATAATAATTCTTTTTCGGCTACCGATAAATTTTGTGTACAAAGGAAATCTGTTTCGATAACTGAAGAAGCATTTAATACTTCTTTGGCAGATTTAGGATCAACTTTCATACTATCGCCGCAACGACATAAAAGGAGAGTTCTATTCGGGCTGTTCATACTGGGAACACTCTTGTTATTTTCTTTTTTAAAAATTATATCTTATCTCATAGACATAAGGGTTTACATTTTAAAAAATAAAATATCAATAATTTAAAATAATTATATTTTAAAATAAATATAAAGTATTACTAATTATGGAAAAACAAAAAGAAATAACTGTTGGGGTCATTGTTAGGAAATCACCAAATAAAAGCCCTTGGTTAAAGTGGTCGTGGAAACCTGTAGGATTATTACCTGGCTCTATAGATCAAGATTGGAAATTGATTAGGGAAGAAGCTGGTATATTTGAATATCATGCAGGTTCAAAGACACTAGAGTTACACAGAGCAGAAGTAGAATCTTATAAAGTATCATTAGCAATGGAACCAGCTTCTGCATTTGTGATAATGGAGCGAGATGAACAAGAGGATGAAGATAAA
>CACMAH010000045.1 GCA_902611605.1 uncultured Alphaproteobacteria bacterium
TAAATCACCAAGTATTAAAAAAAATCATATTAATTTTATCTTTTAATACCCTATTAATAAACTCAGGATTGACAAACCTTATAATTTTGGTAAGGATTATTTTTATTCCTGACAATCTAAGTCAGGTATTAGATTAAGGATATTAAAAATGGCAGAAAGGAAGGTTGAAAGTTTGCTTAATGCAATTGAAAACTTTGATGAAAAATCAAGTCCTAATCAAACTAATAGTACACCTAGTGTAAAAAAAATAAATGCATTGGATTTGATAGGATCATCTAATACAGCAATCATCAGTTTAGGATCTCAAGATTATATATTGAGATTAACTAGACATAATAAACTTATTCTTACCAAGTAAAAATTAATATAGAAGCCAGCTTAAATTCTGCTAGCCATAATTATAAAAGAATGGAGAAAATAATGAATAGCAAGGCAAAGATAACAGTAGCCTCAATAATTTCCATCTTAAGCCTAGCCAGTTTTGGGTTTTCTGATGGTCATTCAAGTGATACTTATGGACCATATCCTGTAACACTAAAAGGTTACACAGGTAATAAGACGAACTCTGTTTCTTATACTGGTCAAATTGGAAGACAAGTGCTGCATACAAGTATTAAGAAATTATCTTCACAAGGTAATGGTGGTACTAATGCTGGAAAAATAAAAGCAGAAATGATGTCTTATTTTGGAGGAACTGACAAAAATAAGAAAATATTATCTCCTGTGGATAAAGGTGATTTTAATATCAAACAGGAAACAATGAGAGAAATTTCTAATACAAATTTGGCTGGTAAAGCTTCAAAAGGAGTTGTTACTGGATGGCCAGGTCAAATGACTGGAAAAGAAACGCTTGCTTTTATGATCGATAAAGCTGCCAGCACGAATAAAGGGTTTGATCCAAGTACAGGATACGATTATATCCAGTTAATTTCAAAGTTTACAATGGGTGCTGTTTTTTATCATCAAGCTTGTGATAATTATCTAGATGAAAAAATGGGTGCTGATAATAAACCGAATGATAAGCCTTATAAAGAGGGTAAGCATTATACTGGTAAAGAGCATTCATGGGATGAAGCTTTTGGATATTTTGGTGCAGCAGCTCATACATTAAAACTTACTCCAGAACAAAGCTATAATGTTGCTAAAATGAAAGATCTTGCAGCAGCGGATGCTAATGGAGATGGTATGGTTGATCTGTTAAGTGAGATGACTTTTGCACATGCCTACTACGCTTCGGCGTTTGATAAAGGTGGTAAAACCAATTATCTAGCTACTATCACAAAAGCATTTGTAGATGGACGTCAACTAATAGCAGATGCTGAAGGCGAAAAATTATCAGATGCAGAAAGAGGTAAATTAGTAAATTTAGCAGGGGTTATTTGTTCTAATTGGGAAAAAGTTATTGCAGAGGCAGTATTTAAATATGCTGGGTCTGTTTACAATGATATAACAAAACTCGAAGAATTAGTTGCTTCAAATTCTGATACTAAAAAAGCTTTTAGAACTTATGCTAAGCATTGGGGAGAATTAAAAGGTTTCGCAATGTCACTACAAACAGGGAAATTTAATCTTGGTGAGACAGCAACTAAGTTAAATCGAATGATTGGAATGGGCCCATTGCTAATGAATGCATCACAAGTAACTGGAATGAATTCAAGTGGTGAATATTTAAAAGACGAAGGATCAGGTTGGGGAGAATATAAACTTCATATGCTTAAAGTTCAAAAACTAATGGTTGATGCATTTCAAGTAGAGGCAAGAAATAAAGATAAATTGTCTGATATGAGCAACCTTGCTGAAAAATTAGGTGGAAGTAATAGTTCAGAAAATGATTAATTATGAATTAACTTATCATTTAGAAAATGATTGATTTCTTTTCAAACATTTTTGAGCACTTTATAGACCCGCGCAAGCGGGTCTTTGTTGGTTATTTAGCAATTTCCATACTTATTGCACTTATTTGGCTAGTATTTTTTAAGAGAGTAAATTTAAAAAACTCATTAAAATTTATTTTTGATAAGAAAATATGGTTTTCTAGTTCTTCAAAAGCAGACTTTTTAGTTTTCGTAATAAACCGAATTATATCAATAAGCATCTCTCCTGTTTTAATTACACAACTAGTAATCGCAACGGCAATTTTTTATTGGCTTCATGAAATAAGTTGGTTAAGTTCTGGCTCTTTTCAAAATACACCTGTTCAGGTTGTTGTTTTTCTTTTTACACTTTTTATATTTTTGTTAGACGATTTTTCAAAATATTGGGTTCATCGTTGGATGCATAAGTGGCCAATTCTGTGGGCTTTACATAAAGTTCACCATTCAGCTGAAGTTTTAACTCCAATGACAGTTTATAGAACCCATCCTTTAGAAGGTATTGTTTTTACATTAAGAGGTACTTTCACTCAAGGAGTTTCCATATCAACATTTATTTTCTTTTTTGGCAATAATGTTGATCTATTTACAGTGTTAGGCGCGAATGTTTTGTTATTTTTATTTAACACAGCTGGCTCTAACTTAAGACACTCTCATATAGGAATTAGATATTGGAGTTGGCTAGAATATATTTTAATTTCTCCTGCTCAACATCAGTTGCACCACTCAGTTG
>CACMAH010000046.1 GCA_902611605.1 uncultured Alphaproteobacteria bacterium
GAATATAAATTGATTTATTTTTCAAGAAAATAATTTTATGGATTGGATTGCATTTACTCTCTTTTTTTTAACTTGTTGCGTAGCTGCTTCTACGGGAGCACTTTTCCCACCAAATGACTGGTATAAAAAATTAAAAAAACCTTTTTGGAATCCACCAAACTGGTTATTCCCAATAGCCTGGTCTATTCTTTATATAATAATAGCCTATGTAGGAATGAGGATTTCAGCTCTTCCAGGTTCAAAAAATTATTTAGTTGCATTATGGGCTTTACAAATTTCATTCAATACGATTTGGACACCCATTTTTTTTGGATTAAATAATATAAAATTGGCAATGCGATTTATGGTTGGGCTTTGGGTATCTGTTCTATTGATGGTTTTAACTTATTGGTTCGAAGATACACTATCAGCAATTTTAATATTACCTTATTTTATTTGGGTAAGTTTTGCTGCAGCTTTAAATTTTCGTATCATGCAACTTAACGATTAAAAATTAAAATTGTTTATCTATTAAATCTAGGTACTTTTACAGCTAGCATTGGTTTCAATATCGGGTTTGAAAATCTATTAAGATCCAAAGCTTCATGAACTCCTATACTTTTTTCTCCAAAAATTGAAGTTTCTACTCCTGATCTTGTATAAAAGGGAGTATCAAGCATATGTTTAATTTGTTTTGGTTTGAAGTCTTCATCTGATCTTGTTTCTCTCTTAACAAGCCATAAAGATCTTGATAATTTAGTTACTTTTGGGGGATTTAGGACTTTTTCTACTTTCCCATTGTTTTTAAATAATAAAGCAATATTTACATTTTTTTCTCTTCTTGGAGTAGCATCATAAAAAGTATAACTCCCTTCTTTTGTTGGAAATCTACCCCAGGTCCAATATGAGAAATCTTGTTCTAATGCACTTGAACCAAAATTTGCATCAAAATATCCGTGGCCTTCCCATTGCCATCCTGGTTTGTTTATATCTACTTGAATTTTTGATAATGGAGCAAATGGTCGCCAAATGTGACTATTGTTATTCAATAATTTACATTCTATATCTGAAATAAATTCAGGAAAAATTTTAACTGTTCCTTTTACGCAGTCAAAATGCGGAATAGAATATTCTTTAAAATTAATTACTAGGTGATCTTTTTCCCAATGAAAAAAACTTGGCCCAACTTTAAGTGTATCCTTGTCTCTTTGGAGTTGTTTTTCACCTCTTTCGGTCATTGTCCATCTCCAGCCCTTCCCGTACATAGCTACATTTATACAAACATGGTTTGAAGGATTTTTTCTTCCTGACCAATAATACCAAGGTGAAAATACGGAGCCAATAAAACCGATTATTGATATTGCTTTCTTACCATCATTTGAAATTCCATCTATATACCACCAGGCATATCCATTAGGTTTTACTTCTATATCAAACTTAGGTCTTTCAAAATCATTTCTGCTGCATGCCTTCCTGATAGGCATGCCATTGGGAGCCCTGCTCCTGGATGCGTTCCTCCTCCCACTAGAAGTAAACCCTGTATTTTGTTTCTGTTCTTGGGTCTCATGAAAGTTGATGTTATTCCGTGAGGTGTTCTGCCATAAAGAGAGCCTTGAGAGCCAGGAAACATCAGGTTGAACTCTTCGGGTGTAGTAAGCATTTCTTCTGATGGTTTTAAATCTATTTTTAAACCCATTGATTCCAGAATAGAAAATGTTATTTCCTTGCATTTGGCATATTCCTTTTGTTTGTTATAAGTTTTATTTAATGATACTGGAGATCCATTTATTATTATTTCAAAACGTCCCAAAACGTTTTCCTTAGGATAAGGGTCATTATTGTTTCCTTGTGCGCAAATATAAAGTGTTGGGTCTTTTGGAATTTCACCTTTTTTGATATCTTCAAATTCATTTTTATAATTTTTATTAAATAAAACATTATGGTGACGAAGTTTTAATCCCTTTGTTTTAGCTGCAAAACTCCAAACATATGCTGATAGAGATCTATTCTGAACATTTTTAGTTGATACGGCCTTTTTCACATCTTTTCCTACAAGTCCATCTAAGAGTGCCTTTGGATCTCCATTAAATATTACTGTATTTGAATGAATAACTCTGCTATCATTTAGTTCTATTCCTGTAATTTTATTATTTTTCACTAAGATTTTTTTAACCTTGCTTTTGTAAAAAAATTGGGTGTCAGATTTTCTTGCTACTGATTCAATTTCTTTTGCTAGATTATACATGCCACCCTTTACCCTCCATACCCCTTGACATTCCACATTCCAAATTAGAGAAAGAATATTAGGAGACATAAATGGTGAACCGCCAACATAAGTAGAATATCTAGAAAATAGTTGTTTTAAACGATAATCTGAAAAATTTTCGCTAAGATAATTATATAAATTTTTATTTTTTATTAACAATTCTTTTAAAAGTTTCCAATAAACAAAACTATTTAAAAATAATGGAAATATTTTAGGTTTTGGACTCATTATTATTGGATCTTTAAAGAAATCAAAAAGACTTTCAGAAAACTTATTGAATTTTTCAAATTCTAAAGCAGATTTATGGCCCGCAAATTT
>CACMAH010000047.1 GCA_902611605.1 uncultured Alphaproteobacteria bacterium
GTGCTGATAGAGCTATTTTGATTATTGCAACTGACGATGTTAATTGTGATATTGAACCATTAGACGTGGCAAAAATTTTACACGCTATAGTAGTTGAAGAAAAAATTGATTTGGTTTTATGTGGAAAGCAAGCCATTGATAATGATATGAATGCAACAGGACAAATGCTTTCAGCTTTGATGGGCACATCTCAAGCTACTTATGCATCAAAAATAGAATTAGATACAAATAAAGCTACTGTCACTAGAGAAGTAGATGGGGGTTTACAAGTAATTGAAGTATCTTTACCCGCAGTAATCTCAGTAGATTTAAGACTAAATGAACCGAGATATGCAAGCCTTCCTAATATTATGAAAGCAAAAAGAAAACCCTTGGAGCAAAAAACTCCAGAAGATTTTAATATTCAAATAAAAAATAGGTTAGAAATTTTAGAAACAAAAGAACCACCTGAAAGACCGTCTGGAATTAAAGTTTCTTCCGTAGATGAGCTTATAGAAAAACTTAAAAACGAAGTAGGAGTAATTTAAAATGACAGTTTTAGTAATTGCTGATATCGTAAATAATGAACTTTCTATTGACCTAACTGGGAAAACTGTAAATGCAGTTAGTAGTTTAGGAGATGTTACTGTGCTTTGTGCTTGTGAAGATGCGGCAAGTGCTTCTAATGAAGCTGCTAAAATCAAAGGTGTAAATAAAGTCCTTAATATAAGTAATGTACTTTTTAAAAACGGTTTGGCAGAGCCTATGTCAGCCCTTATAGTTGAATTATCTGAAAATTATGATTTCATTGTTTCTGCAGCTAGTGCTTTTGGAAAAAATATATTACCAAGGGCAGCTGCATTAATTGATGTCATGGTAATAACAGACATTTCAAGAATTATAAATGAAGATACTTTTGAAAGACCTATATATGCAGGAAACGCTCTTCAAACTGTAAAGAGTAGTGATAAGAAAAAAATTCTTAGCATAAGAACTGCTAATTTCGAGGTACCAGATCTTTCGAATAGTGCTTCTATTATAAAAGCCAACTGCTCTATTTCTGAAAATAAAATGTCTTATTGGGTCGAAGATAAAATCCAAGAAAATGATAGACCTGAACTAACTTCAGCAAAAATAGTAGTTTCTGGAGGAAGAGGTATTGGAAGTGAGGAAAATTTTGAGATAGTTGAAAAATTAGCAGGTAAGCTTGGTGCTGCTGTGGGAGCTTCTAGAGCTGCTGTAGATTCAGGCTTTGCACCTAACGATTGGCAAGTAGGTCAAACTGGAAAAGTGGTTGCACCAGAGCTATATGTTGCAGTAGGAATTTCAGGTGCTATACAACATTTAGCTGGAATGAAAGATAGCAAAGTGATAGTAGCTATTAATAAAGATGAAGAAGCGCCTATTTTTCAAGTTGCAGATTTTGGGTTGGTTGGGGATTTATTTAATATTGTCCCCGAATTAACTAATAAAATTTAAACTAATGTAATATTCCAATGACTAACAATATTAAGCTTATAGGAGTAGTTGGAGCAGGACAAATGGGGCTTGGTATTGCGCAGGTTTTTGCCACCTCTGGATTTGATGTTTTGATAAACGATAATAATAAAATCTCTTTATCAAATTCTTCTGAAGTAATTAAAGAAAATTTGAAAAAGGCAATAAATAAAGGCAGATTGCATAAGAATGCTGGCATATCTTCCGTTAAGAAGATCAAATCAGAATTTGATATTTCTCAGCTTGGTAAATGTGATCTAATAATCGAAGCTGCGACAGAGGATGAAAAAATTAAGCATGAAATTTTTAAGGATTTAATACCTCATCTCCAACCCCATACAATCCTCACCTCAAATACCTCATCAATTTCAATAACAAGGTTAGCGGCTAGAACCGATCGACCTGAAAAATTTATGGGCTGTCATTTTATGAAACCTGCACCAGTTATGCAGTTAGTAGAGTTAGTAAGAGGTATAGCTACAAATGAAGAAACTGCAAATTGCTTAAAAGATCTGGTAAAAAAGATTGGTAAAATCTCTACTAATTCAGAAGATTTTCCTGCCTTCATTGTAAATAGAATACTTATGCCGATGATAAATGAAGGAATATATGCACTTTATGAAGGTGTAGGTACTGTTGAAAGTATTGATAATTCTATGCGTTTAGGTGCTAATCATCCAATGGGACCGTTGGAGCTTGCAGATTTTATTGGTCTTGACACTTGCTTAGCAATTATGAACACTCTTCATGACGGTTTAGCTGATACTAAATATCGTCCATGTCCATTACTAGTTAAATACGTAGAGGCAAATTGGTTGGGAAGAAAAAATAAAATAGGTTTTTATAATTATAAAGGAGAAAAACCGGTCCCAACAAGATAGAAAAAATTAAATACCCTCTCCAAAATAATTATTGACTAAACTTTTTAATTTTTCTTCCAAAACCTTTTCATCTTCACCCGTAATTTTTATAGATATTACTGATCCCTTTTCTGCTGCTAAAGTAAGTAATCCCATTATTGAATTTCCGGGA
>CACMAH010000048.1 GCA_902611605.1 uncultured Alphaproteobacteria bacterium
TTTTGTAATTTAATTCTCTCTAGAGACGAAGAGAAGCAAATACAACTAATAAATAATTTATGTAATCAAAGTAAATCTACAGATTTATTAATTGAAGAGTTAATCCCAAAAACAGCAGATAAACTTGGAAATATGTGGAAACAAGATAAGGTTTCTTTTATAGACGTTTCCTTTGGAGTAGATCGTTTACAAAAATTACTTCGAATTTATGAAAAAAAATACTTAGGACCTCTTTATTTAGACTTCAAGGGTCCTCCTATTCTTCTAATATTACCTCAATCGGAAACCCATAGTTTAGGAATTATAACAGCATCCATGATTATGAAAAAAAATGGAGTTAATCCTTTTTTAGCTTTAGGGTACTCAGAGAGTAAATTAATTGATTTAATCAATTCTATTGATTTTAAATTATTTGGAATATCTATGTCGTGTAATACTACTACGGATGATTGCATCGAGTTAGGTAAGTTTCTTAAGAAAAGAAAACCGGGAACTGATATAGTATTGGGTACGAATTTCGACTTTTCAAAAAATGATAAATCAAAAATAAAAAAAATCTTTTCAAAGATAACAGCAGATCCTGTAGAAGCCATAAAAGATTTAATATAAATTTTATTAAAAAAACAGGGTTTGAAATGTTTGATCTATATACATGGCCCACTCCAAATGGAAGAAAAGTCTCTATTCTTTTTGAAGAATTAGAAGTGAAATATAGTGCTATCCCAATTAATATTTCTAAAGGAGATCAATTTTCAGGAAAGTTTAAAACTATTTCAATTGATAATAAAATACCTATTATTTTTGATTATGAGAAAAAAGTTTATATTAGAGAAAGTGGTATTATCTTAATTTATCTGGCTGAGAAGTATAAGAGATTTTTGCCTTCTGATGAAAATAGATTTGATACCCTTCAATGGCTTATGTGGCAGATGAGTACATTAGGTCCTATTTGCGGACAAGCCCATCACTTTCTATATTATAATCCAGGAAAATCTGAGTATTCTGAAAATCGGTTTAAACAAACTACAGAAAATTTATACAAAATTCTCAATAACCGTCTCGAAAAATTTCAGTACGTGTCAGGTGCAAATAATGGAGAATATACAATTGCTGATATTGCAATTTGGCCATGGATTGCAAGACACAAGCGGCACCAAATTAATTTAAACGATTATCCAGGAGTATTGCGATGGTACAAAGAAATTTATGATCGTCCTGCAGTTCAAAAAGGATATCATATTCCCCATTTTGAAGAAGAGATACCTCTTTAGGTAATAAAACTTTTCTTAGAACTTTGAGATATAAAAACCCCAATTCCAACTATTAAGGCACCAACTAACTGATAGTTATTCCAGCTACCTCCAAAAAAAGAAAGAATAATCATTACATAGAAAGCGGTAGCATTCATATGAATAGATGCCAAACCTAGACCAATTTTCTTTATTCCTAGAAGCCAAAGAAATTGCGAAAATGCCATTCCTAAAAATGCATATACTGTTAATTGTAAGTATTCTTTTATGGATGCTTTTATAATAAAACTATCCGTAATATTATTAGATATTATTAGTATTAAGAAAATCGCTGAAATAAATGTGAATGAACCAATCATACAAATAGCTGTTTGACCAAGCGTTGATAGATCAGGAAAATCAATTACATTGGCCCTTGATGCCCAAGCAAATAAAAAAACAGCAATAACAGCAAGAATAGCACCCCAAGAAACTTTAATTAAATCTTGAGAACCTAATACTGCAATACAACCTCCTATTATAGAAATTAAAATACCTATTACTAATTCCTTGTTTAGGATTCTTTTATCTAATATAACCTCAAAAACAACTGATACTGCTGGAAATACTGCAATAATAATAGTTATTGTAACAGGATCTGAAAAAATTTGACCATACAATAAAAGAATACTTCCACAGCCAAATCCTAACCCTCCAACAAATATTCCCCATTTCCAATTTGCTTTTAATACAGCATCTAAACTATCAAAATAAATCCAAATAGGTACTAATATTAATACTACCAAAATATGTCTTAAGAAATTTAACTGTATTGGATGCCATCCTTCGTTCAATAGAAATTCAACTGCAACAAAACCTGATGCAAAGAAAAACATTGAGAAAAATAGTGCTAGATTTGATTTATAAATATAATTTTTCAAGATGATTTCTATTCATTTAAGATATAGTAATCAGCTAATTGATCTCTAAAATAAGTCAAGAAA
>CACMAH010000049.1 GCA_902611605.1 uncultured Alphaproteobacteria bacterium
TTAGTGATGATTTTTTAGTAAAAAATCAAATAAAAAAAGGGGTAATGAATCTAATTAATTCTGAAAGATCAAATGAACTTTTTAGAAAAATTTCAATAACTAAAAAAGTGGCAGGTGGTTCAGCGGCAAATACTATTGTTGGACTTTCTCAGTTAGGTATAAAAACATCTTACTTTGGGAAAGTTTCTAATGATGAGTTTGGAAAGTTTTTTACTGATGATTTGAATTCTAATAACGTAGAATTTGGTGTGTCGGAAAAATTTGATTCTTCTTATTTATCTACCGGTCATTGTATTGTTTTAGTCACTCCTGACGGAGAAAGAACAATGAATACCTACTTGGGAGTTACGGAATTTTTATCTAAAGATGATTTAAACTTAAATATTTTACAAAATTGCGCATGGCTTTATTTAGAAGGTTACAGATATGATGGTATGGATAGTCAAAAAGCTTTTGAAATAGCTATTAACCATTCAAAAAAAGGAGGTGGAAAGGTAGCACTTTCGTTATCTGATCCATTTTGCGTTCAACGTCATAGGAAGGAATTCATTAACATAATTAATAAAGGGATAGATTTAGTTTTTTGTAATGAGAAAGAGTTAATTTCACTAACTGATCAAACAGATTTGTATGCTGCTTTAAATTCGAGTAATGACTTTCCCTGCAAGGTTATTTGTACGGTTGCTGAAAGAGGAGTATATATCAAACATAAAGGTAATTGGATAAATATTCCTACTAAAAATGTAGAAATAAAAGATACAACTGGTGCTGGTGATTTATTTGCAACCGGTTTCTTATATGGAATAATCAGTAATATTGGAGATTCGTTATCATGTGAATTTGCTAATAAATGTGCTGGAGAAGTAATTGGAACACTAGGTTGTCGCTTGCACAAAGAACAATTATTAGATTTGCTATAAAAATAATTAAAGAGGGAATAGAATGGAATTTAAGTATGATTTTAATAATATTTTTGCCAAAATTTTAAAAAAAGAAATTCCTAATGATACTGTTTTTGAGACAGCGCATTCACTTGCTTTCAAAGACATAAATCCTGCTGCTCCTATTCATATTTTAGTTATTCCAAAGGGTCCTTATATCAACTATGATCATTTTGCTTCACAAGCAAGTGATGAGGAAATTATTGACTTTAATAAAACCATTAATGAAGTAATTAAAAAAGAAAATTTAGACCCTGAAAGAAATGGTAATGGATATAGACTGATTGCGAATACTGGTTTAAATGGTGTTCAAGAAGTTCCTCACTTACATTTTCATATTTTGGGTGGCAGAAATATGGGTGTAATGGTCTCAAAAAGGTAAAATAATCTTAAGGAAACTATAAATGCTTGAAAACGATAAAAACACAAAAAATGTTTTCTCTCTTAGGGTATCGTGTAGTGGTGAAACAAATAACTCTTCTGAGGGTCATCCTTTAGTATGGCTTCAGATTGATGAAGAGGTAGGTTATGTAATTTGTCCTTATTGCGAAATGAAATTTGTTTATCAAGATCGATAAAAATATTATTTTAATATTTAAATAATGTCTACAAAATCCCAAAATCCCAAAAATAATATATATCTCATAGATGGTTCTGGATTCATTTTTAGAGCTTACTATGCCTTACCACCATTGACAAGGTCAGATGGGTTGCCTGTTGGAGCAGTATCTGGGTTTTGTAATATGATTTATAAACTTTTAACTAATAAGTTAAATGATGCAATTTCAGCACCTACTCATGTTGCAGTTGTTTTTGATCAAAAAGGGCCAACTTTTAGGTCCAAAATTTACTCTGACTATAAAATGAATAGATCAGAACCTCCAATAGATCTCATACCACAATTTGAATTAATTAGAGAGGCAACAAAGGCTTTTGGTCTAGCATGTATTGAGATGGAAGGTTATGAAGCTGATGATATTATTGCTACATACGTTGAATTAGCATTAGAGAGAAATTGGGAGTCAACCATAATTTCTTCCGATAAGGACTTGATGCAACTTGTTTCTAAAAGCACCATTATGTGGGATACAATGAAAAATAAAAAAATTGGAGAACAAGAAGTATTTGAAAAATTTGGAGTTTATCCTCCATCGGTTATTGACGTTCAAGCATTAGCTGGTGACTCTATTGACAATATACCAGGTGCATCAGGCATTGGTATAAAAACAGCTTCTTTACTTATAAACCAGTTTGGATCCCTTAATTCTCTTTTAGAAAAAGCGGATGAA
>CACMAH010000050.1 GCA_902611605.1 uncultured Alphaproteobacteria bacterium
TAACACGTTCATATTAAGAGAAAATCTGGATTCTAAATCGGTTTTTTTAAACAAATGTTCCATAAGTACATCAGGAGGAATATTCTTCGATTTAGGCTCAAGTACTAACCGAATATCTTCAGCACTTTCATCTCTTAAATCATTTAATAAATTTATTTTTTTGTCATTTATAAGTTCAGCTAATTTTTCTACTAATTTTGATTTTTGGATACCATATGGTATTTCTGTAATTACTATTTGCCATCTTCCCCTAGATAAAAACTCCTGATTGAATTTAGCTCTGATTCTAAAACTCCCTTTTCCTGAAATATAGTTATCTAATATAGTACTTTTAGAGTCTACTAATAGACCTCCAGTAGGAAAGTCAGGACCTTTTATTATCTCCATTAGATCTGAATCATCTAATTTTGAATTCTGAATTAACTTTATTGATGCATCCAAAATTTCTCTTATGTTATGTGGTGGAATACTAGTAGCCATTCCAACAGCAATACCGTAAGCACCATTTGCTAGAAGTTGAGGGAACAAGGCGGGTAAGTACTCAGGTTCTTTTTCTGACCCATCATAATTATCTTTAAAATCAACAGCAGATTCATCTAGGCCATCTAACATTATCATAGAAATTTCGCTCAAGCGAGCTTCAGTGTATCGCTGTGCTGCTGCATTATCACCATCAATATTACCAAAATTACCTTGACCCTCTATAAGTGGATACCTAGTTGTAAACGTCTGAGCCATTCTCACTAAAGAATCATATATGGCTTTATCTCCATGGGGATGGAAATTACCCATAACCTCACCAACAATTTTAGCACACTTTCTAAATGAACCGGAGGGAGCTAATTTTAACTGCCTCATGGCATATAATATTCTTCGGTGTACTGGCTTTAAACCATCTCTGCTATCAGGTAATGCGCGGTCAGTTATAGTAGAAAGAGCATATTCTAGATATCTTTGACCAAGTGCATCGTCTAGATTTTCATTTAGTATTATTTCTTTATTTGAATATTTCTTGTTTGTCATAAATAATCCATCAACTATTTAATATGCTTTTAATTTATAGGTTTAAAAATGAAAACAAAAAATATTCTAATTACTGGATGTTCAAGTGGGATTGGTAAAAATGTTGCCATTACTCTTCATAACAAAGGATGGAGAGTCTTTGCAACATGTAGATCTAAAACAGATTGTACTTTTTTTACAAAATTAGGTATCGAAAGTTTTCCTTTAGATTTACTTAAAGAAGAATCGATAAATTGTGCAGTTAATTTAGTAAAACAAAAAACTAAATCTCAACTAGATGTATTATTTAATAATGGTGCGTATGCGATACCCGGTGCGATCCAAGATATACCTAGGTCTGCTATGAGAGAAATTTTTGAAGTAAATGTATTTGGCCAAATTGATTTAATAAATAGATGCATACCACTAATGATGAATTCAGATTATCCAAAAGTTATTAATTGTTCTTCAGTATTAGGTTTCATATCACTTCCTTATAGAGGTTTGTATTCGGCTACTAAATATTCAATTGAAGCACTAACTGATGCTCTAAGAAGAGAAAACTATGATAGTAAAATTAAATTTGTACTGATTCAGCCAGGCCCGATAAACACTGATATAAAAAAGAAATCTGTAAAGCATTTTGAAAAATGGATTGATTGGAAAAAATCTGTCCACCAAAAAACTTATGAAAATAAAGTAATAAAAAGATTATATGATAACAACTATAAGGATTCATTTAATGGCTATGAATTACAACCTGATGAAGTTACAAAAATACTAATTAAAGTTTTAAATTCTAAAAAACCAAAAGCAAGGTACAAAATTACTATCCAAACTAAAATTGCTCAAATAATGACTAAACTTTTGCCAACTAATACACTAGACTGGTTATTTAAAATCTGATAATTCAAAATTAATTTTAAAAATAAAAAAAAATGTCCTCTATCCTATTCATAATTACAATTATTATTTGTCTCGTTGTTTTAATTATTCTGATGTTTGGAATTGGATCTTTTGCCAAAGGTGGAAATTTTGGAAAAAAATATTCTAACAAACTCATGCGATGGCGAATTATAACACAAGCAGTAGCAGTATTACTTATTATTGCCTTTGTTTATTTTGAAAAAAGAGGGTAAAAATGGTTATTCTTAATAAAATATATACAAAAAGGGGAGATGACGGAAAGACAGAACTTGGTAATGGAGA
>CACMAH010000051.1 GCA_902611605.1 uncultured Alphaproteobacteria bacterium
TAATTGGAGGCGTGTACGTGAATCGAACACGTGTTCACGGATTTGCAATCCGCTGCATCACCACTCTGCCAACACGCCAAAACAACTTAATTAATAGCATTTGATAAAACAAATACAAGGTCTGTAAAAGATAAAAAATTTATTGATAGGTTTTTTTAAAAAATTACTTATTGAAATATAACTAATATTGATACTATTTGTTACATATGCCATATAGTATTCTATAATAAATCACGGTGATTGGATGTTTGATTTCTCTAAAGCAAGACAAGAAATGGTTGATTGCCAAATAAGAACTGCTGATGTCACTAATTATTCAATTTTACAAGCACTATCAACGGTAGCTCGCGAAAAATTTGTTCCTGATGAATATGCTACAATTGCTTACGGTGAAACCAATATTTTTTTGGGAAAAGATAGATACTTACTAGAACCAAGAATTTTTGCAAAAATGCTAGAATTATTACGGGTTACTTCCAATGATTTAGTGTTAGATATAGGTTGTGGATTAGGATATTCATCTGCAATATTATCTCAAATAGCAGAGGTAGTTATTGCCTTAGAAGAAGAATTTTTCTTTAAAAATGCACAAAAACTACTCTCAGAAACTTCTATTGAAAATACTGTAATTTATGAAGGAAGTCTTTCAGATGGAATAAATTATGAAGAAAAGGTTGATGCTTTAATTATACAAGGAGGTATCGAAACTATTCCTTTGAATATTCAAGAACAAGTTAAAAAAGGTGGTAGGATAGTAGCAATTTTTTTAGAAGGTGGTAAAGGAGAATGTAGATTAGGTATAAAAAAAACAAATAGTATTGACTGGAATTATGGTTTTGATGCTTATGCTCCATTATTAGGTGATTTTTCTATTGAGAAAAGATTCATTTTCTAACAATATATGATTAAAATAAGTTTTGAATGATAGATGTGTTGAAAATAATAAAATTAAATTTATTTAAAATTTGGTTTATAATGTTATGGTGTTTTTTGGTCTTAAGTCCAAGTTTGAACGCTGATACATTAGATGAAGTTTTACGATTAACTTTTTCAACTAACAAACAGCTTTTATTATCAAGAACTCAACTGCAATCTTCTAAAACTGCGATTGATATTTCGAAGTCTGCATTAGGATTAAATTTTGCAGCATCAATTAATGGATCTAGAGGTTGGAATATTAATGAATCTTCAAAAAGTGATAGTTACTCAAGTTCTTTAACTGGTAGTTACAATATATCAGATGGAAATTTGTCTAAAAGTAAAGTTCTTATAGATGAAGCTTTATATAAAATTGCAAAATTACAATTGCGTGAATTAGAGCAAAAAGTATTATTAGATACAATTAATTCTTATTTAAATGTTTTGCGTGACCAAAAATTTGTTGAGTTAAGTAATAACAATGTTGCAGTTCTTGAGCGACAGTTTCTTGAAATAAGAGATCGATTTCAATTAGGAGAAGTTACTAGAACTGATGTTTCTCAAGCTGAATCTGCACTAGCTGCTGCAAAAGCTAACCTAACAGCAAAAGTTGGTTCACTTAAAATTAGTAGTGAATTGTTTTTGAGTTTAGTAGGAATTAAACCTTATAAATTAATGAATATTAAAAAAAATTTTAAATTACCTTCATCTTTAGAAATTGCCAAACAAAACTCATTAAAAACCCATACAAAAATTAAAGCTGCTAAAATTGAAGAACAAATTGCTAGAATTAGAATTGACATTGCTAAAAGTCAAAAATCACCTTTAATTAGTTTCAAGTCAATTTTTTCAAATGGGTATAATAGCTCATCGGGAAATAGCAATTCAGTAACATTTAGATTAGAAGGCTCTATACCAATATTTAACTCAGGAAGAATTGATAATGAAATTAATCAAGCTAAAATAAATTATAAAGCTCAAAAAGAAAGTACATTATTGGTAAAGAGATTAGTTGAACAAGAAATCGCCTTGGCTTGGTCAAATGTCTTAGTTTCAAAAGCGAGTATAGAGGCTAGAAAGCGACAAGTAGAAGCATCCAGTTTAGCATATGATGGTGTTGTAGTTGAAGAAAAATTAGGAACTAGAACTACTCTTGATGTAATTAACGCAGAGCAAAATCTTTTAGATGCCAGAACTCAGCTTGCTTCTGCTGAAAGGGAACATACATATGCAAGATTTTCTTTATTAGCTGCTACCGGAGAACT
>CACMAH010000052.1 GCA_902611605.1 uncultured Alphaproteobacteria bacterium
AAAACTAGGGGATGCATATAAATCAATTGCAGAAGCACTTACTCATGGTGGGTTTGCAAACAATATTAAAGTGATAGCTGAATGGATAGATTCGGAAATTTTTGAAAAAGAAAACACGGCATCGTATTTACAAAATTTTAGCGCTATATTAGTTCCTGGTGGATTTGGGGAACGTGGTGCAGAAGGAAAAATAATGGCAGCAAAGTTTGCTAGAGAAAAAAAAGTGCCTTTTTTTGGTATTTGCCTTGGAATGCAGATGGCGGTTGTTGAAGCTGCACGTAATTTAGCCAAAATTGAAAATGCTAGTTCTGAAGAATTTCATTATCCATATTCTAAAGACAAAAAAGAAATAGTACCTATAATTTTTCATTTAGAGAAATGGCTAGACCAAGGAAAAATCATTACCAGAAAATTTACTGATTATAAAGGAGGGACTATGCGTCTTGGATCTTATGATGCAGTATTAATACCAAGATCGAAAGTGAGTGAAATTTATAGTGCAAAAACTATTTCGGAAAGACATAGACACCGATTTGAAGTAGACATAAGTTATAAAGAAATTTTAGAAAAAAAAGGTTTTATTTTTTCTGGTTTGTCCCCTGATGGATCATTACCTGAGATTATCGAAATCCCTGATCATCCCTGGTTTATTGGGGTACAATTCCATCCTGAGTTAAAATCTAAACCATTTTCTCCACATCCTTTATTCTCAGATTTTATAAAAGCAGCTCTAAAACAATCTAGGTTAGTCTAAAGAGGTAAATTATGTGGAATAAGTTAAAAGATATATTTTCTCCAGAGACATATGAGGAAGGTATAACTTCAAATAGTGCAATTGCTGCAATTTTAGTAAGGGCTGCAAAAACAGACAATGAATACACTGAATCTGAAAAAAAACTTATAGATCATTTACTAGCTAATAACTTAAATATAAGTCAAGAAGATGCTAGACTTTTAAGGTTGCAAGGCCAAGAATTAGAAATGGAAATAAATGATAACGTTCAATTGACTAGAATTATTAAACAAGACATACCATATGAAGACAGACATCAATTAATCGAGCAATTATGGAGTATAGTTTTAGATGATAACAACAGAACTCCAGAAGAAAATAAATTAATGAGAGTTTTAACTCATCTTTTAGGCATTAGTGATGTTAATAGCGCAAAAGCAAGATCAAAAGTTTTAAATAAAAAAAATCTATCTTAAATGTTTTAGAGTAAGTATATTGGATCTATCAGGCATAAAAATTACTGAAAATTTGATAAGAAACCATGGTATTACTCCTCAAGAATATGAAACAATAATCAATCTCATAGATAGAGAACCAAATATTACGGAGCTTGGTATTTTTTCAGCAATGTGGAATGAACACTGTTCTTACAAATCTACAAAAAAATGGTTAAAAACTCTTCCTGTTTCAGGCCCTAAAGTAATATGTGGCCCAGGTGAAAATGCTGGTATAATTGATATTGATGATGGCTATGCTTTAGTTTTCAAAATTGAAAGTCATAACCACCCATCATTTATAGATCCATTTCAAGGTTCTGCTACTGGGGTCGGCGGAATTTTAAGGGATATATTTACAATGGGGGCTAGACCAATTGTTACTATGAATGCATTAAGCTTTGGAACAAATAAAAATAAAGTAAAAGGCCTTTTGTCTGGTGTTGTAGATGGCATAGGAAGTTATGGAAATAGTTTTGGGGTTCCTAATCTAGGCGGAGAGTTAAGATTTGATACAGCATATGAGGGTAATTGCCTAGTTAATGTCTTTGCTGCTGGGATTTTAAAAAAAGATAGTATTTTTTATTCTGGAGCAACTGAAAGTAACTTACCACTAGTATATTTAGGGGCTAAAACTGGTAGGGACGGTATAGGCGGTGCCACCATGGCTTCAAACGAATTTAGTAGTGCAAAAGAAAAGGAAAGACCAACAGTTCAAATAGGCGATCCTTTTATGGAAAAGTGTTTGTTGGAGGCCTGTTTAGAACTTATGAAAGCCGGTGCCGTTATTTCTATACAAGATATGGGAGCAGCTGGACTTACGTGTTCTGCAATAGAAATGGCAGGAAAAGGGAAGTTAGGTGTGAAATTAAATCTGGATAATGTACCAACGAGGGAA
>CACMAH010000053.1 GCA_902611605.1 uncultured Alphaproteobacteria bacterium
AAAAAATAAAATACCTATGGACGGAATATCGTCTGAAAATGCTCCTAATCAGTTTGAGATAAATCTCAAACATACTGCTGATCCTTTAAAAGCAGCAGATCAAGCAATTCTTTTCAAAAGATTTATAAAAGGAATTGCAAAAAAACATGAAAAAAGAGCTACATTTATGGCAAAACCTTTTCCAAATATTGCTGGAAGTGGGATGCACATTCATTTTAGTTTATTAGATAAAGACAACATTAATGTCTTTAATAATAATTCTGATATTGGTTCTGATATTCTAAAAAACGCAGTTGGAGGGATACTTGATAGCCTTAAAGACTCGACACTGATCCTTGCTCCTCATTATAACTCTTACAAAAGACTTCGTCCTGGAAGCCATGCACCTATTAATATTTGTTGGGGTTATGAAAATAGAACTGCTTCAATAAGGATACCTGGTGGAGATTACTTGTCGAAAAGAATAGAACATAGAGTTGCAGGCGCGGATGCAAATCCTTATTTAGTATTGTCTTCAGTTCTTTCTTCTGCACTTTATGGAATTACAGAAAAAAAAGAACCACCCAAACCATTGATTGGAGATACTTACCAGAAAAAAACAATGCAAATAGCCCAAAGCTGGGATCAAGCCATAAATGATTTTGAAAAATCGAAAAAAAATAAAAAATTTTATTTTGATACTTTTTGTGAGGTATTTAAGAATTGTAAAAAACAGGAATTAGAAGTGTTCAATTCTAGAATTGAAAATTACGAATTAGTAACATATTTGGAAGAAATTTAGTCACTTAAGTCGGAAATGATTGCATTAGCAGCATTAACTCCAGAAATATATGCACCGTGACAAGTACCATAATAGCTCTTTATGGTAGCTTCTCCTGCAAAGTATACTTTTTTTTCTAATGATTTTTTTAATAATTCTCTTTCTGAACTATGTCCTGGTAAAGCAAAAGAATAAGAACCTTTAGTAAAAGGATCTTTCCCCCAACTTGTATGAATTATTTCTATAATATTATTTCCTATAAGATTTCCAAATTGGTTTTTTATAAATGAAGTAATTATTTTATAATATTTATCTGGAAAATTTTCGACATCTAATCCCTTTTCACCTCCGAAAAAGAATATCATATGTTCCTTTTCTCTTTTTCGTATTTCAAAACTAATTATCTGAGATTTATCATTATCATTCGTATCTGTTAATGCTACATACCAACCTATATCATTTTCTTTAAAAGTCCCTTGTTTAAAAAGAACACCAATTTTATTTAAAATCCCCATTGGCAAATTATGGATTGCTTGTATTTTATAATTTGGTAGTTGAGGAATAAAAGTTATGTCTTCATTTTGTAAAATTCCGTTAGAGACAGTTAATAGTGCTGATTTACAAATATATTTCTTTGATTGTGTATATATTTCAATATAATCTTTTTCCCAATTTATTTGGGTAACTGGAGTATTTAAAATTGAATTTATACCTTTTGCCCATTTATCAATTAAGTTAGCTAGTCCATTCTCTATAATAAAATCTTTACCATCATTAACTGATGCAAAATCCACAGCAGATACTAGGTTGGCTTCAATACCATTTAGACCAGTTAAATAATCAAATAGGATAGGGTAATACGGGTCACGTATATTCAAACAAGAAGAAAGAGAACTATCCTCAACTTTATATTTATAAAAGTTTAAATTTTTTAAAAATTTATCATGAGATTTTTTTAAAAGATGATTTTTTTTAGATAGAAATGGCTTGTTTCTCTTAAGATATTTTGTTTTTTCAATAGAAAAAATATCCCCATTTTCATAGTTAATTGGTACTTTAAGACTTTCGGCTATAGATGTCAGAGGATTAATTTCTCCTTCATGCAAATAAGAACATCCCAGATCAAACCAACTACCAAAGGATTTTTTAGCTTTTCTTGCTCTTCCACCTAATTGGTTGTTAGCTTCAATTACTATGTTTGATATATTATTCTTATCTAATACTTTTGCTGCAGATATGCCAGCAATTCCAGCACCAACAATTATAACTTCACAATTAAATATTTTATTATTTGACAAAAAATAGCTTTC